>JANQJG010000081.1 GCA_028281785.1 Rhodospirillales bacterium
CTGGCGCTCAACGCCACTATCGAGGCAGCGCGCGCCGGCGACGCCGGCAAGGGCTTCGCGGTCGTCGCCTCGGAGGTCAAGAACCTGGCCAACCAGACGGCCAAGGCCACCGACGAGATCGGCAGCCAGATATCGGGCGTCCAAGCCTCCACACAGGAAGCGGTCTCGGCCATCGAGGCGATCGGCAAAACCATCGGCGAGATCGACGAGATCGCGGCCGGGATTGCGTCCGCGGTGGAGGAACAGGGCGCGGCGACGCAGGAGATCGCCCGCAATGTGGAGCAGGCGGCCAATGGCACCCAGGAGGTGACGTCGAATATCGGGGGCGTCAGCCAGGCGGCCAACGACACCGGCGCGGCGGCGACCCAGATCCGCGACGCCTCCTCGGCCCTGTCCGAGCAGTCGGAGCGCCTGCGCGGCGAGGTCGACAAGTTCCTCGAACAGGTCCGCGCGGCATAGGCGCTTATCGGATCAAGCCCCGTCGAGTGGCTGCGAGTTGGCAAGACCAGTGTTGGAACCAGCTCTCGGATGACGCGACGATAACGAAAGGGGGAGTGGCGGGCTCGCCGGCCGCTTCTCCGCACCGCCTCGCACTCTCACTCATAGGGGTATCACTGGCCGCAGGTCTTCCGGGTTCAGAAGAGGCCGCACCGGCACAGCCATCCAGAACGGATTGGGACAGAGATGCCGAAACTACTTTTGTGCGACACCACCGTGAACTTGGCAAATTCCCTGGTCGAATGTCTTGAAAGGAGTGACCTCGAAGTACATATGTGCGATCATATTGAAAAAGTAAATTCTATCATAGAATACAACAATTTCGATATAATAATTATAATTGCAAAGGGTTATGATAAAAGGGTTCTCGACTTGGTTCGTGACCTATGGGGTGGGTCAAATCCCCCAGTCATTATTTTGGCCGATCAGAAAGACGATTTCGAGAACATCGTCTTTCTGGAATTAGGAGCAGACGAGTATCTCTCATTCCCGCTCGATCCCCGTGTACTCGTCGCTCATATACGCGCCGTAGTCCGACGAAGTCAGTATGCGCGGCCTCCTGTCGTTCGAGAACCGGCTGCCACGGCCGCGATCGCGACGTTCAAGGGCTGGCGATTCAATCGGAAGCTCGGGACCTTGACTTCTCCGGACGGGATCAGGATCTCTCTCACAACAAGCCAGTCGACATTGCTGGAAGCGCTGGTCCGGAAGCCACGGACGATTCTGTTGCGGCGCGAATTGATCGGCCACCTGGGTGGGGATCCGGCTGTGACAAAGGACCACGTCATAGATTCCCACATGGCCCGTTTACGCCGCATATTCGAACCGCACATCAAAGGTACCAAGCTTATCCGGTGTGAAAAGGTTTCCGGGTATGCGTTCGGTGAGTCGGTACGATGGCTTGAGGAGTAATACTCGGGCCTGTCGAAGGTGACGCCCGAGCCCCTTCAAACGCCCGCCGGGCGGCCTTGCGGGCCCTTCGGACATCGTCGCACGGCCCATGTGATGGGTCGCATGAAGGCGGACCGCGCTCCTTGCCGAGAGAACCCGCAAGGCCGTCATACGTGTCATCCTCCCGTGAGAGGGGAGACTCAGGAGTTTTCCGTGAAAAAAAGTCGTTCGCTTTGCTCACTGTACTTTTTTTCAATTGTTACAAGGTGAAATGGGGGTTTGGGGCGGCCCTTCGCCCCCATTTCAGGTGTTGCCAAATCGCAAGCTTTCGGACCGATCAGGCCGCAAGCTTGCGATTTGGGATTCCGCCTGATCCGGCGTAGCTGCCGGAGCAG
>JANQJG010000099.1 GCA_028281785.1 Rhodospirillales bacterium
ACTGCGCGGCCGCGCCAAAATCCGATGCGAGGTCCTCATCCACGCCATCGCCCACAACATTCGCCGCGGTCATGCCCTCCGCCTCGCAGCGGCGTCACCCCCACCCTGATCAGCCAGACAACAAAACGCCGTACCAAACTCAGCCAATGTCCCGAAAATCATGAACGAAATCGCCAAATCCGGATTCCTTCACAGGCTCGAAAGCGGGAATCCAGACCGAAGGTGACGCGGAGCGGTCACCTGGCATATGTATCGATGCTGCTCGCCGGTTCGGATTCATGAGGTTTCGCCGATGCTTGTAAGCCCCAAGCCAATCTCCGCCTACCCATGGTTCATTCGTCTGTTTTTCTGGAAACAAAAACGGACCTACGGCAAGGTCCTGGAGCCCGGCATGCTATGGGGGCGCTCCCCCTGGGTCTTTGCATCGCTGGCATTGCTGTATGGTGCGCTCAATCGCCGCGGCTCGCCGCTTGACCCGGTGCTTCGCTCCTTGGTTACGGTCCGCGTTTCGCAAATCAATCACTGTGCATTTTGCGTCGACATAAACGGTGCAACCCTCGAAAAACGCGGGGTTAGCGAAGCAAAGATCCAGGCTTTGCACAGATGGCAAGAGAGTGATCATTTCACCCCAGTGGAGCGCGCGGCATTGCGCTATGCGGAGGCCGTGACCTACACCGATGGTGACGTCACCGCCGATATCGGTGCCGAGTTGCAAGAGCATTTCAACGAAGACGAAATAACCGAACTGACGGGGCTGGTCGCCTTCCAGAACATGTCGAGCAAATTCAACGCGGCCCTCGACATCCCGCCCCAAGGGTTCTGTCATATGCCCAACCTGGACGTCGACCAGCGCAACCGCGGCGTTTGATCCGGCCCTCGACAGCCGTGATGACTTGGCGGCAGGGATGTTTCCCGGCTTTGGGCTGAGGATCCCGGCGGGCAAACCATCACCCCTTTGGGGTGCTTCCTTTACCCCTTTGTGCTTCGCGGAGGCGGGGTGATAGCCTTCTTCCGTACCCTCGCGCGGCACAACCTGCCGAGCGGAAAACAGCGCCATGCTGCGCTGAGAAATTGAAGCGAATCCCGAACGGGATCGGTGAATACAGGCGGCGTTCAATGGTTTCGAGGTGTCCCGTGCGTGTTCATGAAGCGTGTAAAAGATCGTTGGTAACGCTTTCTCGTACCTTGATGATTCTGTGCGCCGGACTTCTCGTTTCCCCGGTCGCGTCCTCGGCCGAGGCCATGCCGGCCAGGGACCTTGTTCGCGTTTTCGATCTGGCCGTATTCGGGAGGGACGGCGGCGAGCGGAAGACCGTCACCAAATGGGACGATCGAATTCAGGTCGCCTTCCTGGGCATTCGCGACGAAGAGCTGCGGGACGCGCATCGCAAATTCTTCAAGGCCATGTCGGACAGGTCGGCCATGGACATCTCCTTCGTGAATTTCGGTCGGGAACCGTCCAACTACCTGATCTTCTTCCTCCCGGAAGACAACTACCTCGATCACCGGGCCAGGTATCTGGAGCCGAAATCCGGCAACAAGTCCCCCTGCTATCTGAGCGTGAAGGCTGCGGAGGAGGGCCGCATCGACAAGGCAACGGTGCTGGTCAACACCCACGCCCCCATGGTCGATATCGCGCGCTGCGTCGAGACCCGCCTCGTGCAGAGCTTCGGCGTCCTGCACCGCGTCGGGTCGGGGGTGACCAAAGTGTCCTCGGGGCCGCGCGTCAAGCCGAAGCTCCGCTTCTCCGAGCAGGATTGGCGGGTTCTGCACCTACTCTACAGGAAAGAGATCGAGCCCGGGATGACGCGCCAGGAAACGCTGAAGATCGTCAAGCGCCTCCTCCGCGAGATGGAAAAGACCAAATAGCGGGACCGTAGGGGGGTCCCCCGCCTGGCCACCGGCCAGGCGCCTCCTACAAGCGAGCGCTTGAAAGGACTCGGGCCTCTCCTTCGACGTTGCTCAGGATGAGGCCCTCATGCTGAGCGATGTCGAAGCACGAGGGCCGGCTCACCGGCGTGTCTCTTCGAACGCTCGCTGGCCTCACCCCCCGCGCTGGCCGCGCTGGCGCAGCAAATGGTCGGCCAGGACCAGCGCCATCATCGCCTCGCCCACGGGCACCGCGCGAATGCCAACGCAGGGGTCGTGCCGGCCCCGGGTCGCGATCTCGGTCTCGGTGCCGTCTTCCGTAACCGTCCGCCGGGGCGTCAGGATCGAACTCGTCGGCTTGACCGCGAAGCGCAGCACGATGTCCTGGCCGGTCGAGATTCCGCCCAGCGTCCCGCCGGCGTTGTTCGACAGGAACAGCGGCCGCCCGTCATTGCCCATGCGCATCTCGTCGGCGTTCTCAGGGCCGGTGAGCGCCGCCGCCGCCATACCGGCGCCGATCTCCACCCCCTTGACCGCGGGAATGCTCATCATCGCCTTGGCAAGCTCGCCGTCGAGCTTGTCGAAAACCGGCTCGCCAAGCCCCGGCGGCACGCCCTCGGCCACCACCTCGATCACGGCGCCGGTGCTCGATCCCGCCTTGCGCGTCTCGTCGAGGAAGGTCTCCCACGTCTTCGCCGCCTCGGCGTCCGGGCACCAGAAAGGGTTGTTGCACACCTCGTTCCAGTTCCAGCGGCTGCGGTCGATCCCGTGCGGCCCCATCTGGACCAACGCCCCGCGCACCGTCACCTCCGCGCCCAGCACCTTGCGGGCGACGGCCCCGGCCGCCACCCGCATGGCGGTTTCGCGGGCGCTGGCGCGGCCGCCGCCGCGATAGTCGCGCCGGCCGTATTTCTGCCAATAGGTATAGTCGGCATGGCCCGGGCGGAACTTGTCCTTGATCTCGGAATAGTCGCGGGAGCGGGCGTCGCGGTTGACGATCAGCAGCCCGATCGGGGTGCCCGTGGTTTGTCCCTCGAAAACGCCGGAGAGGATCTCGACCGTGTCCGGCTCCTTGCGCTGGCTGGTGTGGCGCGACTGTCCGGTGCGCCGGCGGTCGAGATCGGCTTGGATGTCGGCCTCGGTGAGGGCGAGCCCCGGCGGCACGCCGTCGACCACGGCGCCGATCGCCGGCCCGTGGCTCTCGCCGAAAGTGGTGACGCGGAAGGCCTGGCCGAAGCTGCTGCCGGGCATTGGATTCCCCTTTCCGAGCGTGGACCGATCGCGCTCTAGACCGTCGCGATGTCGGGCGCGTCGGCCGCCTTCATGCCGACGACATGGTAGCCGCAGTCCACATGGTGGACCTCGCCGGTGACACCGCTCGACAGATCGCTCAACAAATAGACGCCGGCGCCGCCCACATCGTCCAGCGAGACGTTGCGGCGCATTGGCGAGTTATATTCGTTCCATTTGAGAATATAGCGGAAATCGCCGATGCCGGAGGCGGCGAGCGTTTTCATCGGCCCGGCCGAGATCGCGTTGACGCGGATATTGCGCTTGCCCAGATCCTCGGCGAGGTAGCGCACGCTGGCCTCGAGCGCCGCCTTGGCCACGCCCATGACGTTGTAATGGGGCATCACCCGCTCGGCCCCGCCATAGGTGAGCGTCAGCAGGCTGCCGCTCTCGCCCATGCGCGCCACCGCGCGCTGGCAAAGGGCGGTGAAGGAATAGCAGGAGATGTTCATGGTCTGGGCGAAGTTCTCGGGGCTTGTGTCCAGATAGGCGCCTCTCAGCTCCTCCTTGTCCGAAAAGGCGACCGCGTGGACCGCGAAGTCGAGCCCGTCCCAGCGCGCGTCCAGCGCCGCGAACACCTCGTCGAGGGTTTTCAGGTCGGTCACGTCGCAGGGCAGCACGAGGTCGGACCCGACGGACTCGGCCAGCGGCGCGACCCGCTTCCGCAGGGCGTCCCCCTGATAGGTGAAGGCGAGTTCGGCGCCCTGGGCGTGGGCGGCGCGGGCGATGGCCCAGGCGATCGAGCGATCGTTGGCGACGCCCATGATAAGGCCGCGTTTGCCGGCCATAAGAGGTGCGGGATGCGACATGGACTCCTCTCTCGACTCGGTGTTTCGTCCACGTAAGCCTCGCCGACGCGGACACGGAATGGGGTCGGAACGCGACTGCGAACCGGCCTCGAATTGACGGGTGTTTGCGCATGGCATTAAATGAAGCCGGCGGAACCGTCAATCTTGGGGTGAGTGCCGTGACCGATTTACGCGCCGAAACGCATGCCCGGCTGCAGGAGGCGTTGGGGTTCGGAGCCTTTGCCCGCAAGCGCTTCGAGGAGGACAACTGCCTGCGCCTTGCCGCCTCGCTCAGCTACACCTCGTTGCTCGCGATCGTGCCGCTGACCGCCATCGCCTTCGCCATGCTGACCGCCTTTCCCGTCTTCGAGGGGCTGCGCGGCCAGATTCAAGAGGCCGTGTTCAGCAACCTCCTGCCGGACTCGGCGGTCGCCGCGCGCGACTATTTCGACAGCTTCGTCGAGAACACCACCGGGCTCACGGCCATGGGCATCCTCGGCCTGGCGGTTACGGCCATCCTCCTGCTCGCGACCATCGAGTCGGCGCTCAACACCATCTTCCGGGTTACCCAGCCGCGGGGGCTGGTGCCCCGTCTGCTCGTGTTCTGGGCGCTGATCACCCTGGGTCCGCTCATGCTGGGCGCCAGCCTCTCGCTCTCCACCTACTTCTTCGCGCTCACCCGCTTCGTCGGGGTCGAGGGCGGTGACGGCTCCATCGGCGGGCTGGCCCAATACCTGCCGACCCTGATCATCATCGTCATCATCGGCCTGCTTTACCTCATCGTGCCCAACCGCCGGATCCGGGTCAGTGACGCGGCCATCGGCGCGGTCGTCGCGGGCGTGCTTTTTGCCGGCCTGCGCAAGGTCTTCGGCCTCTACGTGTCGAGCTTCCCGACCTATCAGACCATCTACGGCGCGCTGTCCGTCATGCCCATCTTCCTGGTCTGGATGTACCTCTCCTGGGCGGTCGTTCTTCTTGGCGCGGTGCTCTCGGCGGCGCTCGGCGAATGGCGGACGATCGGGCGGCGGGCGCGTGGGACGGTCGATGCCGGGGAGCGCCTCCTCGGCAGCCTTCAGCTGCTCTCCCTGCTGCGCGGCGCGAGCCGGCAGGGGAGGGGGTTCTCGCGGGCTCGCCTGCTCCGGGAAACGGGCTTCGCGGAAACGGTGTTGGAACGCCTTCTTACCGATCTCGACAAGGCGGGCTTCGTCGACCGCTGCTCGGGCCGGGGCTGGGTGCTGATCCGCGACCTCGAGACGGTGAGCCTTTACGACCTCCTGCGCGAGCTCGGGCTGACCCTCGTGCTGGAGGAAGGGGCCGAGGGCGTGCCGGCCTGGCGGCGGCGCCTGACCGAACGGCTGGGCAGCGCCGACACTGCCCTCAGGCAGGCGCATGCGGTCACCCTCAAGGAGCTGCTCGCCGAACCCGAGCCGGACAAGACCCCCTCTGTCGCCGTCCGCTCCGTCGCGTCGTAGGCGCCCGCCAGAAACAATTGAAACATTCCGGGACGCCCCGGGACATCCAATAGAAACAGCGCCGCGCTAAGACCGATGGCATGGACCCCATGGACATTGGCGCCGGGACCGCCGCGGCTGTCGGTCGGGCGCCGGTTAAGGAGATTATCGATGATGGATACCCCGAACTCGCCCCCACGCGCCGCGAACGAGTTCGACCGCGCGACCATCGAGGCCTGGGCCGGCCAGCTTCGCGGCGAGGCGATTTTCCCGGACGACAATGCGTATGGCGAGGCCCGGCGCGTCTGGAACGGGCTCATCGACCGGCGGCCGGCCGTCATCCTGCGCTGCGCCGAGGCCGCCGATGTCGCCCATGCCGTGCGCTTCGCGACCGAGCACGGGCTCCTCACCAGCGTGCGCGGCGGCGGCCACAACGTCGCCGGGAACGCCGTGCTCGACGGCGCCATGGTGATCGATCTCTCGACCATGCGCGAGGTGCGTGTCGATCCGGTTGGGCGCCGCGCCCATGTCCAGGGCGGCGCGACCCTTGGCGACCTCGACCGCGAGACCGGGCGGCACGGCCTGGCCGCGCCGATCGGAGTCGTTTCGGCGACCGGCGTCGCCGGGCTGACGCTCCATGGCGGGCTCGGCTGGCTGACCCGGAAATACGGCGCCTCCCTCGACAACGTCGTATCGGTGGAGATCGTCACCGCCGACGGGCGGCTCCGCCGCGCCAGCGCGAAGGAGAACTCGGACCTGTTCTGGGCGGTGCGCGGCGGCGGCGGCAATTTCGGCGTCGTCACCTCCTTCGAGTTCGAGCTTCATCCGGTCGGCCCGGATGTCTGGTTCGCGGCCGTGTTCTATCCCCTCGACCGGGCCGCCGAGGGCTTGCGCTTCTATCGGGACCATATGCGGACGGCGCCCGAGGAGCTGGGCTCGATCGCGGTTCTCTGGACCGCGCCCGAGGAGGCGTTCATCCCCGAGGAGGCGCGGGGCGATCCCGTTCTGGTTTTTCTCGCCTGCTACTCCGGACCCTTCGACCAGGGCGAGGCGGCGATCCGCCCGTTCCGCGATTTCGGGGAGGCGCTCGCCGACCTCAGCGGCCCTATGCCCTTTGTCGAGGTTCAGAAGTTCCTCGACGCCGACTACCCCAACGGGCGCAACTACTATTGGAAATCCAACTACCTAAACGCATTGACCGACGCTGCCATCGACCGGTTGGTGGCGCACACCAAAACGCGTCCCTCGCCGTTGACCTCAATCGACGTCTGGGCCCTCGGCGGCGCGTTCGCGCGGGTGCCGACCGGCGGTACGGCCTTCGCCCAGCGCCAGGCGCCCTTCCTGATCGGCGTCGAGTCCAATTGGGACGAGCCGGATCGGGCGGAGGAGAACGTGGCCTGGGCCCGCGCCGTGGTCGAGGACATGGAGCGCCTGTCCGGCGCCTCCGCCTATCTCAACTTCCCGGGCTTCAGCGAGGAAGGCGAGGATCAGCTCGCCCGCGCCTTCGGCGCGCACTACAAGCGGCTGCGCGAAGTGAAGGCGAAATACGATCCCGACAACCTGTTCCGCGCCAACCTCAACATCCGCCCGGCCGCTTGACCCATGGCTGTCCAGACGGTCTGGGCCTCGCTGGCGCGACGCAGGGAACAAAGCGCGGGCAGCGCGCTTTCTAATTTCTCCGTGTCCATCTCTGTGCGCTCTGTGTTCTCTGTGGTTCGAATTTCACGGCCGGCACAGGCGCGGAGGGGGTTGGTTGGGCCGGGTGGTCGCGACCCTCTTCCCAGCCGGAAAGAGGGCAAGGTGAAAGAGAGGCTCCAGACTTTCTTCCGACTAACTGTCGTAGGACAGGCTCCAATCCGGTGACCAGAACCAGCACCGGCGCGCCTCGGCCTCGCGCTTCCAAACGAGGCTCCTGACGAACTCCACGCTCCCGGATCGGAAGGCGTTCTGCAGCCGGCCCACGGCGGCATCGTCGACCGGGGCGGGATCGCCCTCCGCGTGAACGAAAAAGGCCGCCCCGATATGGGAGGCGGCGAAACCGCCTTCGCGCCGCGTGATCAGAAAGGCGCCGCCATGGCTTGAGAAGCGGGGGCCGGCTGGCCGCCCCGGCTTACCCGGAACCCCCAGGGGTATGACCAAGCGGCCGTTCGGCGAAAGCCGCTCGATCCACGGCGCCGGCGGTGCCGTCACCGCGAAGTTGACATAGACGTGGTCGGCCTCGTTGCGCGGCCAGCCGCCCCCGTCATCGATTCGGACCTCGACATTGGGAAGCTCGCGCAGGGTTTCCGACGCCATGCGGCCGAGCACGGGATCGATCTCGATGGCGATGACATGTCCATTCGGTCCCACGAGCTCGGCCAGGATCGCCGTGTAATACCCCGTGCCGGCGCCAATATGGACAACGCTTTGCCCGGCTTCCGGTGCCAGCGCGTTCAGAAGGCGCGCATGCAGCGAGGGAGAACCGTTGTTGACGCCCCGGCTCGGCGAGAGGGCGAACAGGATGTCCTGATAGGCATAGACGGGGTCATTGGCCGGCAGTGGGGTCGAGCCCCCGCCGGCGTTGGCGATCATCCATGGATGCGGGCCCAGGAACCGCTCCCGCCGAACCTCGCCGAAGGCGCGCTCCAGCGCCGGGTTGTTATCAATGCCGGCGACGGCCAGCATCTGGCGCGCGAAGGCGCGCCGCACAACCTCAATCTCATCCTCGGTCATGAGTCCCGCCGCGTCAGCGGTAACGACCAACCGGGGGCCGTTCAGGCTTCGCCGCCGCCTCCGCCCATGGTCGAGACGGTCTTCGACCGTTCGATGGACTGCAGCGCCAGATAGCTTTCGCCGTATTTCTTGATGTTGTCCAGCTCGGTATCGAACTGGTCGAAATGGCGTTCCTCGTCGGCGACCAGATCCTCGAACAGCTTCTTGGAGATCGCATCCGCGTTCGCCGCGCACTCATTGGCCCACAGGTTGTAGGTCTTGACCGCGTCCATCTCCATGGCGGCGGCCATCTCGACCATCTCGCGGACGTTCTGCGTCGGTTTGACATCCTCGGCCATGTTCATGTTCACATCGCCCTTGAGGAACAGGATGCGCTCGGCCAGGGTCTCCACATGCATCATCTCCTGGATGGCGGTCGTGCGGAACAGACCGGCCAGCAGGTCGAGACCCTGGTCGTCGCAATGAAAGTGGAAGTACATATACTGGTGTACGGCCGACAGCTCGTCCGCCACCGCCTTGTTCAGCAACTCGATGCTTTTTTCGAACACGCCTTTCTCCTGTCTCGCGCGTGACCCGGAACCCCGCCGCACATCTGTGCCCTTCGCTTGGAAGTCTGTTCCGAAGGGGCCACTTATCACAACGGAACGGGTCGAGATCCGGGGAATGATGATCCGTCCGTAAGACTACTCCGACCCTTGGTCGGTGGTCCAGAGTGCGGCTATCACCGGGCGCGACACCTCGAATTGCGCGAGGGGCCGGTTCGCGAGGGTCCACCCGCGACGGGCCTCGGGAGATGGCAAGTCGGACAGACGTAGCAGGCCGCGACGCCGGACCGGATCGCTCCGGCGCAGGTGAGTACACCTAAAGACATAGTGCTCTACACCAGCGAGCATTTGAAGTGACACATCGGGTCGTCGGCCCTCATGCTTCGACTTTGCTCAGCATGAGGGCCTCATCCTGAGCTTGTCGAAGGAGAGGCCCGAGTCCCTTGAAACGCTCGCTGGTTTTACGCGTCGTTCAGCGACCAGTCGTACTCGTAGTCGTCGATGTCCGTCAGCCCCGACAGACGGGTGCGGAGCTCGGGTTCGGCATATCGCTGCAGGTACCGCACCTGACAGGTAATGCCAACAGAAACCGGGCGGATAAATCCAAGTCGACAGGCGTCGGTGGCGATCGATCAAACACCCTCGCAAAACAGCCCCTTTTTTGCGAAGGCCGTAGCTGGCCTATTCAGCGCCTTCGTTGAGGCTAGGCCTTGCCTTGTCCACTGTCAGCCGCAAGCCCACGGCATCGAGAACCTTGAGGACCGTTGCGAACTCGGGGTTTCCTCCGGTGCTCAACGCCCGATAGAGGCTTTCGCGCGCAAGCCCGGTTTCCTTGGCGACGTGACTCATGCTTCGGGTTCGCGCGAATCTGCCGAGCATATCAACGACCGTCCGGGGGTTTCCTGAGGCGAGCGCCGCGTTGATCTCGGCTATCAGCTCATCGCCGACTCCCGCGTGCTCCTCGCCATGGTTCGGCGAGGCCAGCTGGGCATGGAAGAGATTGGTTTGTTGCTGGGGTTCGGAAAGACGCCATTCGTCGGGTGTTGCTCGGTCGCGAAGATCGTTCTTGAGCGCCGCGTCGCAGCGCGAAAGGAACAACTCCCAATCCGCCGCTGCCTTGAAGGTTGTCGTGCTCTTCTCCTTCGTGTTCAGGAGCACGGCTTTCTTCCCCGCTCCAATGAGGCGCAGCACGTTCAAGACCGTCCCGGCGCTCTTGCCGTCCCAAAGCATCAGCCCAAAATCGGCTTCTCGCGCCATCTCGCGGTCCTTCGCGGCATAGAACTGGAACCCCTTCGCCGATTTCGGCGGATCGACGTTGCGCGTGGACCAATTGCCTAGGTTGTTTCGGCACCGGCTACCCGAACAGAACACCGTCACTTTCTCATATGCCGAGTCCATCAGGTGTTTCTGCAGGGCCTTGTCGGCGCCGTTAGCGTCTCCCACGATTACATCAAAGCCACTACCGACAACATTGTTGAGCCGTTCTTTGGCCTCAGCCGAAAGACGCGAGACGCGGCGGGAACCGCCGACGAAAACCTTGCTCATTGGTGACTCCGGGTTCGGGTGATCGTGAGGGCGCGGACGCTTGCCGCCTTCCCCTCCTGCATCAGAAGGTCAGTGATGGCATTCATGGTCGCGCCGGACCGGAACAGGTCATCGAACAGCAAGATGTTCTTGCCTTGGGTTTGGCTGCTATCGACCTTGTGCAGCCCGGCCAGCAGTTCGGCGCGCTTCTCGCGCTCCATGACGCCTTTGAGCGGCATTGCCGAACGCGTGACGGTCACGCACTCGATGACTGGCAGGCGGACTGCGGCACCGATCCCCGTCGCCAGAAGGATCACCGGCTGTACGGCACGAGCGCCGGAGGGCGGGACCGGAATCAGGATGTCGAACTTTGATCGGTGCCGTTCTAGAAAGGCCGCGGCGGTATCTATGATTTCTTGCGCAGCACTCTTGTCGCCCCTGTATTTGAGACGATAAAGAAGCTCGCCCAACTCTGAGCGCGTCGTGTCGAATACATCGTGCCCGAACTCGTTGATGCCGAGGTGCACACTGCTCACTGTGTGAACATCTAGCGCGAGACCGGACACCCAATTGCCATAGATTCTCTGCCGGTTGGTAGCGGCCATGCCGCCATCTCCCAAAATGGTTCTGACCGCCACAAACTGTAACCTGCAGGTTACAGCTTCTCAAGCTCGGTCTCGAAAGATGACTGCAGGCCGTTCTTTGAATAAGGCCTATTTACGAAGGCCATGAAGGTCAGGAGACAAACCTTAAGAACCTGTCGCTTCGGCGCCGGCTAAGGTTCCGGTGTTCACGCGTCGTTCAGCGACCAGTCGTACTCGTAGTCGTCGATGTCCGTCAGCCCCGACAGGCGGGCGCGGAGCTCGGGTTCGGCATATCGCTGCAGGTGCTGGATCACCGCGGCCTCGTTGCCGCCGAAGTCTTCCTCGAACCAGGTAAAGATTTTGGAGACGACAAGGTCGTCGCCGTCGAACCGGACGCCGCGCGGATGGTTGATGAAGGCGCGTGCCGCCTCGTTCAGGTTTTTCTCCGTGTTCTCGCCGGTCAGGGCCACGGGCATCAGGTTCGGGCAGCCGATGGCGGCGCAGTTGACGGCGTAATGGATGCGCGGATCGTTCCAGATCGGGCGCAGGATGCGGTGCTCGATGTCGTCCAGGCTCACTTCCTCGCCCTCGATGGTCAGCAGCTTCGCCCCCCACGGGCCGTTGGCGAACAGGCCCGGCGAGATATCGATGTCGCGGATCGACTCGACCGGGTAGTGGTCGAGGATCACCTTGACCGTGAGCGCGTTGTACAGGTTGACCCAATAGGCGAACTGCTCCGCGCGGTTATGCGTGCTGATGGGCGTCGCCGCCAGACCCGAGACATAGGCGTCCAGCGCGGCCCGGTCGGGGGCGGTCACGGCGGCGTAGTCGACGCGGTTGAGTCCGTCCTCCCCGGCCTTGAGGTAAACCGAAAGCAGGCGGTTCCATTCCCCGTGGTCGATGCGCGCGGTGGCGGTCGTGTCATGCGCCTGCCAGCGCTCCCACAGCTTGGCCTTGGGCGCGGCCTGCGCCTCGGGCGCGCCGAAAGACAGGGCCAGCGCGATCAGCCCCATCCCGATACCTACATTGCGCAGGGCGCCGGCGAGGCCCTTTGATATCGTCTGTGCGATCATGGTCGTGTCTCCTTGAATAGGGTCCGCGTTAGCCCTTGACGAAGGCGATCTCGGCCACGGTCCCGGCCGACCGGCTCCGCGTGTCGTCGGCGTCGCCGGACACCGCGATGAATCCGGGCGAGGCGGGCGCATAGCCGAAGGCCATTTCGTAGTCCCGGGCGAAGTCGATCTTTTCCGTGAACCAGCGCTTGGTCGGGGTGTTGCCGTCGCGAAGGACGATCATCACGCCGCTGCCGTCGAGATAGGGGTTGGCCAGCTTGTCGCCGGGCGTGTGCGTGCCGCCCCAGACATAGGTCAACACCTTTCCATCCCGGGGAAACTTCGCCGGCCTCGGGTCGAGGCCGTCCATCATGCGGTCAAGGAACCCACTCTCCTCGCGCGGGGCCGGAAACCAAAGATGAACGGCGAGGGGCCGATCGTCCTCGCCCTTCTCGGCGAGGTTCGTGGGTGGCGATGCCTCGTCCACCCGCCATTGCCATGTGAGGAACCGTTGCCCCTTTTCGGCCGGGCTGACCGGCCGGTAGAACATCGCGCTGCTCTCCTCGGCGACGACATCGATGCCCCCGTCCGGCCGCAAGGTGAAGCGCGACGGCGCGATTCCCGGAAACGTCAGCAGTTTCCAGGGGTCGTCATCGGCCGCGTATTGCACCCTGGCGAGGACGTCTCCCGGCGTCGCCGAGGCGATCAGCGCGCCGAGCAAAAAGCCGAAGGCCGTTCGGCCGGCAAGAACCTTCATGACGATCTGATTTTTCATCCTGGATCTTCGAGGCGGATACCGTGGTTACGAACGACCTGGGGTTCAGGTTTCATATCGGCCCGACAAACCGACTCACAATCCCGTGTCCGTCCGGCCTCCCCGTCAAGCCGAAGATCGCATTGTGCCGCTGAAACCGGAAATACCGATGGGGTCCGGTTTCAATAGCCTGGGGCTATCGGTCCGTCGATCCCAGCCGGAGAAGGACATACCGCTGGCCCGGCCCTCGTGCTTCGACGAAGCTCGGCATGAGGGCCTCATCCTGAGCGAAGTCGAAGGAGAGGCCCGAGCCGCGTATATGACCGTCGGCGCGATGCCATCCGCGTATGAGGTTCCACGAGGGAGCGACGGAATGTCGGCGAATATCGAAGACTGGGAAGATTTCGAAAGATGGGAAGAGGAGCTGCGCCGCGAGGATGAGCACGCCCTGACGCCCGCCGGCATCGTCGAGGAGAACGGCCGCCTGCTCGGCCACTACCAAAGATTCCGCAAGGCCGCCGATGCCGTGGTCGCGGCTTGGCG
>JANQJG010000196.1 GCA_028281785.1 Rhodospirillales bacterium
GTCGCAGCTTTTTCGGGCATAACCACGAGATCATTCTCCTACGCCCTCAAGTCTAAACTGCCGGGGGCGAGCTGTCTCATGATCGTTGGCACAGAGGGGGGCGTCTGCAATCTGCCGTTCCGCTCCCAAAAGCAATCCGGTCGCACAGTCAAAGTTCGACGAGTTGGTCGGGCGGCTCTTGTACCTTCAGGGACAATAGGAGCCCGCCGGGGACCGGCGAGCACCGCGGTTGACTGCTCAAGCCTCGACACCGTCGTGGTCGGTGAGGACCATGTCCGGCGTGACGCTGATGAAGAAGAGTGGCTGGATGGTGAGGGTGTTGCCGTCCTCGTCCGGCGTTATCGCCACGATGGCCGAGGCTGGTTCGCCGTTCACGAAGCAGGAGAACAGCGCGAGATTGCCGAAATCGCCGCTGGTCAGCGCCTCGAAGGCATCACGGTGGGCTGCAGTGATATTGGTGTTCATGGCCGCCTCCCTTGTATCTCTCAATTGCCGACCGGCGCGAAGCCGGAGAGGCTATCGGTGGACGGGAGCCCGCAGCCCCCTTGGGTGACCGAGCCCGTAAGTGAGCACGGCGCCCCGTCCACCGGTTCCACACGGAACCCGAACAGTCGCTCGGGCCGACGCCGGGGTGCGTCGAGCCCGCATTCGCAAGGACGGGTCATGGAACAGCCTCCCACTTCGCCGTGCTTCATCGGCGTCGACGTGTCGAAGGACCGGCTCGACGTCCACGTTCTGCCCTCGGGCGAGGCCTTTGCCGTCGCGCGCGACGGCAAAGGCCTCGAAACCCTCGTCGCGGCGCTGGCGCCGCGCGATCCGGCCGTCATCGTTCTGGAAGCCACCGGCGGCTTCGAGATGACCGTCGCCGCGGCCCTGGCCGGCGCCGGCCTCCCTTTGGCTGTCGTCAACCCACGCCAGATCCGCGACTTCGCACGGGCGATCGGCCGTCTCGCCAAGACCGATGCCCTCGATGCCGAGGTCATCGCCTTGTTCGTCGAGCGGCTCCGACCAGAGCCACGGCCCATCGCCGACGCCCAAAGCCAAGCCCTGGCCGAACTGGTCGCCCGCCGCCGCCAGGTGGTCGAGATGATCGGCATGGAGTCCAATCGTCGCAAACAGGCCAACAGCCCGCGCATCCGCCGCATGATCGATCGGACCCTGAAAGCCCTGCAAGCGCAGCTCGCCGAGCTCGACAAGGACATCGACACGACCATTCGCGGGTCGCCGGTCTGGCGCGCCGCCGACAACCTTCTGATCTCCGTTTCGGGAATCGGGCCGGTCACCTCCCACACCCTCATTGCTGACCTGCCCGAACTCGGCCGTCTTAACCGCAGGCGGATCGCCGCCCTCGTTGGCGTACCGGCTGATGGCCTTGGTTGCCTTGAAGTGCCGGTCGACCTCGACCGGCAGGCCAAGCCGCCCGCGCACGCTGGCCAGCTCCGCAAGCGAGACATAGCCCAGTTCGGGGAAGCCGAGCCCGAGATCGCACAATCCGAAAGCCAGATCTGGTTCGGCCGGATCCGCCTCGGTCAACAGCCATGTGCAGTTGGCGTCCGGCGTGAACAGCTTGACGACGGGACGGAAGTCGATCTCGTCTTCGGTGCCGCGCACCGGGTCCTGACGGCGGCCATTGGCCAGAAGGCGATTCCGGATGGTTTTGGTCAGAACGGTCATGGGTCGTCTCCTCTATGTTGGTTTGCCTTGATGGACGCCGGGAGACGACGGCCGGGCGGAGACG
>JANQJG010000201.1 GCA_028281785.1 Rhodospirillales bacterium
CCCAAAATAGGATGCGGTCATAGGGGGAGATCAACTGGGGGATGACATAGTGCCCCCACAGCAGCACCCGATCCAGCGCCCGGGTCCGCTGGATCAGGCTTTCCCGGGTCGGGGCGGAGATGACCAGTTCGATCAGCTCGTCGACCACCGGGTCCTTGATGCCAGCGATGTTGCGGCTGCCCGGCTGATCGGCGGCGGCCGTGCCCCACTGCACGCGCTGTTCGTTGCCGGGCGACAGCGACTGGGCGTTGTTGAAGATCATCATGTCGAAGTCTTTGGCGCGGAGCCGGTTGATGTACTGCGCCGTGTCGACCAGGCGTGGGCGGGCATCAATGCCCAGGCGCTGTAGGTTGCGCAAGAATGGCAACAGAACCCGCTCCTGCGCCTGAGAGCCATAGAGGAACTCGAAGCGGAGCGGCTCGCCCGTCTCGGCGTTGACCAGTTTGAGGTCGCGCACCACCCAGCCGGCCTCGGCGAGCAAAGCGAAGGCCTTCTTCAGGTTCTCACGCGGCCAGCCGCTGCCATCGGTCTTCGGCGCCTCGTAGACGGTCGTGAACACCTCGTCCGGGACCCGGCCGCGATAGCGCTCGAGGATCTCCAATTCTTCGTCCCTCGGCAGCCCGGAAGAAGCCAGTTCCGTCGGCGCGTAGAAGCTTTCGGGCTGCTCGTACTGGCCGTAGTAGATGTTCCGGTTGGTCCACTGAAAATCGAACGCGTAAGCCATCGCCCGACGGACCTTGGGGTCCTGAAAGATGGGCCGGCGCGTGTTCATGTAGAAGGCCTGCATGCCGCCGCTGCTCTTATTCAGAAAGCGTTCCTTGATCAGCAGCCCGCCTTTGACCGAGTCGATTTCGTAGGCGGTGGCCCATTCCTTGGCGGAATTCTCGGAGAAAAAGTCGATACGGCCGGCCTTCAAGGCCTGACGGGTGATCGTCCGATCGCGAAAGTACTCGTAACGGATGCGGTCGTAGTTGTTCAGGCCGCGCCTGACCGGCAGGTCGGCGCCCCAATAGTCGGCCACCCGCTCCAACTCGACGAAGCGGCCGGTTTCGAAGTCGGCGACCTGGTAGGGGCCGCTTCCGAGCGGCGGCTCCAGCGTCGTCGCGGTGAAGTCGCGGCCTTTCCAGTAGTGATTCGGCAGCACCGGCATTTCGCCGACGATCAGCGGTAGCTCGCGGTTGGTCGCCTCGCTGAAGGTGAACTTGACGGTGCGTTCATCCAGCGCTTCGACTTCCTTGACGCTTTGATAGTAGAAGCGGTACAGCGGCGCGCCCTTCTCGACGAGAGCGCGGAACGAGAACGCCACGTCCTCGGCGGTAACCGGCTTGCCATCCTGCCAGCGCGTCTCGGGGCGCAGGTGGAAGACGATCCATGAGCGGTCCTCCGGCCACTCGATCGACTCGGCCAGCAGGCCATACTTCGTGAACGGCTCGTCGGCGCTGGACACCATCAGCGTCTCGATCGCCCCCGTTGGGGCGGAAACGCCCTTCGCATTGAAGGGATTGAACGTGTCGAAGGTGCCCGACACCCCGTCGAGCCGCAAGACGCCGCCTTTCGGCGCGTCGGGATTGACATAGTCGAAATGCGGGAAATCAGGGGGATATTTGGGCCAGCCGTGCATGGCGATGGCGTGGGACTTGTAAACCGTCTGTCCATCGACGGTGGAGACCTCGACCCAGGGTGGTGGAGGAGGGACCGGCGCCTCGGCGAGGGCCGGGGCAGCGGCCAGGACGGCAGAGAGGACAACCGCGAAGACGCCAAACGCAGGGAGGTCCCCGGTTACGCATCTTTCGCTCATGAAAATGGGTCGGTGCCACGGAAAGAGCGCTCTCGCCGCTCTCCGCCCGCGGCGACATGCGGGCAGGCGGTCACGGGCGACACGGGCCGACAGCATATGGAAGGCGGTGAAAATGGCCAGTCTTTCGGTTCCCTGTCCGTGAAGCGCGACACCTCCCGTTGCATGGTATTTGCGTCAAACCGGCCGCAGGATCAAGCTTTTGCGTAAGAGCCTGTTGGAGGAGCCCCATGGGACTTCTCAAACAGGCTCTGAGGGCTAACCGAACGTGACGGCCGATTTCCGGGATCAGCCGTTGAGGAGCTTTAGCGCGCTCGTGTGCAGGGCGGGATCGCCGGCGGCAAGGATCGTGCCGTCGGAGTCCAGGCCCAGGGGGTCGCCCCGCCAGTCGGAGACG
>JANQJG010000218.1 GCA_028281785.1 Rhodospirillales bacterium
GAAATGGCGGGTTTTCGCCCAGCCCCTCCGGGGTTCGGCCAAAATCGCCGCGGACATTGTCGAGAATGCTCGAAAGTGGCCCGCACTTCCTTGCGCTTCTCTCCTTTTCCGCGACGATTTTGCTCTCGAACCAGATCAATGCGGTGAAGGTCAACAGGCCCTAGCACCGGGCCATACCAGCAGGGGAACAGCGGATGGCATGGATTCTGCTCGGCTTGGCTATTGGATTCGAGGTTGCGGGAACGGTGTGTCTCAAGCTTTCCGAAGGCCTTACGCGCCTGCTCCCGAGTCTGGCCTTCCTTCCCCTGTATGGATGCAGCTTTGCTCTGATGGCGCTTGTACTTAAGACAATTCCGGTCAGCACGGCCTATGCCGTCTGGGCTGCGGCTGGAACTGCCCTGGTCGCGACGATCGGGATCCTATGGTTTCGTGAGCCTGCTTCCCTTCTGAAGCTGGGGAGCCTGGCCTTGATCATCGTCGGCGTCGTCGGTTTGCATTTGGCCGACCGCTTGGCCCAGCAAGGATGAGCCCATGCTCTTTTCTGAAGCCTCGATGAAGACATCCCGCGTGCGCGAGGACGGGCTGTGGATCCAGGTCTTGCGGATATGGCCCGAAGCGCCGCGCCGCCCTGCCCTGTTCCTGGATCGCGACGGGGTCATCAACGAGGATGTCGGCTATCTTCACAGGGTGGATGAGGTCCGCCTCATACCGGGGGCGGCGGAGGTGATTGCCGAGGCGAATCGATGCGGCGTCCCCGTGGTCATCGTGACCAACCAGGGTGGTATCGGGCTCGGCTATTTCGGATGGGAGGAATTTGCGAGCGTTCAGAAGCACCTGCTCGCCCTGCTCCACTCACGTGGCGCGGAGGTGGACGCCGTCTTCGCAAGCCCATACCATCCGCGGGGCCGTGGAAATTACGCGCATCCCGACCACCCGACCCGCAAACCCCGTCCCGGCATGTTGCTGGCCGCCGAGGAACTCCTTCCGATCGACCTGAATGCGTCGTGGATGGTCGGCGACCATGCACGAGACATCGAGGCGGGAAGGAATGCGAGCCTATCTGGAGGCGTTCACGTGCTCACCGGGCATGGCAGCCGTGACGGCCAACGCGAGACGGCGCTTTCCCTTGCCGGCGAAGGGTTTGTGGTGCATGCGGCCGCGTCGATCGCTGAAGCGGCCGAACACCTTTCGATTCTGTCAAAACCGACCTGACGCGGAGGGCGAGAAGCCCCGAAACGCCCCTTGACGATTTGGTGCTGGGATTACAAGCGACCGTAGTGGATGTAGTCGGTCCAGGTGCGCTCGAGCCGGCGCAGGGTTCGGCAGGCGCCATCCATCGCTTCGGCGTTAAGATCGTGCTGGCCCAAGGTCTCGGCGAGGTTGTCCTCCAGTTCGCGGATGCTCCGAACGACTTCACGAGCCTTATCGGTCAGGCGGATGCTGACAGACCGACGGTCGTGGGCCGACCGTTCCTGCTCAAGATAGCCCATCTCCACCAGCTTCTTGATGTTGTAGGAAACGTTGGAGCCCTGATAATAGCCACGCTCGATCAAATCCCGGATGACGATCTCCTCATCGCCGATATTGGCGAGCAGCAAGGCTTGAACACCGTTGATGTTCTTGATGCCAAGCCGCGCAAGCTCCGCCCGCAACACATCGAGGAATCGGCGGTGCAACCGTTCGATCAAACGAGTGAGTTCAAGGTATTCTTTCTTCATGCCGTGTCTCCTACCGGCATTTGGGCCTGACGCAGTTTGCCCGGAATTGCCCCAAAATTGCAAACTCTTGGATTGGTGCACGTTAAATCAGAGAGCAAACAGTTAATTTAGTCTGGCCTGCTTCTACCGAAGGTATCTCGAAATTGCCACAGGTTCTGATGCTTAGGCTTGCCGTGTCTCTTAATCACCCCGTGGACCCCATTCCCCTTGGCCTGACTTTGCTGGCGAGAAATCGCGATCCTCGGCGAGGAGGGGATATCCGAATTCTCCGCGGGGCCGGAGACGCGGGACGTTATAAGAGTTTTGTTTTGCTGACAAACAGCTTTCCGATATTTCTGTAGTCTGGTTCTTCAGTTATGCCAAAGTGCTGACGTGGCTAGGGAGAGTGGATGATGTCGGATGCTCAGCGCGGTTGGCGCCACTGGTCGACCGGAATCGTGATTTCTGTCCTATTCGTCGTTGGGGCCTGTGTACAGGCACCTCCCACCGAACAAGAGATTGCCGAGGAGAGTCGCCAGGCCGGTATCGATCAGATCATGCGGATCGCCGATTCGACACGCGAGGGTGGAGATGTGGCGGCGGCGGCGGGGCTATACCGGCGTGCCCATCAACTCGCGCCTGAGCAAGTGGCGCCGTTGATCGCGCTCGGAGAGACGAACTACGCCTTGCAGTCCTATCCGGAGGCGGCGAAGGCCTATGCAAAGGCCATCGAGCTAGATCCCGACGACGCCAAGGCGCGGTACGGATACGGGAAAGTGCTGCGGGCGATGGGGCGACCGGATCAGGCGGTGGAGGAGTTTCGCGCCGCCGTGCGGCTGAACCCAGAGGACCCGAGAGCCCAAAACGGGCTTGGCGTCGCTCTCGATCGGGTCGGCCGGCATGCGGAGGCCCGGGAAGCATATGAGGTGGGCGCGGAGCTCTCCCCCAATGATCTCGGACTCCAAAACAATATCGCGTTCTCGTATTTGCTGAGCGGCGAGTTCGGCGAGGCGATCAAGATCCTCGAGGAAATGGCCGACGATCCCCTCGCGAGCCCCCGCAACCGCCAGAACTTGGCGCTCGCCTATGGCCTTGCCGGAGAGGACGAGAGGGCGCGCGTGATGGCCCGGCGGGATCTCAACGAAGCGCAGGTCGAGAACAACCTCGCCTACTACGCGGAGTTGCGCAATCTCTCGGGGCGCGAACGACGCGCGGCGCTACTTGGCGTAGAGGTCTCGGAACTGGACCGGGAGGAGCCAAGCCCGGGCCTCGAGACGGCGGCAACGACACAGCCCATTTCGAAGCCAGCGGCGCCGGAGCCGCGAGTGGCATCAACGAGGGCGGCGACGCAGACGACGCAGATACCGCCAGAGGCGATCGGGCCGCCGGTGGAGGTCGTTGTCCTACGTCGAAGCAATCTCCGCTCCCAGCCGGGTCCGCAGGGACGCGTGCTGGCCAAGGTGAATCCCGGGGACCGGATGATGCGAACGACGACCATGCCGATCGAGGGGTACTACCGCGTGGATCACTCCGCGGGGACGGGCTGGATCTGGTACAAGAATCTGCGGCCCGTCGATGCGCCGGAGGAAGAACGATCTCCGGCAGCGGACGCAAATACACCCCCGGAGAGCGAGACCGGTTCGTCCGAAGCCGAAGAGAAGGCCGGGACCTGAAAAGCGAACGCCGGGGGACGGAGTGCTCCGCCCCCCGGCGCCCTCAGGCCGCCGGACCCCGAATGGCGGCCTT
>JANQJG010000066.1 GCA_028281785.1 Rhodospirillales bacterium
GATCATTCGAAACAGCTCTTCCCATGGAACACCTCCTGTCCCAGAGAATCACTGCTCACACAAAAAGGGAATCCCTTAAAGATTCAAACTTCACGCCCGATGCTCTAGTCGAAGCACGAGGTCAATCATGAGATGGCAATCGTCCCTACCACGCTAAAGCGCGTCGAGGAAGCGTTTGGCCTCGGCGCGCATGTTTTCAACCTTCCTCCTATCCATTCGGTCCAGCGCGTTGTAGATCAAGGACATGCGTCGATTGTCCTTGAGCTTCGCACGGTGCTCGGTGAGGAAATTCCAATAGAGATAGTTGAAGGGGCAGGCATCCGGCCCCGTCGACGCCTTCACGTCATAGCGGCAGTTGCGGCAATAGTCGGACATGCGGTCGATATACTTGCCGCTGGCCGCGTATGGCTTGCTGCCGAGGATACCGCCATCGGCAAAGAGCGCCATCCCGTGCGTGTTCGGTAGCTCCACCCACTCATACGCGTCGGCATAGACGATCAAATACCATTCGCAGACCTCCTTGGGCGCGAGGCCGGCGAGGAGGGCGAAATTGCCCGTAACCATCAGCCTTTGGATGTGATGGGCGTACGCCCCCTCCTTGGTTTGGGCGATGCATTGGCGGAGGCAGTTGAGATCGGTCTCGCCCGTCCAATAGAAGCCAGGCAGGGGCCGCGCAGCGCCGAAATGGTTGGTTTCGGCATAGCCCGGCATCTCGCGCCAGTAAAGGCCGCGCACATATTCCCGCCAGCCGAGGATCTGGCGGACGAACCCTTCCACAGCGTTGAGGGGCGCGCGGCCGGCGTGATACTCCGCCTCGGCTCGGCGACAAACGTCCCTGGGGTCGAGAAGGCCGCAGTTGAGGTAAAGGCCGATGACGGAGTGGTAGAGGGTGGTTTCGCCCTCCTTCATGGCGTCCTGATAGTCGCCGAAATGGGGCAGGGCATGTTCAAGAAAGTGGGACAGCGCCGCCTCGGCGTCTCGGCGCGTAACGGCAAACCAAAAAGGTTCGAGGTCGCCGAAATGGTCGCCGAAGCGCCCGCCGACGAGATCGATGACCTGGCGCGTGATCCGGTCGGGCGTGAAGCGGGGAGGCTGTGGCGGCACTGCGCTGTCCGGCAGGCGCTTGCGGTTCTCCTTGTCGAAGTTCCAGCGGTCCCCGGCGGGCTTGCGATCGGGTTCCATGAGCAGGCCGGTGCGCCGCCGCAGATCGCGATAGAAGTACTCCATGCGCAGCTCGCGGCGGCCCTCGGCCCAGCGAGAAAAGTCTTCCCGGGTGGCGAAGAAGCGATCGTCGACACGAATGTCAACCGGGCAGCCACAGAACTCGCTCCAACCCTTCATATCCTCCAGCACGCGCCACTCACCGGGCTCGGTGACGACGATACGCGCCGGCCGGTGTCTCTCGATGGCGGCCAGGAGCTCGGCCCGGAAACCGCCCTTGTTGTCGGGTGCGTCGAGGCGCCGGTAATCAACCGTGAAACCCAGCTTGCGGAGTTCGTCGGCGAAATGCCGCATGGCCGAGAACAGGAAGGCGATCTTTTTTGGATGGTGGCGGACATAGGTGCATTCATCCCAGACCTCGGCCATCAGCACGACATCGTTCTCGGGATCAATATCGCGCAGGCTGGACATGGCCAGGCTGAGCTGATCCCCGAGGACGAATCGAAGGGTGCCGCGTGGGTTCATCGGCCGCATACCGATAGTTTATCTGCGAGACCTGAGCTTTGGTACGGCGAGGGACCGTTGCGCGGATCAACGCCCTTCCAGAGGCCGGCAATGGGTTTCGCGAACGAGCATTGCCGTGATCGTCCCGAGGACGGAGACCACGATCATACCGATCAGGGCCGTTTGGAACCCCTCGACCGTGTAGACCCGCGCGCCGCCCTCCATACGGCCGTCCCAGGTGAGGTCGAGAAGCCAGCCGATAAAGGGTTGGAACAGCGCGGCGCCCAGGATGTTGAGCAGATTGACGAACCCCAAGGCGGTTCCCGACCTCTCGGCCCTGTTGTACTCCCTTGCGACGGCAAAGCACACCATGGTCGCCCCGGAAGTGACGCCGCCGACCAAAAGAACGACATAAATGACAAGGAGCGGGAGGTTCGTGAGGTAGATCACGACCAGCATGCTGAGGAGCGTCGTGGAGCTGCCGATGATCATAAGAAGCTTGCGACGGCGGAGACGGTCGGAAAGCCAGCCCATGAATGGCGCGCCCGCGCCGTGACCGAGAATGAAAACCGACATGGCGCTGCCCGCCGTCGGACGGTCCAGCCCGTACGCCTCCATCATGAAGGGCACGCCCCAGAGGGCGGCAAAGGCCAGTATGGGAATGACCATCGACAGCAGAATCAGGGCGACGGCCCAGTTATGAGCGGTCAATAAAACCGATCCGATCCCCTGAAAGACGCTTGCCAGGGCGGCCGGCTTAGGAGCGGCGGAGGCCGGGTCGGCCTTCGGCTCCCGGGCGCTGATCCAAATGCCGGCAGCCAGGATGAAGCCGAAGAGGCCCACGCCGATGAGCGCCGGGCGCCATCCCGTCACGGCGATCAACCCGGCCAGGGGGGCCTGCCCGAGAAGCGCCCCGGCGCTGCCGAGCATCGCCGTCAGCCCCGTTATGAAGGCGAAGCGCTCGGCGGGAAACCAGACCGTTCCCAGCTTGAACGCACCGATCAGCGCGAACCCGGCACCGAGCCCGATCAGCAAACGGCCGGCGAATGCCATGGACAGGCTGTCGGCTATGCCGAAGAGAACGCTGCCCGACGCACAGACCATGGCCGCGACCGTGAGCACGCGGCGGGCGCCGAACCTGTCTACAAGCACGCCCGCGGGAAGCTGTACGGAGGCATAGGCGTAGAAGTAGAGGGCGGACAAATTGCCGAGCACCGCGCCGCTCATGCCGAAATCGCGCATGAGGTCGTCGGTCATGACGCTCGTCGACACGCGGTGAAAGAAGCCGTAGCAGAAGAACAGGGCGCCGGCGGCCCAGATCAACCATGGGCGGAGCCGGGCCATGAGCGACGGCCCGGAGCCGGTGTCTTGCCCGTCCATTCCGGAAGGTTCAGTCAAGGTTCTTTTCCCGGCTCGGCTCGGCCGCCGGCTTTACCGAGTGGTGTAGCGATTCCCCCCTCACCCTGCCCTCTCCCCCCCGTGTGGCTATCGGATTCACACATTGCTCTTTCATCGTCATCTCGGACGCTAGGCGAGCCCGGAAATCCTCGGATTTCCGGGTTGCGAGCCTTGCGATCCGTGATCCAGACCTCGCCTGCCTCAAGCGATTCCTGGATCCCGGATAGCTCGGTTTGCCAACGAAACCCGAAGGCTTTCGGGCAAACCGGCTTCCGGGATGACGGGATGTGTAAATGCCATAGCCCCCGGTGGGGGGAGAGGGTTGTGTAGGCTTGGCAAGGCCCGAGGCCGAGCCATAGCCGAAGCTGGGTGAGGGGGAAAGGCAGGTCGATGTCATCGGATAACGCTCTCGCAGCCGACCGCGCCGTGTCTATTCCGTTCTGCGGAGAATCGGGGCCGGCCCTTAGGGGCCGGAACAGAAGGCGCGATCTATTGGGCCTTGCGGCGGTTCGTGACGGACTCGCCGGCGATTCCCCAATTGTCGGTCTCCACCTCTTCGATGACGACCATGGTCGAGGCGGGGTTCTTGCCGAGGGTTTCGGCGAGAACATCGGTCATCCCCTTGATGACCTTTTCTTTCTGCTCGGCAGTCACGCCATCCTTGGTGATGCGGACATGGACAAAGGGCATCGTTTCCTCCTGTTTTTTGGGAGAACTCACCAGTCCGGTGGTTCCCAACCGATTTCTTCGCCCAAGGGATAAACGGGACGGGGTCGACCTGTCCAGGCGAAGTTCGAGCGCCGGACCGAGGCTTCCCAAGCCCGTGGCCGAGCCCGCGGTGGATTATCAAGGGGTATCCCCGAAGAGGCTTCGGTAGTTCTCGATATAGGTGCGCCGGGACGGCTGAAGATGCCGCACGCAGAGGTCGACGAGACGCTTCCGGTCTCCTTTTTCGAGGGCCTTGAGAATCCCGTAATGTTCGTCCCTGGCCTTGGCGAACAGCCCGGGGTCGCGCCCGGCATAGAAGCGGATGGCGTTTGCCTTGCTGGCGAAATGATCAATCGCCTCCGCCAGATAGAGATTGCCGCATGCGGCGAACAGAACCTGATGAAAGCGAATATTGGCCCGATAAATCGTCCGCAAATCCCCTTGTTCGACCGCCTCGCCATGCGCGTCCGCGATCAGCCGGAGCTCCGCGAGCAGATCCTCGGGAGCGGGCAGGGGAATGGACCTCGCGGCCTCGGTTTCGACAAGCTGGCGAACGGCGTAGAGCTGCTCGACCTCGCTCGGCGTGAACTCGCAAACCCGCGCCCCTTTGCCGCGGAGGCGCACGACGATGCCCACCCGCTCAAGCTCGATGAGCGCCTGACGAACAATGTGCCGTTTGACGCCGAAGCGGGCGACGAGATCCTCTTCGACCAGCCGTTCGCGAGGCCGCAGCCGACCGAAAACGATATCCTCCTCCAACTGCTCGATGACCGTCGTGAGGAGTTCTGGCGTGCTTCCGGGACTCTGCGTGGACTCCAGCATTTCGGTACCTTCCCGGCCAGGAAGGGTCCTGCCGCAAGCCTGGAGTACTGCTTCCGGCAAGCCCTCCCGACCCGAAATTCTTCGACGCGACGGTCGACGAAACAGCCAGCCCGCGTCAGGCGACCGCCTCAAGCTTCGGCGCCAACTTCCAGTCGATCGCCTTGAGATCGGCGAGCAGGGAAGCGCTCTTCTCCGCGTTAAGGTCGAGCATCGGCGGACGCACCCGTTCCCAATCCGGGTCGTCGTGGAAATGGGCGACGATCCGCTTGAGGGCGGGAATCAGGGGATACGCCTGGATGGTCTTGCGGGCCAGGGAGATGCGTGCCTGCAAATCGTCCGCCCGGTCGGTCTGCCAGCTGTCATAGACCTTGCGGATATCGCCCGGGTTGACGTTGCCGCTGGCCGTGATGCAGCCCGATCCACCGGCGCGCAAGCCCTGAAGCAGGAAGCCCTCGGACCCTGGGAACACGATGAATTCCGGAAAGGACTTGAGCACCGATTCGGTGTTGTTCCAATCGCCGGAACTGTCCTTGAGGCCCACCACGGTGTCGGGATAGGCCTTCACCAGCATCTCGATCAGATTGAGGGTGATCGGGACATTGGTCTGGGGCGGGATGTGATAGAGGTAGACCCGAAGGCTTTCGCTGCCGACCCGCTGGATGACCTCGGAAAAGCTCGCGAACAGCCCCTCGTCCGTCATGCCCTTGTAGTAGAAGGGCGGCAGCATCAGCGCCCCGCCGCAGCCCAAGCCGACGGCATGCTTCGTGAGCTGCGTGCTGTCGGCGATGCTGCAGGTGCCGGTGCCCGGCATCATCTTCGCGGCGGGGATGCCCCGGTCGATCGCGGCCTCGAGGAGCTCCATGCGCTCCTCCACCGACATGGAGTTGGCTTCACTGGTCGTTCCGAAGGGGGCGAGGCCATGGGCCCCGTTTTCGAGCAGCCACCGGCAATGGGCCACGAAGCGGTCGACATCGGGTGTCAGATCGGACTTGAAGGGGGTCAGAACGGGAACAAAGACCCCGCGAAACTTTTCCGTCGTCATCACGGATCCTTTCGTTTTTTCGTCTATTCGGCAGTCAGAACCGCCTGATCTAGCAGCTAGAGCGCTATATCTCTAGGCCCAGCCATCGATAGCATACTCCTCGACGGCCTCCGCCAGGAAATTGAAGCCCAATCCGGGCCCGTCGGGCAACCTCAAATCCCCGTCGACCACCTCGATCTGCCGATCCAGCGCGCGCCGCAGGTTGAGAACCTGGTCGTCGGGGAAGAACTCGATGAACTGTCCGTTGGGGATGCTGGCCAGCAAATGCACGTGCAAGTCGTGGAACCAGTGGGGACACATGGTCACCCCATAGCTGGCGGCCGTCGCGGCGATGCGCCGCCACTCGCTGACCCCGCCGCACACCAGCGCGTCGGTTTGCAGGATGGCCGACGCCTCCTTGTCCAACAGCTCCTTGAAGCGCCAGCGCCCGGCCTCGATTTCGCCGGTCGCCACCGCGATCGGTGTCCGCTCGGCGAGACGCGCATGGTTGTCGATGTCGTCGGGGCTGAAAGGCTCCTCGATCCAGTAGGGGGAGTACTTCTCGTAAACGGCCATGAAGCGAAGGGCGGTGACGAGGTCGGTCCAGGCGTTGTTGGCGTCGAGCATAAGCAGGACATCATCGCCGATGGCTTCCCGCGCCGCGGCGATTCGCGCCTCCTCGCCCTTGAGGTCGAGCCGGCCGACCTTCATCTTCACCGCCTTGAACCCGGCCGATACGTAGCCGGCCAACTCCTCGCCCAGCATTTTCGGAGTCTTGCCATCCAGGTAGTAGCCGCCGCTCGCATAGGCGGGAACGGTGTCGCCGTAATAAGCCCCAAGATAGCGGTAGAGAGGCAGACCGACGGAACGCGCGTTGCGGTCCCAGATGGCGGCGTCGATGATACTGAGCGCGCGCATAACGGAACCGGCGCGGCCGTGGAGGAGGCCTTCCTGGTACATGGCCTGCCACAGCCCCTCAACGCGATAGGGGTCCTGACCGACGACGACCGGCGCGAGGAGGCTTCGAACCGCCTCGGTGACAATGCTGCCTCCCGAACTTCCGGCATAACAGAAGCCGATGCCGCGATGGCCGTCATCGCCGATGACCTCGACCAGAGCATAGTCACGGGCCACGACCCGGCGGGTGGCAAAGGACGTGGCGTTGTCCAGCGGTATCCGAATCAGGCGTGACCGGACCTCGGCGATTTGAACCATATCAGGATCTCCAACCGCGAAAATGAAATCGATCGGCCCGCAGCACGCACCCCGCAGGCTCGATTCCCAATCGGAGTCCGCAATCGAGGGGGGATGATGGCATCGCCGCGAGCGATATCATGGGACCATTCCAGGCGCAGACGAAATTGTCAACAATTCTGTTGACGGTTTGACGGTCCCTCGTCTAACGCTAGGACCCTGAGACGCCGGTGCCGTCGCCTATGCGAATGGAATGCCCGAAAGGAGTCGAAATGGCCGAGTCGAAGAAAGGAATGCGCAAGGGACTCACCAGCTATGGCGACGAGGAGTTCTCCCTGTTCCTTCGGAAAGCCTTCATCAAGGCGGGTGGGTACTCCGAGGACACCCTCGAACTGCCGGTGGTGGGAATCGCCAACACCTATAGCGAATACAACCCGTGCCACGGCAACGCTCCGGAACTGGTCGCCGCCATCAAGCGCGGCGTGATGTTCGCCGGCGGGCTTCCCATTGAGTTTCCAACCATCTCGCTCCACGAGTCCTTCGCGCATCCGACCAGCATGTTCCTGCGGAACCTGATGGCCATGGACACCGAGGAGATGATCCGCGCCCAGCCGATGGACGCGGTCGTCCTTATCGGCGGCTGCGACAAGACGGTTCCCGCGCAACTCATGGCGGCGGCCAGTGTGAATATGCCGGCGATCTCGGTCGTGAGCGGCCCCATGCTGAGCGGAACTCACGGCGCCGAGCGAGTCGGGGCCTGCACGGACTGCCGCCGGCTGTGGGGGCTCCATCGGGCGGGCGAGATCGACAAGGAGGAAATCAACGAGATCAGCGGCCGGCTGATCCCCACCGTCGGTTTTTGCGGTGTCATGGGGACCGCCAGCACGATGGCCTGCCTGACCGAGACGCTCGGCATGATGCTGCCGGGTGGGGCAACGATTCCCGCCGTCCATGCCGATCGGATGCGGCATGCCGAGGCCGCGGGGCGCCGCGCCGTGGAGATCGCGGCGGAGGGGCTGACGCCGGACAAAATCATGACGCCGGAGTCGATCGCCAACGCCCTGCGCGTTCTGATGGCCGTCGGGGGCTCGACCAACGCGATCGTGCACATGACCGCGGTCGCCGGCCGGCTCGGTATCAAGGTCGATCTCGAGGCGTTCGATCGGATGGGCCGGGAGACCCCGGTGCTGGTCGATCTCAAGCCGTCGGGCGAGAACTATATGGACGATTTTCACAAGGCCGGGGGGCTCCGCGTCGTGTTGCGGGAGATCCGGCATCTCCTCAACCTCAACTGCCTGACCGTAACGGGGAAAACGCTGGGCGAGGAGATCGACGCAGCGCCGGAACCCTGGCCTCAGACGGTTGTCCGCACGGTCGACAAGCCGGTAAGCCGGTCGGGCGGCATCGTCGTGCTTCGAGGCAATCTTGCGCCCGGCGGAGCGATCTTCAAGCAATCCGCGGCCGCCGAGGATCTCAAGCGTCACACCGGCCGGGCCGTCGTCTTCGATTCGCTTGAAGATTTGGCGGCCCGCATCGACGATCCCGACCTGGAGGTCTCGCCCCAGGACATCCTCGTGCTGCGGAACGCCGGCCCCAAGGGGGCGCCCGGAATGCCCGAGGCCGGATACATCCCGATCCCGCGGAAGCTGGCGCAACAGGGCATCAAGGACATGGTCCGGATTTCCGACGCGCGGATGAGCGGAACGGCGTTCGGATCCATCGTCCTGCATGTCTGTCCGGAAGCAGCTATCGGCGGCCCGCTGGCTCTGGTCCGGACGGGGGACCTGATCCGCCTCGACGTGCCCGAACGGGTTCTCGAGCTGCGCGTCACGGACGAGGAGCTGGAGCGTCGCCGCGCCGCCTGGAAACCGAGCGTCTCGTCCGAGGGCGCTCGTGGCTATCACAAGCTTCATCTCGAACATGTGCAGCAGGCGGACGAGGGCTGCGACCTCGACTTCATGACCCGGCGGCCTTATGTCGCCGCAACGCCTAAAGTGAAGGCGTAAGCAGCGTCACGTCGACCTGTCGGCCCCGTTCGCGAGGGCGTCGCGGATCGCGTCCGCCAGCTTGTCCCGCGAATAGGGCTTGGAGATGAAATGCGCCTCCTCGTCGATGAGGTCGCGCTCGGAGAGATGGCCCGCCGAGTATCCGGAAGTGAGAATGATCTTCAGGGTGTTCGACAGCTTGCGGGCTTCGGATGCGAGGTCCTTTCCGCTCATACCGCCAGGCATGACGATGTCCGTGAAGAGAAGGTCGATATCCTGCCGCTGTTGAAGGGTCTCGAGGGCAGTGTGCCCGTTTTCGGCAAGTATCACTTCATAGCCCAGGCTCTCCAGGATTCCCTTCACGGACGCGCGGACGGCCGGATCGTCCTCGACAGCGAGAATTCTGGCATTGTTCGTTGAGATGTCGGGAACGGCCGGGCGCGGCTTCTTGCCGGGCTTGCTCGTTCGAGGTTTCCGAGGCGCCCGAGTTGCCGGGAGGAGCAGTTTGACGGAGGTACCCGCACCGACTTCGCTCTCGATCACGAGATAGCCGCCGGACTGCCTGACGAAACCGTACACCATGCTGAGCCCAAGCCCGCTGCCGGCGCCCGTTCTTTTTGTGGTAAAGAAGGGTTCGCAAGCGCGATCGACAACATCCTGAGTCATACCCGTTCCGGTGTCCGTGACCTCCACGCCGACATAGCGGCCCGGTTCGATGGGAGACGTCCCGGCCGGCCTCGCCCGTTTGACGGTCACGTTCTTGACCAGAATGTTCAGCTTGCCGCCATGGGGCATGGCGTCGCGCGCGTTGACGGCAAGGTTCAAGATGGCGTTTTCGAACTGGTTGTGGTCGACCATGGCCGTATGGCTTCGGCCCGCAAACTCGGTCTTGATCGTGATCGTTTCACCGAGGCTTCGCCGCAGCATATCGACCATCTCGGAAACCACATGAGCCAGATTCAACGGCTCGGGCTTGAGGTACTGCCGGCGAGAAAACGCCAGCAGCCGCTGGGTCAGGTCGGCCCCCCGATGCACCGCCCGGATCGCCGCGTCGAGAATTTCCTCCTGCTCGTCCTGACCCGGCGACTCTTCCGGCAATTCCTCTTCCAAACACTCGAGGTTGGTGAGGATAACCGCGAGAATGTTGTTGAAATCGTGCGCGATACCGCCGGTGAGCTGGCCGATGGCCTCCATCTTCTGCGCGTGCTGGAGCTGCTCGTCCATGCGCCGCTTCTCGGAGATATCCTCGGCGACCTGAAGAACGTTGATGGTCTTACCGGCGCTGTCGATAACCGGAGCGAGCGAGGTGGCCGCCCAGTAAACTTCCCCGTTCTTTCGCAGATTACAGACCTCGCCGCGCCATGCGCCACCGGCCTCCACGGCCTCCCACATCCTGTTGAAGCGGTCGGGGTCGACCGGATCACGGTTGACCCATTCGAGCAGCCAGCCCTGAACCTCCTCCAGGGTATGACCGGTCATCAGTTCAAACCGAGGATTGACATACTCGATATTGCCCTTGGGTCCGGCAATGAGAATGGCGGCCGGGCTCTGCTCGACGGCTGTCGACAGCTTGCGCAGGTCGCGCTCGGCCTGTCGGCGCGCGGACACGTCGTCAAAACGAACGACGGCACCGATGATGTCCTCGCCTCGCCGAAGGGGATAGGCATGATAGTCCACGGGTATGCCGGTACCGTCCGCCCGCAGCAAAAGCTCGTCCTCGGCATGCATGGCTTTGCCCGTCTGAATGGCTATGTGGGCGGGGCATTCCTCGATTGGATAGGATTTTCCATCCGCCCGCACACCGTGGATCAAGGCATGCAGGTCCTTGCCTAGCAGATCGCTCTCTTTCCGGTAGCCCAGCAACCTGATGGAAGCTTGGTTGCAAATGATGCATCGACCCTCCCGATCAATGCCATAAATGCCGTCCCCCGTCGAATCGAGCAGCAATCGAATTCTATTCTCGCTTTCGCGCAGGGCGTCTTCCGCCAGTTTATGATGGGTGATGTCGCGCGTGGTGCCGAGCACCCGCTCCGCGCAGCCTTCCTTGTCGTATTTGACCTCGGCCCGAGTGTGCACGTGCCGAATGGAGCCACCCGGCTGGACGATTCGGAACTCGGCGTCATAGTTGCCAGTCCGAGCGATTGCGTCATCGAGAATATCGTGAACACGCCTTCGGTCATCCGGATGCACAACAGTGTCAATCGCCTTGCGGACACCGAAATCAGGGGTGAAATCGCTCCGCCCAACGATTCGCCGATACTCATCCGACCAACGGACCTTGTTGTTCCTTATATCCCATTCCCAGTGACCGACCCTGGCGATCCGCTGCGCCTCCTTATGAAGTGCCTCGCTCTTCTGCAGCGCCTTCTTCGTGCGGATCTGATCGGTCACATCGCGCAAGACGCCCTCGACGCCGGCAATCATTCCGTCCTCGCCGCGAAGGTAGCGCGCGTTGAGAGAGATCCAGACGAGCCGGCCATCGGCCCTGCGCGCCCGAACAACATAGTCCTGAACAATTCCTCCGTTGCGATCAAGGGCACGCAAAAGCTTTGGGCGGCCCTCCGGATCCTCGTGGAACTCCGCCGCGCGGCGTCCGAGGATCTCCTCCACATCCAATCCCAGCAACCGCCTAACCGAGGGCGAGGCCATGACAAAGCGCCCGTCGGTACCGGTGCGGTAAAACGTATCGATCATGTTGTCCAGGATGCCACGCAGATCTTCCTCGGAACGACGCAGCGCTTCCTCCGCCTGTTTCCGCTCCGTGATGTCGTGAACAGCCGAAATCATTGACCGGACAAGGCCGTTCCCCGTCCGCAACGGGGCCATGGTGATATTGACCCAGACAGTAGACCCATCCGGCCGGCGGTAGCGCTTCTCGGTGGCGAAGGAATCCTTCTGTCCGCGAAAGATCCGTTCGTGCTCTACCCAGGTTTTCTCCGTGTCATCCGGCGGCGTTACGTCGCGGAACGACATGCCCAACAGTTCCTCCCGGGCCCGTCCGAGGATGGCGCAGAAGTGTTCGTTGACATCCTGATAGGTCCCGTCCGCAGCAACCACAGCCATGCCGACGCCGGCGTTCTCGAAAATTGTACGGAACTTGTCCTGGCTCTCGCGCAGGGCTTCCTCGGCGATTTTCCGCTCGGTGATGTCCGTCGAGACACCGCCCAGGCCCGTGACATTGCCCTCGGAGTCGAAAACGGGAAACTTGACCACCCATTCCGTGAGCACACGGCCATCGGGGAGCGGCATCAACCTTTCGTAATTGCGTACCCGGCGCGACTGCATCACCTCGCGGTCCTGCGCCAGGATGTCTTCAATTTGCCTCTCGGGTATGAAGTCCCGCGCGGTGAGCCCGATGGGCATATCCTCGGTAAGACCGAAATTCCGCCGATAGGTCCGGTTGACAACCTGGTACCGACCCTCGGCATCCTTCAAGTAAATGGCCGCCGGTGAATGATCGATGATCGCCCTAAGCAGTTGTTCGCTCTCGCGAAGCGCACGCTCGGCGCGCTTACGCTCGGTAATGTCGATCAGGATGACTTGAGTGGCTGGGGCTCCCTCCCAGTTCACAACCCGAACACGCTGCTCCAGACAGATGATGGAGCCGTCGAGGCGCTGACCCTCGATTTCGTAGACCTCGGGTGCCGCCTGCCCGTCCATGCGGGCCAGATTTAAGGCGCGAGCCTGCTCCCGAGCTCCCGCCGGATGCAGGTCGAGAACCGAATCAAGAAGAAGAAAATCATCGGGATCCTCGAATCCAAAGATCTCCGCGCAAGCCTCATTCGCAAACACCGGCTTGAGGTTGCGCTCGATATACATACCCTGGATCGACCCGTCGACGAGGTTACGGAAGCGTTCCTCGCTCTCCCGCAACGCGTCTTCCGCGCGTTTGTGCTCGGTCATGTCGATGGAGATTCGACCGACGCCCGCGACCGCTCCCGTACGGTCCCGAAAAGGAAACCGCGTGACGAAATGGGTCCGCAGATCACCCTGCAGGTTCCTGTCCTCGATCATGGAGGACAACCGGTTACCTTCCTCAATCGCCGTTTTATCCCGGAATTCGACCCGCTCCGCGGCCTCGCCCGGAAATGCCTCGCGCGTCGTTCGGCCCAGCACCTCGTGCCGGGATAGGCCATACCGGCTCTCGAAGGCCTCATTTACAAGGACGTACCGCCCCTCGAGGTCCTTGACGGCAATGACTGCCGGACAGTTGTCGATGAGAGCCTCGAAGCGTGCCTCGCTATCGCGGATGGCGGCTTCCGCCACCCGAAGGCGAGTACACTGGCGCGTGCTTTGCCGAGCTTTCCGCCAGGAATACCATCCCATCACAGCGGCGGCCAAAACGGCGGACAGCGCCAGTTCGTCGAGTTCCCAATCCTCATAGTTTCGTGTGAAATAATAATAAAATTCAAAAAAATCTAAAATTGAAAATAATGTATAAAATAAAATAATCAGTGTAACAAATATGACCAAGCCCGACTTGTTTCTAATACTCCAAAACATATCGGACCTGGACGAGGTTTCCCTAATCATTTCCTTGTTCTGGGATGCGTATGACATCTGAAGAACGCCATCCAATAAAGAGAAAACATCTCTTTCGTGTGCTCGAAACTAAACCCTGCGGACGAAAACGGAGGCTTTTCCAAACGATTCTAGCGATTGTGCTCAAAATCGCAAAGATTGCTTAACATTTCGCTGGCCTCGGACCTTGCCGCATTCGGCAAAAGGCCGGCCCAACAGCGTCACGATCACGAGCCGAACCGATATTCCCAATATTCTATCGAGAGGCACCGCTCCGCTAACGTCTTTCAGCCCGGCGCCTCTATCATGAGATCCCACGGTCGAGGGCAGCGCGGTCTCGCAAGCCAAATCCTGCTCACATATCCCTAGGTATTATGAAACCATAGGTGTGTAACGCGCTGATTTCAAAATACCGGAAACGGGTGACGGTCTGCCGCAAAGAGAAACATGCGCGGCATGCGGACGATTCGGCTCACGTTAGTGAATTCCGGCGTTGCGAGACCGCCCGGCCGTCGGATCGCACCCCTTCAGACCTACGTCCACTCCACGGGTTCCGCGAACATGTAGCCCGACCCACGCTCGGTCTTCACGAATTGGGGATTCTTGGGATCGAGCTCGATCCGCCGCCTAAGACGCGCGACCCTTGTGTCGATCGTTCGGTCGAAAACCTGGGTCGCGTCTTCCCCGAGTTGCTCCAGAATTTGCTCCCTGGTCAGCGGGACTTGGGCATTGCGGGCCAGAATCATCAAGACATCGAATTCTCCGGCGCTGAGCTTGATGTCCTCGCCCTGCGGGGATATCAGCCGCCTTCTTGCGACGTCGATGCTCCAATCGGCGAAACGCCCCACACGCTCCGGTTCCGCGTGCTCCGCGCCACGCCCAGCAAGCTCCGCCCGACGCAACACGGCGCCCATGCGGGCGAGTAGTTCGCGGGGGCTGAAGGGTTTGGCGACGTAGTCGTCGGCCCCTACCTCAAGGCCAACGATCCGGTCCATCTCCTCACCCCGGCCGGTCAGCATGATCACCGGTACATTGGAGGTCCTGCGCATCTCCCGCAGAAAGTCCAATCCATTGATATCGGGCAGCAGCACATCGAGAACGACAATGTCAATCCGGCCCTCCAAGAGGATTTGTCTACCCTCCAAACCGGTCTCCGCAGGATATACGGAGAATCCGTGGTTACCGAGATACCGCCCTAACGAATTAAGAAGGTCGCGCTCATCGTCGACGATCAAGACGGCCTTCGTCATTTCCCCTCTCCCCTGGGGCACCGTGTCTTCCCCCCTTTTTCTACACCCAACGGCCCTTGAGCCAAACGGCGCAGAGCCTGAATGTCCGGGACCCCAAGACCCGTCAGTCGAAGTATAGGACTTTGAATTCAACCATGGGCTCGTTCTTGGCGCAACAGCCGCGCAATTGCGTTCTCACGGCGGTCTTTGTAACAAGCATTCATCTCCCGGAAACAATTGTTACCATTTCTTCCCCATTTTGACAGAAAGCCGTGACAGTGTTCGTGATACACCCCTTTTCGCGCCTGCGCTTCACGACCGCGGCTGCACAGCCGGTTACGTCCAAGATAGACCGCCGAGGGCCGACATGAATTTATCGATTCCAAAACGCCTCCAAAGAAAAAATGATTCGATTTTGGAGGATCCGCCCGCCTCGACCGAGGCGTCGCGGCCCGATGACGAGATTCGAACTGGCTTGGCGGCGATCATCGAAGGCCGATATCAAGACGTGCCGACGGCGGAGGACGAGCTCTCGTCAGCCGTTCGCCGCCTGGGGCAGGAGCTTAGCAAAAAGGGGCGGACGCAGCTGGAGCGAACGGTTCGGTCGTCGATGCAGGCGAGCGAGGCGATGGCGGCGGTATCATTCGCCGGTGGCGATGTGCGCGAGATCGACGAGCGCACACACGGTATCTCGTCCGCGACGGAGGAGATGGTCACCACCATCAACCACATCTCCGAGGCCAGCAACGCGAGCTCGACCCTCGCGGCCGAGGCGCAGGAGGCCGTGCAACAAGGCACGAATTCGGTGCACCAAGCCATCGGCAGCATGGAGAACATCGCAAAAAGCGTTGACTCCGCAGCGGCCAAGGCCGACGGCCTTGCCCAGACGTCCGAGCAAATCGGCGAGATTCTGTCCGTCATTGAGACGATCGCCAAACAGACCAACCTTCTCGCACTCAACGCGACCATCGAAGCAGCCCGGGCCGGAGAAGCGGGCAAAGGCTTCGCCATCGTCGCCAGCGAGGTCAAGAATCTCGCGAATCAAACGGCCCAGGCTACCGAAGACATACGTAATCAGGTCATCTCCATTCGCTCGGTGATGGAGGAGATCACCACGGCCATGAGTGGGGTCGGCACCATCGTCCAGCAAGGCCAGGAGGGGATCAGCGAAGTCGGCGACCATATGAATACCGTGGTCGAGCACATCGGATCCGTATCGGCGCGGGTCAATGAGACGGCGTCGAGCGTGACGGAGCAAACGGCGGCCATGGAGGAGATTTCCCGGGCGGTTCACGACATCGCCGAAATGACCAAGCGGGGACGGGATAACGCCGAACGTGCCATCTCGGCGGTTTCGGAATCGGAGTCGGTGGTCAACGAACAGTTTGCCGAGCTTGAGGAGCTCGACCTGCCGCACGCCATTCTGTATCGCGCGCAGTCGGATCACTTCCTATGGAAAAAGAACCTCGCCGACATGCTGGTCGGACGAAAGGATGCCAACGCCGACTCCCTGACCAGCCATCACGAGTGCCGCCTCGGAAAGTGGTACGACAACGTGAAGGAGTCCATGTATCGCGAACACCCGTCCTTCGGGGCGCTGGAAGAACCACACCGACGCGTCCATCAGCACGGCAAGCGCGCGGCGGAGCTGTTCCTTTCCGGGGATCGCGTCGCCGCGATGCAGGAGTACGAGGAAGTCGAAGCCGCCTCCAAGGAAGTCGTGGAGCTGCTTCAAGGCATGATCGACTCGCTTTGCCATATCGACTGATCTGCGGCGAAAGAGAGCTTTCGCGTCGCCCCTCCGTGACCCACACGCTCTCCCCCATAAGCGACGCACAATTGAAGGCCGCCCAAAAGGGCGGCCTTCTTTGTCACGGTTTCTTTCCAGCCTGCCAGGATCAAGTACGGTTCGCGGTCCCCAAGGTCGAGTCCGTTTACCGCACCTTGACCGAGCGCCTGCCGGCAAGCTTCTTGTAGGCGACGGGAAGGAGCGAGAGGACGGCAAGTCCAACGAGCGCCGTGACGACCTCGGGCGTGAGAACGGAAGACGGGTTGAACGTTTCCATGCTGTCGAAAATGCTTCCCAGCCCGGCACCCACCGACGCGAAGACGAAGGAACCGGGAATGATTCCGAGGAAGGTGGCAATCGCGTATGTTCTCAACGGAACACCCAGGAACGCCGGAACAATATTGACGACGAAGAACGGGAAGAGGGGAATCAGGCGCAGCACGAGCAGGTAGCTCAAGGCGTTTTCGCGAAAGCCCGCTTCCATCTTTTTCAGAGCCGGTCCGGCCTTTGCCCGCAAGGCGTCCCCGAGCGCCGTTTTGGCAATCGTGAAGACGCCGATGGCACCCAAGGTCGCCCCGATGACAACGGAGGCGGCCCCGAGCCAGGACCCGAAGAGAAATCCCGCCGAAATCGTCAGCACCGCGCCGCCGGGCAGCGAGAGGGCCGTCGAGGCGGCGTAGATCAAGATGAAGGCGAGCACCGCGAAGACACCGTTCGTCGCAACGAAACCGGTCAGGACTTCACGGTGTTCGCGAAGGGTATCGAAAGTCAGAAAGCGATCCAGGTCGAGGGCGAAGACAGCCACGACAGCTCCCAGAATAAAGGCCACGGGCAGCAGCCGGCCAACCGACAGGCGAGGGCCGCTCGCCGGCGCCGCAGTCCCATGGGACTCCTCAAGCAAGCTCTGAGTCATTTCCGTGTCTCCCGATGTCTCAGGTGTCATGATGCGCGACGGTTACGGCAATCGCTGCAGCAGCGAGACCATGCGCCGGGTGCGGGGGCTGAAGAGGGCGTCGGTGTAGTAGCTCCCGGCGACCCGCTTGGAGACCTCGCTCAAGGTCGGGTAAGGCGCGATGAGGTTGGCGATGGAGGAGACCTTGAGGCCCTCGTTGATCGCCAGCACCCAAGTGAGGATCATCTCCCCGGCACGGGGGCCGACGATCGTCGCGCCAAGAATCCTTCCACGGGGACCCGTGATGACTTTGATGAAGCCGTCTGTGTCGCGTTCTGCCTGGGCGCGATCGTTTTCCGCGAAGGACCAATGCAGGACCCGGATATCCGCCTTCTCCGCCCGGGCCTGATCCTCGGTGAGTCCGACATGCGCGACCTCGGGATCGGTGTAGGTCACCCAGGGAACCGCGTGGTGACGAACCTTGGACGGCAGGCGGAACAGCGCGTTGCGGATGACGATGCCGGCGTGATAGCCGGCCATGTGGGTGAACTGGTATCCGCCGATCACGTCGCCGATGGCGAACACGCGTTTGTTGGTGCTGCGGAGGCGTTCGTCCACCTGGACGCCCCGCGAGGTATAGGCGATGCCCGCGGCCTCCAGATCGAGCCCGTTGACCGAGGGGCGGCGTCCAGCGGCGACGAGAAGGTGAGAACCGACGACACGCCGCTCTCTATCCTGGGCCTCTGCCAGCACGGCGAAACCGTTGCCGTCGGGTCCAACGGCCTTGACGGTGACGTTCTCGACAAGCTCGATACCCTCGTCCAGGAAACGCCGTCGCAGGACATCGGCGGCTTCGGGTTCGTCCCGGGGAAGAATTCCCGGGTACTGGAGGACCGTCACCTCGGCACCGAAGCGGCGATGGGCCTGCGCCATCTCGGCGCCGATGGGGCCGCCGCCGATGACGATCAAATGGGAGGGCCGATCGCGAAGATCGAAGATGGTCTCGTTGGTCAGATAGGGAACCTTTGACAGGCCGGGAATGTCCGGGATTGCGGCGGAGGAGCCCGTGGCCAGGACGAAGCGGCGGGCGCGGACGCGGACGCCATCCGCCTCCACCTCGCGCGGGCCGGTGAACCGGGCAGCAGCCTGGATCACGCGGACCCCGAGACCCTCGAAGCGTTCCACGGAGTCATTCGGCGCGATGGCGCCAATGACGCCATGGATATGCTGATGGACCTCACGGAACCGCACGTCCGGCTCGTGGCCATTGACGCCGAAGGGAGCGCTCCAGCGCACCGTCTGAGCGGCATGGGCGGCCGCGATCAGGGCTTTCGAAGGGACGCAGCCATAGTTGAGGCAGTCGCCCCCCATCTTGCCCTTTTCGATGAGCACGACATCGGCACCCATCTGGGCGGCCCCGGCGGCCACGCTGAGGCCGCCGGAACCCGCGCCAATGATGCAAAGATCGGTTTTGATGATTTCCGCCATGGTTTGAATCCCGTCTCGGATGCCCGAAACCGGGTCAACCCTCGACCACGAGGCGGTAATTCGGGGTCGGGTTGAGCGGGCAGGAGTAGACGTACTCGCCGGCCTTCAGCTCGATCTCGTAGTCCGCGGTCTTACCAAGCGTGAGCCCGCCGCCGGAGACGCTGGTCTTGGTGACCTTGTGGACGGGATTGCGCGCGTTGTAGCCCTCCGAGCGCAGCCAGAAGCCGACCTCGTAGGGAACGTTCTTGTTGGCAACACGGAACACGTATTTGCCGGGTTTCAGTTTCAGGACTTCGGACTGCGCCACCCGGTTGGCACCGGATTCAGAATTGATCGCCTTGCAGTCATCGGCCTTGGCGGTCTGGTAGCCGTGGTCGATGCCGTTCTCAGCTTCGACGAACTGGCAAGCCGTCTGCGTAAGATCAATGACTTTCGGTTCGCCCGAAGAGGCACTGAAGGCCGAACCGGCGATAAGCAACGCCGCCGAAAAGAGGCCTGCGGCAACAACGAAAGGAACGAGGTTGCGGGATGCTTTGGAAAGGTTCATCGGTTCATCTCCTGTCACCGAGGTGTTCAATCGAGATGACCCGAATCTGCCGATCTTCCCTTGCGCGTTGAAATATCGATTGGCTTCCGGTTCTATAGCCGTCGGCTATGGGGTGCATGAGGCTCGGACCAGGAGCGTAGAACCCATGGAGATGCATCAGATTCGCTATTTCCTGGCGGTGTGCGACACCTTGAACTTCACCCGCGCCGCCGAGCGCTGCAACGTTGCCCAACCATCGCTCACAAAGGCGGTCCGAAAGCTGGAGGAGGAGCTGGGCGGCGAGCTGTTTCGGCGCGAGAGGAACCTCACACATCTCACCGATCTCGGTCGGTTGATGAGGCCCTTTCTCGAACAGACCTACGCCACCGCCGAGGCGGCCAAGGAGGAGGCGGCGAGTTTCGGACGTCTGGAGAAGGCCCCCCTCAATCTCGGGATCATGTGCACGATCGGCCCCTCGCGGGTGATCGGGCTGATGAACGACCTTTCCGAGAAGGTGCCGAACCTCGACATCCACCTTCATGAGGGAGCCGGGCGGTTTCTCGTCGAGTCCATGATGAAGGGGGAGCTGGATGTCGCTCTTATCGGACTGCCGCAGTTTCCCGACCGCCTCGATGCATTGCCTCTCTACCGGGAGCGATACGTGGTGGCCTTTCCGCCCGGCCATCGGTTCGAGGCTCTGCCGGTCGTTCCCATGAGGGAGATGTCGGGCGAGGACTATCTGCAGCGTATCAACTGCGAATTTCCGGACCATTTCGCCGATCTGGGAATCGCGGAGCCCTATGACGGCCTCAATGTCCGCTATCGCAGCGAACGGGAGGAATGGATTCAGGCGATGATCATGGCCGGCATGGGCTGCGCTTTCATGCCCGAATACATGCCGCTGTTTCCCGGCCTGAAGACCCGTGTGGTCACGGAGCCGGAGGTGTTACGAGAGATCAAGCTGGTCACCGTGGCCGGGCGGCGATTCCCGCCCGCGGTGGCGGCTTTCGTGCGGCTGGCCAAGGCCTATGACTGGCACGCGCCCCATTAATGGAGATGTTGCCCGGGCGTCTTCAAGCGCCCTCCGAAGACTCTGAATCGGTTGTCGCCATATCGAAATCGAACACCATCTGCGCGTCCGCGGAGCGGGGATCGAGGTGATAGACGACGGCCGACGCGGGCCGCGGAACGGCGACGAAACCCGCTTGCTCGTCCGGCGGGAGCGCCGTCCGCCGCGTGGTCCTGAAGAGGCCGAAAACGGCCAACAGCAGATAAACGGTGGCCGTGTAGAGGAACAGGCTCCAGCCGCCCAGCTCCTGCATGACAAGCGATGCGATGAACGGGCCGATGATGGCGCCCACGCCGTAGAGCAGAAGCAGCGCGCTGCTGGCGGCGACAAATTGCCGGGGGTCGAGGTAGTCGTTGGTGTAGGCCACGCACAGGGAATAAACCGGCATCGACAGGCCGCCGAAAAGGACAGCGCAGAGGAGCAGGATCGGAAGCGGGCCCGTCGTAGCGAAGGTCAGGGCGACCCCGCTCGCCGCCGCCAGCAAACTCGCCGTGATCGTTACCAGGCGCCGGTCGTAGCGGTCGGACAGGAATCCGATCGGCCACTGGCTCGCGGCGCCGCCCACGACCATCAGACTCATGAAGTAGGCGACGACGGTAACGGGTTGACCGATCTCTTGGACGAACACGGGCGCGAGGCCCCAGGTGGCCGAGTTGCCGAGGCCGAGGGCGAAGCACCCGAAAACGCCCAAGGGGGACGCGCGATAGAGCTGCCGAAGGCCCAATCGAGAGACCCGGAGCCGCCGGGGTATTTTTGCCGTGGTCAGCGCCACCGGAACCAGGGCCAGGCAGATGAGGATCGAGACCACGGAAAACAGGACGAAGCCCTGCGGGTCCGCGGTGGTGAGGAGGAGCTGACCGAGCGTGTTCGCGCCGAGATCGATGATCTTATAGACGGAGAAGATGCGTCCCCGGTTCTCGTTGCTGGCGCGCTCGTTGACCCAGCTTTCGACAACCGTGTAAAGGCCGGCGAAACAGAACCCCGTGACCACCCGCAGCACCCACCAGACCACGGGATGGACGAAAAGCGCGAGGGCCACCGCGCTGGCCGCGGCGACCGCCGCCAGGGCCGCGAAGGTTCGGATATGCCCGACCCGGCGCACGAAACCGGGAACGACGATCGAGCCGCTGACGAAGCCGACATAATAGGCCGACATCAGCGCCCCGATGGTCGCCGCCGGGAAACCTTCCAGATTGGCCCGGACGGCGATCAACGTGCCTTGCAGGCCGTTACCGGCGACAAGGATCGCGACGGAGAGTAACAGCGCGGCGAGGGAGGCGAGGGCGGCGATCATCGGCGCGACCAAGACAAAAAGGGGGCCTCACCACGAACGCTGACGGAGACGAATGGATACCCGGAGCGGCCGGCGGGGCAAAGGCCGCTGATCCTCATACTCCCCCCGCGCCGACCTGTCCAACGGAATGAGGCCGGCGAGCGTTTGAAGCGGCACGCCCGGAGGTCGGCCCTCGTGCTTCGACTGGGCTCAGCATGAGGGCCTCATCCTGAGCAACGTCGAAGGAGAGGCCCGAATCCCTGCAAATGTTCGCCGGGGCGAGCCGCTACCCCGTCTTCCACCGGTCGGAGATGTCGTGGGAAATGCCGAACTGATCGAGCGCTTTGCCGACCGTGTGCCGAACGATGTCGTCGATGGTCTTGGGGTGATTGTAGAAGGCGGGCATGGGCGGCAGGATGACGGCGCCGAGATCGGCGGCACGCACCATCAGTTCGAGATGGCCCTTGTGGAGCGGCGCCTCGCGGACGACGAGGACGAGCGGTCGCCGCTCCTTCAGCGTCACATCGGCGGCCCGGATCATCAGGTTGTGGGTGTAGGAGTTGGCGATCCCGGACAGGGTCTTGATCGAGCAGGGGGCGATCACCATGCCCCGCGTCGGATAGGACCCGCTGGAGACCGCCGCGGCGAGGTCCTTGTTGCTGTAGACCGTATCCGCGAGGGCCCGCAGATCGTCGACCGCGAGGTCGGTCTCGATGGTCAGCGTCTGGGCTCCCCACTCGCTCAGGATCAGATGGCGGGGCAGGCCCAGCGCCTTGAGGGCACGCAGGATCTCGACGCCGTAGACGACGCCGGTGGCGCCGGAGATTCCAACGAGAAGAGGAGCGGGCATGAGACCTCCGGGGTGTGGTAAGCGTGACTTCAAGGAAGGCAGAACTTATCCGCTTCCAGGTCCGTAATGAAGCCATGCGCGGGCGCATGGGTGATCATGAGATCGACCTTGGCCGCGAGCGCCGCCTCCTGGGGCGTGACGCCGCAGGCCCAGAAGACGGGAACCACGCCGTCGCGGACCTTATCGACCGGCGGACCGAACAGGGGGTTTGCGAGGTCGGCCCCGATCGCCGCGGGATCGCCCACATGGATCGGAGCCCCGTGATTGAAGGGAAAGCGGGCGGAGACCTGAACGGCGGTGATCGCCTGTTCGGGGGTCAGCCAGCGCATGGTCACGACCATGGGGCCGCGAAAACGCCCGGCGGGTTCCGTGGGAAGGGTGCATCGCAAGACCCAGCGATCGCGGGTCGTCGGCACGCCGGCGCGCTCAAGGGCCAAGTCGAAGGTAATGCCGGAACCGATCAGGAAGGCCACGAAATCCTGTTCCCAGAGGTCGCGGATGTCGGTGAGGTCTGGCTGCCTTTCGCCCTGTCGGTAGACGGCGTAGCGGGGCAGGTCGGTCCGCAGGTCGGCGCCGGGGGCCAGACGCCTGGGCTCGGGATCACCTGTGTCGCAGACCTCGAGCACGGGACAGGCGCGGCTGTTCCGCTGGCAATAAAGGAGGAATTCGTAGGCCAGGGCCTGGCGCAGGATCACCAGATTGCACTGGACATGGCCCAGGGCGAAACCGCGCGTGGTGCCGGTGTGGCGCCCCTCGCGGATATCGAGTCGGGCCTGTTGGCTGGGTGTGAGAGCGCTTTGCGGATCGCCCTTCATGCGGTCGGCCATTTCGTCTACTCCGCCGTGTCATACCAGCGAACGTTTGAAGCGACACACCGGGTCGTCGGCCCTCGTGCTTCGACGAAGCTCAGCATGAGGGCCTCATCCTGAGCAACGTCGAAGGAGAGGCCCGAGTCCATTCAAGCGCTCGC
>JANQJG010000242.1 GCA_028281785.1 Rhodospirillales bacterium
AAAGGTCCCAGTACCGCCCAGGGGGTGTGAACGGGTGATGGGGGTCACAGAAAGAGCACCAGAGAAAGAATGGTTCCTCTGGGGTTCGGGCGAACTCCCCAAGGCGTGCCTTCGTACGTTCCGCGATGTAGCTTGTCGAATACAGCGCCTCGGGCACGGCCGTTCGCCAAGCGTCGGCCACTACAAGCCCTTCGGCCGGAAGGGCATTCTTCGGCCCACGCAGGCTGTCGGGATCGGGATGGCGCTGGGCGAGCCAGCGGGAGTAGTGCCCCTCCACCTCATCACCATGCTCGATCGCCAGATCGACGGTTTGAAAGCCATAGTAAGGCAGGCGGACGTCGTGGTCGGGGTCGTCGCGCCAGCGCTTGCGATTCTCCTGCTCATAGAAGCCGCCATCGGCACGCCTTGCCTCGGCCAGATCCCTCGAAGGCGGCGGCGACCGGCCTGTATCGGGGCGGACCAGGGGCGGCCGACCGGTCACACATTGCAGGTGCCCCTTGCCAACCAGGGCGGTCCGCCACCCCGCGGCGGCGAGTAGGTCGGCGACCGTCACACTGTCCAGCGGCAGGTCCAGCCCGTTGCACCGCATGCCGTGGGCCGAAGGCATGCGCCCGGTCATCAGTGTTCCGCGATTGGGCATGCATACGGGGGCCGCCACATAGCAGCTGTCGAAGCAGGTTCCCCCCGCGCCAAGGCTGTCGATGTGGGGCGTGCGAAGCACGCCGTTGCCATAGCATCCCAGGTGGTCGGCACGCTGCTGGTCCGTCGTGATCAAAAGGACATTGGGCCGGCGTGCCGTCATGATCAGGCCTCCCCCCCTCGCATCCGCCTACTTGCGGGTGCGCGCCGCATGGAGGCGCGGAGCGAGAGCGCCAGGATTACGAGCGCGATGAACAGCAGGCCGCCGCTGATCGGACGCTCGACGAAGGTCAGCAGGTCGCCCCGAGAAAGCAGAAGCGCGCGGCGGAAATTCTCCTCCAGCATCGGCCCCAGCACGAAGCCGAGCAGCAATGGCGCCGGCTCCAGTCGCAGCAGAATCATGTTGTAGCCCGCGAACCCGAACACGATGACCTGAATGACGTCGAAGATACTGCGGTTGATCGCGTAGACGCCGATGCAGATCAGCAGCAGGATCGTGGGGTAGAGGAACCGATAGGGTATCGCCAGAATTCGAACCCAGATGCCGATCAACGGCAGATTCATGATCAGCAGCAGGCCGTTGCCGATCCAGAAGCTCGCGACCAGCCCCCAGAACAGGTCCGGGTGATTGGTGATGACCGTCGGCCCCGGATCGATGCCGTGAATGATCAGCGCGCTGAGCATCAGCGCCATCACCGCATCACCCGGGATGCCCAGAGTCAGAGTCGGGATGAAGGCCGCCTGTGCGGCCGAGTTGTTGGCTGACTCGGGCGCCACGATGCCGGGAACGGCGCCTTTCCCATACCGCTCCGGCGTCTTCGACAGCCGCTTCTCGGTGCTGTAGGCGACGAAAGCCGCGATCGAGGCGCCGGTTCCCGGCAGGATGCCCAAGATGGCGCCGAGCAGGCTGCCGCGCGCCATGGGGCCGCCCGACTGTGCCACATCCCGTCGGGTCGGCGCGAGGTCGCGCCAGGTGACCCTTGTCAGGGCGGGCTTCCGGTCCATGGACTGCATCAGGTTGGCGATAACTTCCGAGACGCCGAACAAGCCCATCGCAATGGCGACGATGCTCAACCCGTCCGCCAATTCGAGCAGGCCAAATGTGTAGCGGTAGGTTCCGGTTGTGATGTCCGAGCCCACCAGCCCCAGGATGAGTCCCAGCACGACCATGCCCAGGCCCTTGAGTACCCCGTGCTGCGCCAGCGTCGCGGCGGCGAGAAGCCCCAGAACCATCATCGAGAAGTACTCGGCCGCGCCGAAGGCGAGCGCGAGTTCCGCCGCCGGATTCGCCAGGACGGTTAGGACGATGATCGCAAAGCAGCTCCCGAAGAACGAGGCGATGGTCGTCAGGAACAAGGCCACGCCGGCCCGCCCCTGCCGCGCCATCGGATAGCCGTCCAGGCAGACCACGGCCGACGAGGGTGTTCCCGGCAGGTTGAGCAGGATCGACGCTATGGAGCCGCCATATTGGGCGCCGTAGTAGATACCAGCCAGCATGATCAGGCCGGTGTCGGGCGGGACGTAGAACGTCAGCGGCAGCAGCATCGAGATCGTTGCCATTGCGCCGATGCCCGGAAGGACGCCCATGAACATGCCCATGAACACGCCGAAGAAGCAGTAGCCGAGCTTCTGCAGCGTGAAGACGGACTCGAACCCGAACGCCAGATTGGAAAGCGCGTCCACGATCACCACCCCGCGATGAGCACGAAGGGGATCCCGAGCACATGGACGAACACCACGCTCACGAATACCGACATGAAGGCCGACAGGACGATCAGGGGAACAACGCGATTGCCGGCATGCGCCGAACCCGAGATGAGGATCAGCCCGAAAGCGGCGGGAATCAGGCCGGCAAAGTTAAGCAGTGCGGCGAACGTACCGATCGCCAACAGGACCCGGCCACCGGCGTTCACGACGCGCGTCGGCTCCGGCGCCTCGCCGGCATCCGGCGTCTTGAGCATGACGGCAAGTCCGATAATGGCCAGCAGAACACCCAGGCAGATCGGAAAGAATCCCGGCCCCATCCGCGTCAGGGTTCCGGTCTCGTAGCGCACCCCCTCCAATACCGTCAGGAGTCCAAGGACCAGCAGAACACTTCCCGGCCACAAATCGAACCGGCGTGAAAGCCGTTTCAGACCTGTTGGGCTGTTCTGCGGGTCCACGCCGGATGTTCTTGCACGCTCCATGCGCGGTCGACCGCCTCCCCGTTGCGGTTTCGTTTCAGCATGGCAGTTGTTACAATCTCCCAAAAGCATCAAATTGGCTTATAATGATGACAAAAAGTGAACGCTTGTTGCGCCATATCGGACATGTGCGCCATTTCCTGGCCGCCGCCCGCGCCGGCAACTTCCGCACCGCGGCGCGGCGCTTGAACATCAGCCAGTCCGCCATCTCCAAGAGCGTCCATATTCTCGAGGACGAGTTCGGCGTGCCGCTGTTCGAGCGGTTCCCTCGGGGAGTGGCCCTGACCACCTTCGGCGAGGCGCTGTTCCGGCGCGCCCGGGTGATCGAGATGGAATGCGGTTACGCCCGGCTTGAAATCGAGGGCCTTCGCTCCGGTGTGGCCGGCGCGCTACGTATTGCCGCGGGCCCGGTATGGGGTTCGTCAATCCTGCCGCGTGCCATCGGCGCCCTCCACGCCGCCCATCCCGATGCACGTTTCACGATCGTTCGGGGACCGAGCGCCGTTTCCCTACCGCTGCTCGAAAAAGGTGAGATCGACGTCGCCATCGGCGCGCTGTCCAACGAGATGCATGCCGAAGCAACATACGTTTCCAGGCCGCTGCTCGATATCGATATGCGCGTCATGGCGGCCGACACCCATCCGCTCCGTCACGCCAGCGAAATCGAGGTGACTGCACTGTGCGACTACCCCTGGGTCTTGTTCCACCAGGACGAACGGGTGGCGAGGCGCATACGCCAATTCTTCGAGCTGCGGGGCTTGAAGTATCCAAACTTCGTGGTCAACACGGAATCATTCCTGGCCGTCCTGGAGCTACTGAGGTCCGGGCCGATGCTCACCTGCCTGGCAGAACCGCTCCTGATGATCGCGCGTCATCACAATGTTGGGATCGTTCCCATCCCGGCGAATATCTGGCGATTCCGGTCCGGTCTGACATACCGGCGCTCCTTGGAGGGGCTTGGAATTCTCGAGGTTCTCGCTGCCGAGCTGGATCGCACCTGCCGCGAATTCAGGCTCCAAAAAAACGAAGCGCTGGCCCAGTGACAGCGCAGCTGGCGACCCACTCAGAGAACGGCCTGTGATCCCCTGGAAAGGCGAGAAAGCCGGGACGAGTGATCAAGCTATTCCTTCGAAAACGCTGTCCACGGCCTTGGACAAGCGCCCGACGATCTCGCCCACCTCCTCCTCGCTCACAATGAACGGCGGCGCCAGCATCACGTGATCGCCCTTCTTGCCGTCAATGCACCCGCCCATCGGATAACAGCACAGGCCATGGTCCATGGCCGCCCGCATCACCCGGCCGTGCATCTTCAGTCCCGGATCGAAAGGTTTCTTCGAGGCCCGATCCTCAACCAGTTCGATCGATTGGAACAGGCCCCGGCCACGGATGTCCCCGACATGTGGATGGTTGCCGAAATGCTCATGCAGGGCGTGATCGAGGTTTTCGCCCTGTACGCGCACGTTCTCCAACAGATTTTCCTTACGGATCGTCTGTTGCACGGCCAGGGCCGCCGCGCAAGCGGTCGGATGGCCCATATAGGTATGTCCGTGCTGAAAAAATCCGGAGCTGGAAACGATCACGTCGAAGATCTCTTGTGAGGAGAGAGCGGCCCCAATGGGCTGATAGCCGCCGCCGAGCCCCTTGGCCAAGGTCACGATATCCGGCCGGACGCCGTCCTGTTCGCAGGCATAGAGGGTTCCCGTGCGCCCCATGCCGCACATGACCTCATCGAGAATCAGCAGGATGCCGTATCGATCGCAGATTTCCCGAATACGGGGAAAGTAGCCCGGCACCGGTGGCACGCTTCCCATGGTCGCGCCGACCACCGGCTCCGCCACGAAGCCGATGACGGTGTCGGGACCGAGTTCGAGAATCTTTGCCTCCAACTCGTCAGCGACGCGAAGGCCGTACTCCTCCTCGCTCTCGTCGTCCCGGCGGCCGCGATACGCGTAGCAGGGAGCGATGTGATGGCTGTCAACGAGGAGCGGTTCGAACTGGGCGCGCCGCAACATGTTGCCACCGATGGCCAGAGCCCCCATGGTGTTGCCGTGATAGCTCTGCCAACGTGCGATGAAATGGCGCCGCTGCGGCTCGCCTTTCTCGACAAAATACTGGCGGGCCAGCTTGAGCGCGGCCTCCACTGCCTCCGAGCCGCCGGAAACGAGATAGACCTTGTCCAGGCCCTCCGGCGCGTCTTGGATTATGAGATCGGCAAGCTGCTCCGCCGCTTCGCTGGTGAAGAAGGAGGTGTGGGCATAGGCCATCTGATCGACTTGACGCTTGATGGCTTCGATCACCGCCGGGTGACCATGCCCGACACAGGAAACCGCCGCTCCCCCGCTGGCGTCGAGATATCGCCTCCCGTCCGAGTCGAGGAGGTATGGTCCCTCGCCACCGACGGCGACAGGCAGATCGGTTCGGGGCAGGCGATGAAAGATCTTGGTCATGGGTGACTTCCGATACTGAGGATCGGCGCCGTTCGATTGGCGCGCTTTTGGTCCTGTTAGTCCGGCGGCAATGAGGTTTTCGGCGGAAGCGGCGGCTCGGCCTTCTCCAGGTCTTCCTCCAGAAACCGCGTGAGGCGTTCCAAGCGCCGCGCGGTGGCGGCAAGCACCGCGTCCGGGTCGCGCCCTCCCCAGTCATAGAATCCCTTGCTCGAGCGAACGCCGAAATGCCGGCGCTCCAGCTTTCGGTCCAGGATTTCGCAGGGCTTTCCACTGTGGTGCAGATGGGGCACGATGGAATGCTGCGCATGGACGTGCGCCTCGAGGTTGAAAACGTCCTTACCCTCGATCAGCCCGGTGACGCAGAAACGCGGCCCGAGCAGCCGCTTCGCGACCTTGTCGACGTCTTCCGGCCGCACCACACCATTCTCCACGAGATGATACGCCTCATGGAGAATGGCGTGTTGCAGCCGGTTCCAGAGGTACCCGACGATGGGGCGCGAGAGGACGATCGCCTCGCGGCCAGCCTTGGCGAGCACCTCTACCACGCGGTCGACCGCGGCGTCCGCTGTCTCCGCGACTTTCACGACCTCCACCAGCGGCGAGACATCCGCTGGCGTGAAGTAGTGCATGCCGAGGAAACGCTGGGGACGGGTCAGCGTCGCGGCCATGCTCTGCAGCGGCAGCCCCGATGTGTTGCTGGCAATAATGGTCGCGGGCCCATAGGCCGCTTCGACCTTCCGGAAGACCTCAGTCTTGATCTCCATCTCTTCATAGACCGCCTCGATGACGAGGTCAGGCGTCTCGGCCGGCAAATCGGTATGAACACCCACACCTTCACCCGCTTTGGCCTTCTCCGCGGCGCATGGGTCGACCGCAACGACATCGAGCCCGGCGCGCGCGAACAAGGTTGCGATGCCCCGGCCCATCAGGCCGAAACCAACGACAACAATTCTGCGAATCGGGGGATAGCTTGCAACCATACTTCGTCACACTCGACCGGGCCCGAACTTCCCCCCTCGCGCCCCCGCTGTCAATGATATTGAAGCGTCACATACCCTTCCACGGACACATGGGTAAGGCGCGCAACGCATCAATGCCTCGTGGGGCCTTTACCCTTTGCGCGTCCCGACCCTCGGTCACATCGCGGCCATACCAAACCGCAAAAAAGCCCGTCACATCCAACCCGGAAACGGATGTTTATCCGAATCTCTTGGTGCCGGGCAGGCGTCGCTCCACTATGGTACAAATGGCTCCCTCGGCACAGCTTTCGTGCCTCCCGGATTGTCGATGCCTCCTTGTCGGGTACGACACCCCAGCGCCAGCCTTCCGGTCGGCGCGCGAGATAATAGTAGGATCGTGACGAAGCAACTCAATCCGCCACCCGCCGCGCGGCAAAACCTTCGCGGCATCGGTCTCATGCTGCTGGCGACTCTGTTCTTCGCCGGTATGCATGCGAGCGTTCGCTATGTCTCGTCCACCGGCATGCATCCCTTCGAGATCGGCTTCTTCCGTAATCTCTTTGGGCTTCTGGTCGTGATGCCGTGGTTCATCCGATTCGGGTGGGCTCCCCTGCGGACGAAACGCCTGAAGCTCCACGGCCTTCGCGCGGGCCTCAACGCGGCCTCGATGCTCGCCTTCTTCTATGCGCTGTCGATTGCGCCGCTGACCCAGGTAACGGCCCTGAGCTTCACCGCTCCAATCATCGCCACGCTTCTGGCGATCTTCCTGTTGCGGGAACGGGTCGGCCCGCGCCGCTGGGGCGCCATCATCATCGGTTTCGTCGGAACGACCGTCGTCTTGAGGCCAGGAATCGAGTCGGTCGGGCTCGGCGCGACGCTTACCATCCTGGCCGCCGTGGGCTGGGCTTTCGTCCTGCTGATCATCAAGTCGCTTGGCCGCACGGAATCGAGCGTGACGATCACCACTTACATGTCGCTCCTGATGACACCGATCGCTTTGGTCCCGGCGCTTTTCGTATGGCAATGGCCGACCCCGTCGCAATGGCTCTGGCTCGTGCTGATCGGGGTTATCGGCAATGCCGGGCAGCTCCTCATGGTCTGGTCCCTGAAGGAAGCGGAGACGAATGTCGTCATGCCCTTCGATTTTTTCAAACTGGTTTGGGTGTCGGTCATCGCCTATTTCGCTTTCGCGGAGGTTCCCGACCTGTTCACTTGGCTTGGAGGCGGCATGATCTTCTTTGGCGCCGCATACATCGCTTACCGCGAACGTCGCCTTGGCAAGCTTTCCAAGCATTGAGTCGCGTTCGACCGCAAGCGGAATCGGGGGCGCCGCCATTTTGGCGACGCCCCCTCTTTGCCGGGGCGAAATCCCCCTATCCGGCGGCCAGTGGGCGCTGCCCCACGCCCCTGGCGTGACGTCGCTATCCCCAACGCGGATCGTCCCCTCGCCCCTTGGAAACTCGTCCGTACGTCCTGCGATCAGTACCGAGCCAGAACTGGGCCGGATATCCACAATCCCAGCTCGAAGGAACAAGTCGGGGAAGCAGGTCCGGCACTGGCGTCGGCTAAACCCCGGTGCCCGACCCTGTCACTATTCCGCAATAATCTTGAAAAAAGATGAACATCGCCCCGTAGTTCACCACAGGCTCGCGCCGTTGCTCGGGGAAGTTTGCGGAGGACCAACAGTAGATTGGCAACGGCTCGTATGGAGGCTCTTGATCCCGCCGCACCGGAGGGATATGAGAAGGCCGTCAGACTTCCGAGGGTTTATGTCCACGACCGTGAGGTGAGCGGAAGCGTCAGGACGGCTTCCGCTTGAAGCTTCAAGACCCGTCCTGAGGGCCACGGTGGCTCCGCACCTGTAAGTGCGTGGCCGTAACCGTGTGCGGAGCTGTTTGCGGGACTGCCCCGCCCCTCACCTCGGAAGCCTCACGATGAACATCTCCAAACGGGAGCAGCGTGTGCTGCATGCGCTTGCTCAGGGCGGTTTGATCATGTTCGACCGCTTCACCACCGAGCTATATTGCTTCACGCGCGATGGATACGTCCTCGCGGACTGCGATCTCCCCCTGTTCCGGCGGCTCAAGCGGCGCCGGCTCATCGCGTCGAGGAACAGCGGGCCCTATAGGATCACGGCCCTGGGTCTCACCGTTGTTCGCGCGCAGCTGGATAACCGTTAGATCAGATCGTGATCAGTTGCAAACATGCCGTGTTTCCAATTGATCACGATCCGCACTAGGCTGTAGTGACGAATTAGGATTTTAGGGGTTCCCCGACATTGGGATTTATGATTCAAGGCTGATTTTTGGAGGATCGGTCTTGGAAGGCGAA
>JANQJG010000246.1 GCA_028281785.1 Rhodospirillales bacterium
CGAAACCCTCGTTTTCGCATGCGTCGAGACCGCTCAACTTATCTTCCTCAAACAGACATATGGACTGAGCAGCCGCCGAAGGCGGCGTGTCGAAGGACGAGGCAAGACGCCCAGACGGTTTTTTTCAGCAGCTTGCTAGAGCACGCCGGGCCCGTAGGTCACGACAACCCTGTCCGATCCGACGCCGGGCGCGGCATAGAGGTGCCTTCGGGTCTTGATCCGCCACTCCTCGACACCGCCGCGCATGAGCGCGCCCTGGACATAGGTCGCACGCAGTTCGGCCGTCAGCGCCGGATCATGCGTTCCGCCCATGTAGGAGGCGTGGCCGTCGACACGAAAACGCACCTTCGTGTTTCCGGCAAAGCGCTGTCCCAGCTGCACGAGCCGAGCCGTGGTTTCGGCGGACAAGGTGGACCGTCCGGGCTTGAGATCGAACGCCGTCTCCCGGACGGTCGTCTCCGGCGACCTTTCCGAGGCCGTGCCGGGTCCCGCAGCCCAGACCCCGAACGGGATGGATTTGCTGGCGATGCGGGTTGACCGCTCGGCGAGCGGCGACCCGTCGGCGCGGGACAAGCGGAAGCGGGCCTGCACCTGTGTGCCCTGGTCCCAAGTTTCGGTGCTCACCCAAACCCGCTCGTTCCGTGGCGACCCGCCCAGGACGGGGACCCATCGCCCCTTGCGAATCTCCGGCACGACCTCGGCGAGGTCTCCGACCAGCATGGAGGACAACCAGGCGGACAGCCCGCCCTTGTCCCCGTCCCGCGAGGCGAATCGCAGGTTGGAAACGAGCAGCGCCTCGTCATCGAGCAAGGTCCTGGCCAGGTCGACGGCGGTTCTGCGCACCGCCGCGGTGGCGGTGGCCGTCTCGGCCATCTCGAGATCGAAAGGAAGCACGTATCCCGACGTGGCCGCCAAGGTCTCGCCAAAGCTGGCGGGGCGCATGTCATGGATGGCGAAGGACAGCGACAGACCTTCCGATATCGGGTGGGCGTCGGTGATCAAGAGCGCATCGGCATGGGCGCGCACTTGCACATTGGCAAGGGCATCGGGGTCGAAAAGGTTGATGTCTTCCACGAGCTTTCCAAGCTCGGACCGCGTGCGGAGCTTCAGGTCCTCGCCGCCCTCGGCGCGAATCGCGGCAATCAGATTTTGTTCGAGCCGCCTGCGGGTGCTCTGGGTGAGTCCGCTTCCTACGGCGCCGATCGGTCGGATGGCAAGACGCAGATCGGCATCGTAGGACTTGAGCAGGACCTCGGCGGCGGTCGCGAACACGGCCGCGTCCATTCTGTCGGTCGGCTGGTTGGCGAGGGCGCGCCTGGCCGGATCGGACGTCGCCGGTGTCTCGCAGGCGGCGAGTGCCACAATCAGCCCCAGGGCCACGACCGTCGGTCCAAACAAGTTTGTGTTTGGTATCCACGGCTGCTTGCTGATCATCCGCATTTTCCCGTTGACAATCCGCTGCCGTCGGAACCGCATATCGGCGCGCTCCAATCCTATGGAAGAGCCTGGCCGGTTCGATGTCCGCGCGGCGGTTACAAGAGTTTACGGTAGGTCGACGCCACAGGGCGAGGCAAGACGGTTTGTGGCGCCGGCTGTTTTGCCCGGCCTTCGTCTGGCCGGCGATCTTGATCGGCGCTCCGCTCCTGGTCGGGCTGGGGGCCGCCGAGGCCATGGCGGCCGATCTCACCCAGCAACTGGAGCCCGGCGGAACAGCGACCGTCACCGAGGTGATCGACGGCGACACGGTGATGCTCGACGACGGCCGGGAGGTGCGGCTGGTCGGCCTGCAGGCGCCCAAGCTGCCCCTCGGCCGCGAGGGCTTCGAACCCTGGCCGCTGGCCGATGAGGCGAAGGAGGCCCTGGCCGCGCTGATCGACGGGCGGGGCGTGCGTCTCGGCTATGGCGGTCTCCGCACCGACCGGCATCGGCGCGCGCTCGCGCATCTGTTCCTGGAGGACGGAAGTTGGGTGCAGGGGGCGATGCTCGACCGGGGCCTCGCCCGTGTGTACAGCTTCGCCGACAACCGGGCGCTGGTCGGGGAGATGTACGCGCGCGAGGGCCGGGCGCGGGCGGCCCGTCTGGGCATCTGGGCGGACCCGTTCTACGCCCCACGCAGCCCGGCGGAGACGCCGCGCTTCATCGGCGGGTTCGAGATCGTCGAGGGAAGGGTGCTGGATGCCGCGCGCGTGCGCGGCCGGATCTATCTCAATTTCGGGCCCGACTGGCGCACCGACTTCACGGTGATGATTCCGCGCGCCGCCTGGAAGCTGTTCGAGGAGGCCGGAATCGACCCGCTGGCCTATGAGGGGCGGGAGATCCGGGTACGCGGCTGGCTGCGCAAGTGGAACGGCCCGATGATCGAGGTCGACCACCCCGAGCAGATCGAGATCAGGTGAAGGCCGGAAAGCAGCCGCTCAGGCGGCGTGGGCCGTGAGCGCCTCGCGGACCCGCTGGATCTGGTCGTCGACGGAGATCTCCAGCACCGACGTCACTTCGAGGTCGCGGTCCTCATAGACGTTGACCTCGGGCTTCTTGGCCTGCCAGTCGGCGACGGCCTGGTCGCGCTGGACGAGCAACGCCTCGATCTCGGGCCGGAACAGCCGCGTCATCGCGGTGATCCAGATGTTCACCGGCCAGGACGGGTAGGAAAGGTCCATATTGAAGCGGTCGAGCATCGCCGAAACATCTGAGGCGCCGTACCAGATCTCGCCGGTGACCCACCGGTTGGTGGTGAACAGGCGGACCGGGAAGCCGGCCCGATCCATCGAAAAGGCGATCAGATGGCTTAGGGCGTCGTTGTCCCCGGGCGGCGGCTGGTAGTCCGGAAGGTCGGCCGGCTTTGCGCCCTCGGGCATGCCCTTGGGGCGGAGGAAGGTGTGGAAATGGCCGTGCTCGTCGCCGCGCAACCCGGCGGGGTGGGCGTGGTAGTAATACTGTCCGTGGGTTTCCCAGTCGTAGACATCGCCCTTGGGATAGTGGTCCCACTCGTAGAACTCGCCCTGTCCGCTCAGTACCTCGGCCACAACATTACTCTTGCTTTTGGAGAGCACGCGAAAGCATTCCAGAATCTGATCGCCCGCTTCGGACATCTGCTCCAGACGTTCGCGCGGGAGGCTGCTCAACTCACTCATGGACGGCTCCATCCGTCTCGACGCCGCGATCCTCTGAACCACCGCGACCATTCTCGCTCAATGTAATCATTTCAACGCAGGACCCAACCGTTTGTCCAGCCCATACGGCTCGTCGCGAGTCATGGCCTGGGGCCGGACGTGCAACGCCGCGGGCCGGTCCCCCAACCCGCGGCGTCGCGAAACGCGTTCGGACCCAAGTCCGGGTCGAGCCCTCTACTTCTTAGCGGCGCAGGGGTTGCAGGGATTCTTGGCTGCGCACGGGTTCTTCGCCGCACAAGGATTCTTTGCCGCGCAGGGATTGGCGGCCGGAATCTTCTTCGCGGCGCAGGGATTGCACGGATTCTTGGCGGCGCAAGGATTCTTCGCGGCGCAGGGATTGCAGGCGGCGAGCTGAACGCCGTCATGCTGGCCGGGGCTCTTGGCAGCGGCTTCCGGAAGCATGTCAAGAGCCCCCACGCTGGCGATGGCGGCGACACCGAAGGCGGCAACAGTCTTCTTCAACATCTGTCTCTTCTCCTCTACCTTAGATCTGGCCAAGTGGGTTGTGGGTGGTGGCGCGAAACCGGGCCGCCCCGCGGACGGCCCGATCCAGTTACTGATTGGCGACCCGAAGCTCCTCGGGCAGGAACATCATGTAGTCCTGGTCCTCGGCGACCGTGGCGTGGCACTCGTTGCAGAACTGCACATTGGCCGCGCCCTGGCCCTTGGTCATGCCGAAGACGGAGCCGTCGGGCATGACCATGGAGTAGCGCCAGTTGCCGGTCTCGGCGTTGAAGTCGGCGCTTACCTTTTCCATGACGAACAGCGGGCCCACCGAGACGCTGCCGTCGGCATTGACGACGAAGCTGTCCTTGGCGGTCACGGTGCCGACCGGCATCGGCACCCCCTCCTCGTACCTGACATAGCGGAAGGCGCCGTTCTTGTTGACGTAATTGTTGACGTAGCGGTTGCCGTGGGTGGCGGACTGGTATGGCACCCTCGCGAAGTTCGACCACGTGGTGTAGTCGCCAACCACCTGGAGGCCCGCACGCTCATAGGCCGCCGTCATCTCGCCGATCAGGCAGTCGTAAACGGCCTTGGCCTCGGCCTCGGTGACTTCCACACCGGCGCCGGCCGCACACGGATTGCAGGGGTTGGCGGCGCAAGGATTACACGGGTTCGCGGCCGCGCAGGGGTTGCACGGGTTCTTGGCGGCGCAAGGGTTGCAAGGATTGGCGGCCGCCTTTGCAGCACAGGGGTTGCAGGGGTTCGCCGCACACGGGTTGCATGGATTCTTGGCGGCGCATGGATTACATGGATTGGCCGCGCAAGGATTGCAGGGGTTCCGCGCCGCGCAGGGATTGGCGAGCGCCGCCGTGCGCAGGCGTGGGACGAAGCACTTGTTCGACACCGCCCCGCCCCCGGCCGCGCAGGGATTGCACGGATTGCAGGGGTTTGCCGCGCACGGGTTGCAGGGGTTGGCGGCGCAGGGATTACAAGGGTTCGCGGCCGCCTTGACCGCGCAGGGATTACATGGATTGGCCGCGCAAGGATTACAGGGGTTCTTCGCCGCGCAGGGGTTGCACGGGTTCCTTGCGGCGCAAGGGTTACATGGATTGCAAGCCGCGAGCTGGATACCGCCGGTACGCGGCTTTGCCGCCGGCAGGGCCGTGGACATCGCCGCCTGTGGCGTCACGGCGTGGCTCGGCCCCGACCAGGTGACGCCGCCGCCGACCGCGATCCCGGCGCCCACGATCACCGGAAGGGCGGCACCGGACAGAAGTCTGACTTTCATGGATTTCACCGGGAAGCCTCCTCAAATCAAATGCCATTCGTTGGGCAAAGTGCACAAAACCCCGAGCAACTCGAGAATAGGTTTAGCTTGCCGAAACTCCCGGGATCGGACCAATCACGCTGTTTCACATGAACGTGAAGCTGCGTCGCAATCGCAACGCGGCAGAAGGAGAGGCGTATGCCGCCACGCCTCGGCGCCATCGGAATTGATACTATTTGATCGGAGAGTGCTCTAACCTGAATTCCATTCCAGGGCGAGCCGGAGACGAGCCATGAGCCAAGGGAGTCCGTTCGCGCTGTGGGGGATGGCCCTGCTGCTCGCCTTTGGTGTCGCCGCTTCGGCCGGCGACGCCCGCGCCCGCGACATTCCGGTGCCGGAGGTGGTGGAGATCCCGGCCGGCGCCCTTATTGCCGGATCGGACCGGGCCGAGCGCGAGGCGGCCTACCGCCTGGACGAGGCCGCCTATGGGCATAGCCGAACCCGCCAAGGCCGCTGGTACGAGGGCGAGCGGCCGCGAGGCCGTCTGAGCGTATCGGCCTTCGCCATCACGCGGACGCCGATCACCAACGCGCAATACGCCGCCTTCATCCGCGACAGCAAGCGCCCGGCGCCGGACGTCGACCCCCTGGTCTGGGCGGGGTACGGCCTGATCCACCCGTGGTCGCGGACCCGCCGGCATGCCTGGTCCGGCAGAAGCTTTCCCGAGGGGCGCGGCGAGCATCCCGTGGTTCTGGTGTCGTTCGACGACGCGGTGGCCTATGCCGCCTGGCTCAGCCGGAAGACGGGGTGGCGCTGGAGGCTGCCCACCGAAATCGAGTGGGAGAAGGCGGCGCGGGGCCTCGACGGCCGGCGCTTTCCATGGGGAGACCGGTTCGACCCAGGCCGCCTGAACAGCCACGATTCGGGACCGTTCGACACCGTGCCGGTCGGACGGTTCCCCAACGGCGCGAGCCCGTTCGGCCTGCTCGACGCCGCCGGCCAGGTTTTCGAATGGACGCAGACACCGACCGGCAAGGGAACCTTCGTGGTCAAGGGCGGGTCCTGGGACGACAGGGGCTGCGGCGTCTGTCGCCCGGCCGCCGGGCATGGACGCCCGCGGGCGCTCAAACATATCCTGATCGGGTTCCGTGTGGTCCGCGAGCCGCGTGAGCCATAGGCGGTCTCCCGTGCCATTCGGCTCCCCATCCTTCGACAAGCTCAGGATGAGGGAAGCTATTGAAAAGATTGACCTCATGCTGAGGAGCGAAGCGTCTCGAAGCACGAGGGCAATCTTGGGCTCGCTTTCTTCAGCCGCTTGCTAGCCGTCGCCGCCCGCCGAGTCGATACGCGGGTGGGGAGCGGGTTGCCGACGCCGGTGGCGAAAAGCCAGCCACAGGGCCAAGGCCGCGAAGGCCAGAAGAGGCCACAGCCACCAGGGGATCATGGCCATGTTGTCGCCAAGGATGGCCATGAGCACCGTCAGCGGCAGAATGCCGAGGCCGGTGGCCCAGGTGAACGTCCACCAGGAAATGTTGGTGAGTCCGGCCGCGTAGTTGATGAGGTTGAAGGCGATCACCGGAATCAGCCGGCTGATCAGCAGAACGGCGCCCCCCTGATCGCTCGACCAGGCCTCGATCCGCCGCCATTTCGCCTCGGAAACCAGCATGCGCACGGCCGGTTGGCCGAACCAGCGCGCGAGCCCGAAGGCGAGATAGGCCCCCAGCATGGCGCCGGTCCAGGTGATCACCGTGCCCCAGAACGGTCCGTAGACCATGCCGTTGGCGATCGCCAGGATTTCGGCGGGAAAGGGAACGAAGGAGTGGATCACCATCAGGGCGATGGACCCGGCCACGCCCCAGCCACCCCAGGAGCGGATCAGATCCTCGGTGGCCTCGATCGAGAGGTCGAAGCCGGGGACCCAAGCGTCGCGGCCCTCCGAACTCGCCCACCATCCCAGCCCTGTCGCGACGATAAGGGCGCAGACCAGAGCGGCGGCGAGCGCCGCACCCAGCTTACGGCGTTTGCGACCGGTGTCCCCGTCCTCCATAACTTCTTACATGTGGCAAAAGGGCGGCTCCGCCGCAACCGAGAGGTCGGAGCGCGGGACGAACCGTCGGGACAGGGGCGGGGACCGGCGCGGATACCGGCTCCCGCCGAAAATCAGCCTTCGGTCACGACCAGGCGATAGTTGGGCGTCGGATTGAGCGGGCAGGAATAGACGTATTCGCCCGGCTTGAGCTCGACCTCATAGTCCTTGGTCTGGCCCAGCATGAGGCCGCCGCCGGAAACGCTGGTCTTGGTCACCTTGTGAAGGGGGTTCCGCCAGTCATAGTCCTTTTCCCGCACCCAGAAGCCGAGCTCGTAGGGCACATCCGTGTTCTTTACGCGGAAGACGTACTTGCCGGGCTTGAGGGTGAGGGTCTCGGATGCATTGAGGCGATCGCCGCCGCTTTCGGCGTTGATCGCGTCGCAATCCGCCTTTTTCGCGGGTTGATGGCCAAGATCCTGGCCCTCGGGCTCGAGGAACTGGCAGCCGGTCTGGGTCAGTTCAATCACGTCGGCGGCCCGCGCGTCCGTCGCCGACAGTCCGGCGGCGAGGAGTCCGGCCCCGAGAACGAGGGCGGAGCGTTGCGCGAGCCGGGTCCAAACAGGGGCATGCATGGACGCCATGTCGACCTCCTTGACTCTTCAAGCGTTCCAGGACCGTTGAGACCGAAAGCGGCAACGGGCGCCGGCGATATCAACGGTGACTTCGCCGGGCATATCGGTCGCGCGCCGGGACCGGCAATTCACCTTGCCGTGAGACGGCCGCGAGAAGGCTAATAAAACATTATTTTAGTGTATATAAATTTATATTGACTCTATCAATGTGTTAAACGTATGGAACGGAAGCGGACACGGATCGGACACAAGTGTTCCCAAACAGACGAGGAAAACGAGATGACGCAGCTTCGAACGGGTTTGGCCGCGCTCGCCCTTGGCCTTGCCACTGTCACGGCGGCCCATGCCGCGCCGCCGCTGGTCGATTCGGCGTGGCTGCAACCCCGCCTCGACCAGTCCAATCTGGTCGTGCTCGATATCCGCAACAAGATTGACGGCGGCTCGCGAGAGGTCTTCGAGGCCGGGCATATCCCCGGCGCGGTCTACAGCAACTATCTGACGGACGGCTGGCGGATCGCCCGCGACGGCGTGCCCGGAATGCTGCCCGAGACCGCCGCGCTGGAAACGCTGATCGGCGGACTCGGGATCGGCAATGACAGCCATGTGGTGATCGTTCCCGGCGGGGTCAGTGCCGTCGATTATGGCAGCGCGACGCGTGTCTATTGGACGTTCAAGGTCCTGGGGCATGACGAGGTGTCGATCCTCGACGGAGGTTTCGCGGCATGGCGCCAAGGGAACCGCCCCTTGGCCAGCGGACCGGCGGAAGCGACCCCGCGCGACTACCGCGTGACCGAGATCCGGCGGGAGCTGCTGGCGACCGCGGAGGACGTGGAGAAGGCGCTGACGACCGGCACGGCGCTGATCGACAACCGGCCGGTCGAGCAGTTCCGGGGTGAGGCGAAGCATCCCAAGGCAGCTCGCGCCGGGTCCCTTCCCGGCGCCCGCAACATCCCGCAAAGCCAGTTCTTCGACGCGGAAACTGGGCGCTTCGCGAGCGCGGAGACGGTGGCCGGGCTGTGGCGGGACCAGAAGGTGGAGGCCGAGGGGGAGCAGATCGCCTACTGCAACACCGGGCATTGGGCCTCTCTCGGCTGGTTCGCGTCCTACGCCGTTCTCGGCAACGAAAAGGCGCGGATGTACGACGGCTCGATGACCGACTGGTCGGCGGAGCCGGCGCGGCCGATGAGCACGCCCAACTAGGGGCTTTCAGCAACGCGGCGCGCGGCTTCACAAGAGCGTGCGCGCCCTTTTTTTCGCCCCGGCCCGGACGACGTCTAGAAGAATTTGAAAGAACGGATCGCGCATGAACACGCCAGCCCAAATGGCCCTCAAGGCCGATGCGCTGACGGCCGGCGGATTGGGCCCCAATCCGCGGGTCGTGCTGGTCGCCCTCGCCCTGCTCGGCCTCGGCGGCGTCTATCTCTACGAGGTCTTCGCCTGGCGCCAGGCGACGCTCTACCTGATCGGCGCGGCACTCGGCGTCGTCCTCTATCACGCCCTGTTCGGCTTCGCCTCGTCCTGGCGGGTGTTCCTGGCCGACCGCCGCGGCGCCGGGCTGCGCGCCCAGATGCTGATGCTCGGGGTGGCGACGCTGCTGTTCCTGCCGGCCCTCGCCGAGGGCAGCCTGTTCGGCCGCCCGATCATCGGCGCCGTCGCGCCCCTGAGCGTTTCGCTCCTGGTCGGGGCGTTCCTGTTCGGGCTGGGCATGCAGCTCGGCGGCGGCTGCGGCTCCGGCACTCTCTACACCGCGGGCAGCGGGAACACACGGATGGCGGTGACCCTTGCCGCGTTCGTGGCGGGATCGGTGCTCGCCACCGCCCATGTCCCCTGGTGGTTCGACCAGCCCAGCCTGGGGTCGGTCTCCCTGCTGCAGAGCTTCGGCCTGGGCGGCGCCATCGCCATCCAGCTCGCCACCTTCGGTGCGATCGCCGGCCTGACGGTGCTGCTGGAGCGGCGCCGGCATGGACGTCTGGCGGTGGACGGGTCCTCCTCATCCGGGGGTTGGAGGCGGTTCGTCCGCGGGCCCTGGCCCCTGGCCTGGGGGGCGCTCGGCCTCGCTGTACTGAACTTCGCGACCCTCGCCGTGGCCGGCCACCCCTGGGGCGTCACCTATGGATTCACACTCTGGGGCGCGAAGATCGCGACCGCCATCGGCCTGGATATCGGCGCCTGGGCCTTCTGGACCTGGCCCTATCACCAGAACGCCCTCGCCAGCAGCGTCTTCGCCAACACCACCTCGGTCATGAATTTCGGCATTCTCGTCGGCGCCTTGCTGGCGGTCGGCCTCGCCGGGAAGTTCGCCCCGGTCTGGCGCCTTCCGTTTCTTTCGCTTGTCGCGGCGGTTCTCGGCGGTCTGCTTATGGGGTACGGCGCGCGCCTTGCCTTCGGCTGCAATATCGGCGCGTTCTTCGGCGGCGTCGCCTCGGCCAGCCTGCATGGCTGGGTGTGGTTCGTGATGGCGATGATCGGGACCGTCCTCGGAACGCGGCTGCGCCCGCTCTTTGGACTACTGGTCGAGCGCAGCCGCCCGGAGAGTCGCTAATACGCGACTTCTACCGGCTGCCTATCCTTCGACACGCCGCCTGCGGCTGCTGCTCAGGAGTTGATCGTGAAAAAGTCCCTCGCCTTCGGCTCGGTGACCTTTTCCCCGGTTTTGAGTGGCCAAATCCGCCCTTGAGGCGGCTCTACGGGCGGATTTGAAGATACTTCCCGCCTGATCCGGCAGCTACGCCGGATCAGGCGGAATCTCAAATCGCAAGCTTGCGGCCTGATCGGTCCGAAAGCTTGCGATTTGGCAACACCTGAAATGGGGGCG
>JANQJG010000003.1 GCA_028281785.1 Rhodospirillales bacterium
GGGTCGCCACCCGCTACGATAAACGGGCCGACACATTCCTAGCCGCAATCTTCATCGCTGCTACATTGATCTGGTGGCTCAATTGAGTCCGGACCCTAGCCCCCTACTCCACCGCTGAATCCTGCGTGCGCTGGGCCGCCAGCGCGGCCATGTGGGAGGCGTCCAATTCCACCCGCATCACATTGTTGAAGGTGTTGAAAAAGCCGGTCAACGCCGCGAGCAAGGTGATCTCGACGATCTGGGCTTCGTCGAAATGGACGGGGACCCCGGTTTCGCAACCTTACTTCTTTGTAAGGTGCCGGAAATCGGGGCGTAAGCCTGTGCTCTCTAGGGTGTGACGCGTACCGGGGCGGTTACGCGGCTTTTTTTCCCCTTCTCTATCACTTGCCCCCGCCGTGTAACTGCTTCGGTCGCCCCATTCTAAGACGTTAGATCGATGGAGCTGCCCTCATGATCCCCAAAGCAATGCGCCCCGGCACGTGGAAGTCGGGCAATTTGTTGGCGACGGTCGGCATTTTGGTTCTCGCCGGCTATGGCGCGGCGGTGTCCGGTGACAATCCGGCGCAGGCCAAGACTCCCGAAAACGTTGCGTCGCCGCAGGCCGCTTTGCCGGCCCCGGTCAGTTTCTCAAGCGTTATCGAGCGGGTCAGCCCCGCCGTCGTCAGTATCCAGGTCACCCAAGACGCGCCCGCCGTCGCGCAGATGCGTGGCGGTCCCGCAGCCCGTAACCCCGATGGCATGGAGGAATTCCTCCGCCGCTTCTTTGGGGAAGATCGCATGCGCCAGTTCGGCCAGCCGCATGGCGGCGATACGCCCGGCGCGCGCCGCGGTCCCTCGCAGCGCCCCATGGGCAGCGGCTCCGGTTTCATCGTCGATCCCGACGGTTACATCGTGACCAACGATCATGTGGTGCGCGGCGCGGCGAAAATCACCGTGACGATGAAGGACGGCAAGAAACACGAGGCCGAACTGATCGGCCGCGACTCCCTGACCGATCTGGCGCTGTTGAAGGTCGACGCGGGCAAGGACCTGCCGCACGTGAGCTTCACCGAAAAGGGCAAGCCGAAGGTAGGCGATTGGGTCGTGACGATCGGCAACCCCTTCGGCCTCGGCCATACGGTGACCGCCGGCATCGTCTCGGCGCATCACCGCAGTATCGGCCAAGGGCCTTACGATGACTTCATTCAGATCGATGCGCCGATCAACCGCGGTAATTCGGGCGGTCCGGCCTTCAACACGCAGGGCCAAGTGATCGGCGTCAACACGGCGATTTTCTCGCCGACCGGCGGCAGCGTCGGCATTGGCTTCGCGATCCCGGCCTCCACCGCCCGCGACGTCATCGCTCAGCTCAAGGATAGCGGCAGCGTCGAACGCGGCTGGCTTGGCGTGCAGATTCAAGCGGTTACGGAGGACGTTGCCGCCAGCCTTGGCCTTGAACAGCCGAAAGGCGCGCTGGTTTCCAAGGTCACGGCGGGCAGCCCCGCCGATCGGGCCGGCGTCAAGCGCGGCGACCTGATCGTCGGCGTTGACGGCAAGGATGTGTCGTCGGTTCGAACGTTGCCGCGTCTGGTGGCGGCGGTGGCGCCGGGGCGCACGGCGCAGTTGACGCTGTGGCGAAAAGGCGAAGAGCGCGACGTGGCGGTCAAGGTCGGGCAACGCCCGGGACCGCAGCAGGTCGCGGCGGCCGAACAGTCGAAGAAGCTGCTGCTCGGCATGCGGCTGCAAACGCTCGACCCGGCAACCCGCGATCGCTTCAATATCACCGACGATGTAGACGGCGTCGTCATCACCACCGTCCACCCGGCGAGCAATGCCGCTGCCAAAGGGCTCTCCGCCGGAGACGTGATCTTGGAAGTTGCCAACGAACCGGTCCTCTCGCCAAGAGACGTGGTCGCGCAGGTCGAAGCGGCCGGCCGGGCCTCCCGCAAGGCGGTGCTGTTCCTGATCCGAAAGGAGGCGGAGCAGCGTTTCGTGGCGCTGCCGCTGCGGGAGGCATGACCCCAGTTTAGACACCCACACCCAAAGTCTCTCTCCCCCGAGACTAACTGGCCCACGTGTCCTCCCACGCGTGGGTCTTTTTTTGTCCGGACCACGCCAAAGAAACCGAAGACGACAAGGCGGCGGCATATTTTATTATATTTATAGATGTAAAAATGATATCAAAAATGATTGTAGAAATTTATCTATTAAGGAAACGGCATTGTGGAGGTCGATCCATGTGGACCATTAAGTCTTTAGGCATGCGCCGAACGATGAGGTTGGGCGTGCTCCTCGGCGGGACGCTGTTGTTGACGGGGTGTCATTATTACCACGGTGGCCATGGCGGCTATCACGGATATCGGGGCCATGGCGGCTACCACTACGGTCCCGGTCCTGGCTATGGATATTACAAGCATCATCGCGGGCAGCCCCGGTACCGAGGCGGCTATTACGGTCGAGGGCATGGCCGGCACCATCGCCGCTACCGTGGGTATGGCGATGACTGATCGCGGCGGGTCATCGCGGATCGCTCCGGTATGTGTGAGGTGATGTGATTCGAGTTTTGCCGCGGCCCCTCATACGGTGGTGACGTTCCCAAGAACGACTGTTTCTCGTTTTTAAGGGACTTCCCCTGATCTACCCGCGGGGCCACACTGACAAGCCGGTGTGGCCCCGATTATTCGAGACGCAAAAAAACCGCCCCGCCTTTCGGCGGAGCGGATAGTCGTTTCAGGCGATGACCGCTTGGTCGGCGCTTATTCGTCGGTGAAGAAGTCTTCGCCGACGATTACCGGCGCGGCCGGGGCCTTGGCGGCGACCGGAAGCGTGGCAGTCTGCGCCACGGTCGGCGCGGCTGCGTAGTCGGCCTTCCACCCGTTCAGGGTCGCAATCGCGTTCTGCGTCGACTGCAGCGCCCGCGGGCACGGCTCGCCGGCCAGTTCGAACGCCATCGCATTGTCAGAGTCCATGCAAAGGCGCGCCTTGGCCGCTTTGTCATGGCCCTGCATCTTCAGCTCGCGGGAGTTCTTGAGCATGATGCAGTTGGAGTCGGTCCACGTGGAGCCGATGCTGAACCCGAACTGCATGCCCTGCACACCGAGCCCGGTGGAGCCCATGCAGGTGTCGTTCGACGTGGTCAGCGCGATCGGCGCGGCGCTGGACGCGGCGGCGTCGTCGCCTTCCACATTGACGTTGGAGTTACCGCCTTCGCCGCCGTCTCCGCCCTCGCCGCCCGTGGCGTTCGCGTTGGCGTTGCCGCCGGTCGCATTCGCATTGGCGTTCGACGAAGAGTTCGACTCGGCATTCGCCGTGCTGTTGTTGTTGTTAATGCTGTTATTGTTATTGGTGTTTTTGTTGTAGTTATCGTTATAGTTTTTATTTTCGTTCTTATTGTAATTATCGTTGTAATTTTTGTTTTGATTGTAATTGTCGTTATAATTCTTGTTGTAGTTTTTATTATAGTTGTCGTTGTAATTCTTGTTGTAACCGCTGCCGGTCGCGCTGGCCGTGCCGGCGCCGAATAAGATGGCCACGGCCGCTGCGATGGCCATTACCTGTTTTTTCATTATTAGTACTCCTTGATACCACTTTTATGTTTTTGCTAACAACTTCGGTACAAAGTCATTAAAATTGTAGTAATCATTTAGCTAAATTTGCTCAATGGGAATAATATTCTAGTAAAAACGGGGTAATTTCCGTCATTACTTTGGTATTACATAGGTAGGTGGCGGAAGCGGGTTGAAACAACCGACGCGGGTTGGAAGTCGGCCGACGAGCCTAGTTTTCAGCCGTTTTTCGTGTCCGGCCCTTCCAGGCGCCGCCGCGGCCGCGCCAATGGGCGATGGCCGACTCCACGGTCATCAGGCTGTACATCAGGCCGGCGAGCGGCAGCAGCGGCGCCAGCAAAAACGACTGTTCATAGAGGCGAAGGGTGGGGAGAAAGGCCGAGAGCATCAGGCCCCACGCCGCCAAAGCCGCGATGAGGATCGACGGCGCCCCGGCAATCCAGCCGTAAAGCGCGGCAATCGGCGGTAGCCAATAGATCACGGCCATCGCCAGCACCGTCCCGATCAATAGGACCGGCGACCGGCGAAGCTGGGTATAGGCGGACCGGGCGACCATGTCCCAGATGCCTTTCAGCCCATGATAGGGCCGCAAGCTCTCCGCCGCCGTCGTCAGGCCGAGCCAGAGCCGGCCGCCGCCGTCCCGTCCCTTTCGCTTGATCAAGGCGGCCAGGGTGCAGTCGTCGATCAGCGCGTCGTGCAGCCCCTGGAACCCGTCGATACGCTCGATGGCGCGGCGGTCGAGCAGGACGCATCCCCCCGCGGCGGCGGCCGTGCTGCTTTTGGGGTCGTTGACCCAGGCGAAAGGATAGAGTTTCTGGAAGAACAGAACGAAGGCCGGGATCAACAGCCGCGCCCAGAAGCCTTCGGATACCAACACCACCATCTGCGAGACCAGATCGAGGTCCTCGGACCGCGCCTTGGCGACGAGGCGGCGGAGGTTGGCCCGGTCGTGGGCGATATCGGCGTCGGTCAACAGCAGGTATCCGTAGTCCGGCATTGCGGCCGGAACCTGCCGGAATCCCTCGGAAAGCGCCCAGACCTTCCCGGCCCAGCCGGGAGGAAGCGGTTGCGATTGCATGACGGCCAGCCGTTTGTCCTGTCCGGCGTCGACGGCGGTCCGGCGGGCGACGTCGGCGGTTCCGTCATCGCTGTGGTCGTCGATGAGGATGACATGAAACGGTCCCGGGTAATCCTGGCGCAGGAGCGTCGAGAGGCTCTTGCCCAGGACTTCGGCCTCGTTTCGGGCGGGCACCAGCGCGACGACCGGCGGCCAGTCTTCGAGGCCGCCCGGTGGCCCGTCCAGGCGTTCGCGGGCGCGCCAAAACCCGCCGTGGGCCGCGAGCAGATAGATCCAGATCGAGAGAGACAGGAAAACAAGCCCTGTCAGGACGCCAACCAGCATGCAGGAGGGAATACAGGTCTTTTACCGAGGCGTCGAGCCAACAGTGCGGTCGCGGCATGGCGCTCCGTCGAATGCCCTGCAATGGGCCCAATTGTGGCCACAAATTGCCCTTATTCTGTTTATTGTATTGGGGTGGGAGGTATGCCGCCGCCCGAATTGCAGAAACCGGGCGGATCAACGCCTGAACAGGCCGGCATGCAGGGCATCTAAGCGGTTAAAGTGCGCTCGAAGGTTAAGCAAATGGCAAGGTTACGCTATTAACCTTAATAGTTGAAATGTACATAAGACATTATCGATTGAGTGCATAACGATGTTGAATCAAGCGGATAGAGGGAATTTCGGCAGTTTTGCCGCCGACCGCGACGGGTTGGCCGAACGGCGCGAAGCCGAGCGGCGGCGCGCCCGGGTCGGAGCCTATGTCACCTTCCGCAGCGGCGCCGAGGAGCTGAGTTGTCATATCATCGACATTTCCAGTAAGGGCGCCCGGCTGCGGCTGGCCGACGTGTCGGCATTGCCGAAGTTCTTCGAGCTGCACACCCCGTCCGGCGAGGCGTTTCTGTGCGAAATCATTCGCCGGAAATCCGATCACGTCGGGGTCGAGTTTTTGCAGCGGTCCTAGGAACGGCCCGGCGATCACGCCTTACGGCGCCGGTCGAGACCGGCGGCGCTTTTCCTTGCGCGCCTATCCCTTGCCCCCTGCTCCCTTCCTCTTTCCATGCGATCGAAAAACAGGAGCCTGTGTCGGCCGCGTCTGGACGGCGGACGGCGTCAGGTGTTAGGAGACTGCTCCGATATCGCGACCGTGCCGTTCTCGGCGCGGCCCGTCCGTATCGGGCGATGGAGAGGTGGCAGAGTGGTCGAATGCGGCGGTCTTGAAAACCGTTGAGCCGAAAGGTTCCGGGGGTTCGAATCCCTCCCTCTCCGCCACTAACGCCTCGATCACCTCCCGAACGATGCCCTTGGACAGGGAAGCGATCAGACCGATACGGAGAGATCCGTTGCCCGCAACGCCGGCTGTCTGAGCGGTTTCAACGGCCACGCCCAGATTCTTAAAGATTGGATGCATCTGCGACACGAAACGTGTCCCTGCATGGGTTAGCCTGGCACCGCTTGAATGACGCTCAAACAGTGAGACGCCCAGCAAATCTTCCAACCGCGCGACGCGGCGGCTCACCGCCGACTGGCCGATTGAAAGCGCCTTCGCTGCCTTTATGAAGGCTGCCGACTTCGGCAACGCAAATCACCGCTCTCAAATCCAAGAAATCCATCCGAAAAACATCGAAGGAAGAAGGCTGAGGCAGGGGCATCTCTCGCTACCTAAAGCCTTCTTTGACGTCGAGCAGCATTGGCGCTTCTGCAACAAACGCCAAAAGAGCCTGGGAGGAACTTTGGCTTAGTCGCAGGTTTTTCGTGTACCGCGATCGAACCGGGCAGCGAGAAGTGCGCTTCTGCGCCCGAGGAGACCCCTGCGTTGTAAAGATGGGGCATCATCACCTCTATTCGGACGGTCCGAGGGGGGCGATGTGCCGCAGCATCACCGCCGCAAGGATGGCCAGGATCGTCACGCTGATGGCGCTGAAGGTCGCTGCACCATTGAACCCTGATATGAACGCGTTTTGTGCGTCTTCGATTAGCCCGGCTGGAAAGTCCGCCGCGATGGTGGACGCCGCCCAGAGGCTGTCGCTCACCGCAAGGCGGGCCTCTTCGCCGAGCGTGTCGGGTATGCGGTCAAGCATTGTGTTGCGATAGATAGCGGTGACAAGACTGCCGAGAATGGCGATGCCGAGCGACACACCAAGGTCCTGGACCGTTTCAGACATGGCCGAGGCGGACCCGGCCTTCTCGGCAGGAGCCGATCCGACGACCAGACCGGTGCCGAGCGCAGCGATGGTGCCAAGGCCGAGATAGGCCAGCGAGAAGCCGGCAACGACCATGGCGACACCCGTTGCGGCGTCGCCCAATTGGGTCAGCATCAGATAGCCGACGACCGACAGAGCGAGCGCGGCGGACACGACGAAACCGGGCCGGACATACTGCGCGACAAGCGGCGCGCCGATGCCAGCGGCAACCATCGCAAGCGCCGGCGGCCCCATCCACAGACCTGCGACAAGCGGAGAAAAGCCGGCCACCAGTTGCAGATATTGCGTCACCAGCAACATGGTCCCGCCGACCGCAACCAGCCCGAAGAGCAGCACGATCAGCGCGACGGAGAAGGACCTGTTGCCAAACAGGCTCATATCGAGCAGCGGATCGGAAAGTCGCCTTTGTCGCCAAACAAAAAGCACGGCGAAGAGGACGCCTGCCACAGCAGCGCTAACCGCATCGAGGCTGAGCCCGAACTTGGCAATCTGTTTGATGCCGTAGATCACCGGAAGCATGACAGCCAGCAAGATGATCACGCTGATAAGATCGAGCCGCCCGGCATTCGGCGCGCGATATTCGGGCAAGAGAACAGGGGCAAGCACAAGCAGTAGAGCGACGATAGGCACGGCAAGCAGGAAACCGGCACCCCACCAGAAGTGCTCCAGCAACGCCCCGCCCACAATTGGTCCCATCGCCATACCAAGGGCGAACATGGTCGCCCAGACACCGAAGCCGACCGCGCGCTCACGCTGATCGGCGAAGAGGTTGCTGATGAGCGCCAGAGTGGATGGCATCAAGGTTGCGCCGGCCACGCCGAGGGCGGCCCTTGCGGCGATCAGCATCGGGGCGCTGGTCGAAAACGCTGCGATCACCGAAGCGATGGCGAATGCAACGGAGCCGATCAACAACAGCTTGCGCCGTCCGATCCGGTCGCCGAGCGTGCCCATTGTGATGAGAAAGCCCGCGATCATGAAGCCATAGGCGTCCATGATCCAAAGCGCCTGTGTACTAGTGGCTTGCAGATCGGCAGCCAACGCCGGCAATGCGAGATGGAGAAGTGTCAGGTCGAGGCCAAGCAAGATGGTGGGTAGGGAAAGCAGCGCCAGCCCCAGCCATTGGCGCACCCCGGCCCTGGCTGGCGATGGCGCCTTGGATTGAGCCGCCGTTGCTGGATGAGAAACCGTGCCGTCGTGATGAACTGTCATGTCGCCTCCTTGTCTGAGGCGGACAATCCAGCTAGGTTAAGACTGTTACAATATAAGAAATCATCCTATTACTAGGAGTAATGGTCTTGTCTGGCCGGACCCTTGCGCGCGACAAACCCGACCTCTCTGAGTTCGTCACGCGCCACAGGAAAGCACTCACCCCGGCCGATGTCGGTCTGCCGACCACTGGCGGGCGGCGCACGCCGGGGCTCCGGCGTGAGGAGGTCGCCGCACTCGCGGGCGTCGGGCTCACCTGGTACACATGGTTTGAGCAGGGCCGCGACATTCAGGTGTCGGAGAGTTTTCTTCTCAAAATCGCCAAGGCGCTAAAACTGGGCGACGCCGATTGCAGCCATCTCTTCCTGCTGGCCCACAGGCGGCCGCCACCGCCGGAAGCCCGTCAATGGCCATCGGTCGATCCGTTGGTTCAGCAATTGTTGGATGATCTAACCGAACGGCCAGCTTACGTGTCCAATCTCCGCTGGGACGTCATCGCCTGGAATGCGGCGGCCGACCATCTGTTCACCTTCTCCGATCGGGATCAACGCGACCGCAACATCATCCGCATGGTCTTTGCCGATCCGGACCTGCGGCGCCGCCTGCCGGAGTGGAAAGAGGATGCGCCCCGGCTGGTCGCGCAGTTCCGATACGATCTGGCCGCCGCGCCGGACGATCCGGACATGCTTTGGCTGGTCGAAGACCTGAAAAGAGTATCGCCCGACTTCCGCCGGTGGATGGAACAACCGGGCATGGACATCTGCGCCAGAGGCGTCAGCGCTCTGCTCGCAGAAGACGACGACACGCTTCTCAGCTTCAATCACCAGATGCTAACCGTGGATGAGCACCGCCACCTCAAGATGATCGTTTATTTCTCGGTCGCAGCATAACAACGACCCGGAAAGGCCGAGTACCTCAGAGTTCTCACTTCTCGTCGACGGGATGAAAGCGATCCATCAATTGCTTGAACTCCGAATCCGACTGTGTCGCCTGCCAATCAGGGTAGCTGACATAAACGAGTGCGGACCCGTCCTCGGCGGTCTCATAGACGACCTCCGTGCCCTTCTCGATGAAGATCATCTCACCGGGCCGACCCGTCACTGACTTGCCGTCGAAATGGATCGTGATTGCGCCGCGCGTGACATAAAGCACCTCGTCATATGAAAAAGACCATTCCATTCGTTCGCCGGCCTCCTCGAACCTGGCATAGCCGGCTGTCATCGACGAGCTGTTTTTCGGGCCGATTGCATCAGCCACGAATACCTTAAGGTTCTGATACTGAAGTTCTTCGAGGCCCTCATTTTTTAGAAGTTGGACTGTCATTTAATCTACCTTTCGTTTGATGGTCATGGCCAGAAAGCAAATGTCACGTAGAGAGCGAGAACGCCGACCGTTATGACAAATCCCTTGTGGTTCTGAAGAATTAGACAGCCCTCAAATACCCCCACAATGGAAGAAATTATCCTATTACAGTTGCTACCAGCCTATTACTGTCAATTTGAGACGTATTGGCATGAAGGCGTCGCTAGCCAGCTGCAATTCCCATGCATCGGGTTCACACAAACGAGTTGAAGGTCTCACAGTCAGGTACTTGGTAAGACGGCGTTTGACGATGTGATTTGCAATTCAAAGCGCTAAGCAGCGGCGACTTTAGAGCAGATTCTGATCAATCTGTTTCGTGTCCAGCTGCTACGAAGTAGTGCTTTAGCTGTGCATAGCGAATAACAACGCGTCTTATCGAACCCCGTAGCGCCTCTATCGTAGCGCTATGGCGAAAGAATAGTTCGCATTTTCGACTCGCATGGCCCGCCACCCTTGAACAAAAGTGCGAACGCCGTTCGCCGCCGTTTCTGCGCCATTTGAAGACGTCAGTAGTCTCAGAAGCTCATTTCGGGAGCCCATGATCCGGACTTCGTGCTCGGCGACCTTGACCCGCTGCGCGAAAGCCCGCAGATGGTCGCGCCGAAATCCGCCGTCCTTTCCACGAATCCGGCGGTGGGCGGCGGAGGCGAATCTTGTCAGTTGCGTCGGCGTGAGGGTTTGGCCCGCAGTCTCGATGGTAGCCCTTGCACGTTCGGCATCCACGCGCGCCTGATCGCGCGTGGCCTTCAATTCCTTGATCCGCTCTTTCAGCGACGGGTCGTCAAGGTTCGCGACGCCGCTTTCAATGGCGTCGTAAAGACGCTTCAGGCGCTGTTCGGCTTCCGCCGCCCGTTTGGTGAGTTCATTCGCCTGTGCTCGCCGGCGTCCATCCCGTTCCTCTCGACGATCGAGATGCGCGGCGAGCATGTCCTGCACGCGGTTCGGGTCGAGCAACCGATGGTCACGGTAATCCGCCACCAGATGATCGAGCCGATCCATCTGGATCGTGCGGCCTTTGCAGCCGGTCTTGCCCTGCCGGGCGGCCGTCGAACAGGTGTAATAGCGATAATGCTTCGCCTTGCCTGAGGTGCGCAGGGTCGTGGCGCCGTCGCAGTCGGCGCAGAAACAGATGCCCGTCAGCAAGGTCGGCCCGCTGACGGTCAGGCCGCGCGCCGCCCGTGCGCCGCAAGCTGACCCGCAAGCGCTGAGACGGCCGCTTCAGCCTGAGCGACCGAGCGGCGATAGCGCTCGTCCTTGAACTCCTGGTACTCGATCGTGATCGTGTGAATGTCTTCGCGCGCGACACCGAAGTAATGGGCACAGGCCGCAAGCGCCGGATCGAGTGCGTTCATATGAGCGCGCATACCGCCGGGATCAAAGCCGAACTCTCCGCGAGCGGAGAGGATCACCAACGTCTTGCCCGAAAGGATCGGTTCGATCGGAACGTCGCCACGACCGAGATCGAAGGAGAACGTCCGGCCGATACGGGCGATCTGGTCGATCCACCCCTTCAAGGCGGCCGGCATGCCGTAGTTATACATCGGTACGCCCATGACGATGATGTCGGAGGCGATCACCTCATCGACCAATTGGTCCGAAAGCGCGAGGCGTTCGATCATCGAGGATGTTCGCTCTTCGGGCGTTGTAAAGGCGGCGGTGATCCAATTCTGATCGATCGCCGGGATCGGGGAGCGACCGATGTCACGCCGGATCACACGATCTTGCGGACGCTGACTCATCCAGCGCTCGATGAAGGAACTTGTCAGCTTGCGCGTATGCGAACGCTCCTCAAGCTGTGCGCTGGCGTCGATATGCAGAAGGGTTTGCGTCGCAGTCATCATTCGCTTTCCATTTGGAGCATGGGCTCTGATGACCTTCAAATACTGTATAAGAAACTCTCCGATAAGAGCATATTCCTCAACATGCAGATGACCTGAGTTCATCTGCAATGTGGTGAGCGGCGCTCGCTGGTTCGCGAAGACAGGCGCTTCTCCTGCTCATGAAAATTCGTTTCAGGTAAAGCGATACAACTGTTTGCAAGATGAACTGAGTTCATCTACATCACGCGTATGCGGAAGTTGCCACCACTCAATGCGCTGCGCGCTTTCGAGGCTGCGGCCCGCCATCTGAGCTTCG
>JANQJG010000100.1 GCA_028281785.1 Rhodospirillales bacterium
TGCCCCAACTCGTCGGCTGTTTCGAGCATCTTGACGCTCGCCCGATAAGCTGTTTCCGCGAGAATGAGGTCGGCGAAGTCCTTCGCGAGGGAGGTTTCCGATATCTGCGAATCGAGCGCTTCGACCCCGGCCACAGGACGGACCAAAGCATGAACACCACCCGGCGTGTAGCTGGTTTCCGAGCCTTGCCTCGTGACGACACTCGAGGTCACGGCCTCCGAGCGACGGAAGCCCGGCGTCGTCGTATTGACGATATTGTGGGCCGCGACGGCCGCGCGGTTGGAGTTCGCGATCAAACCCGATATGGCCGTGGACAAGATGCTGTCGATTGCCATGTCAAAACTATCCACATCCACGCTTTGGCCAACGTTGGCCGAGGCCAGGATTCGGCACGGGTATTAAGTCTACTGCCGGCTGTCCGGGCCGGCGGTGACGGCAGTCACAGGTCGACGCTCAGCGCCACGCCGCGCTGAAGCCGGGCTCCAAGGGCGGTATCGGAGTTGGCGCCATACGCCCGAAGGGCACGCGCCAAGAGCCCCAAAGTCGAGGTCCCGGACCCATGTCCGGACGCCACCTTCTCGTCAAGCCCAACCTCTGGCGTGTCTTCAAGAAAGATCGTGAAGAACTCGTTCGGCGCCCTGACAAGGCCCGGCACATATTCGTCGCGGGGCTCCTGGTCGGGCGCTCCCTGTCCGCCGTAGTCCTGAAGCAGAAAGGCGCCGTCGTGCAGGGACGCCCCGATTCTCGATTGAATCTCTTCAACCGGAGCGCGCTCCACGGCGGCAATATTTCGCGCCCCGGCTGCCGCTCGGCTGCCGGGCACAGAAGTAGCGGCCGCAGTCGCAAATGCTCTGCCGACCTGTGCCATTAGCCGTCCCAAACCCAGCCAACCCTTTTGTGCGCAACCCAAGGATACACACGGGGTCAGCACTACAAATATACGATGAAATCAAGGAAAACTCAATCTTTCACGGCGTTCGAAGGGTCGTCCCCTCCTCAACGCCGGCCGGGATATCCAGGCTTGGCGCCGCCAAGCGTTCCAGGAAATCGAGAATGACGTCCGGCGCGCCGGCGTCATAAAGCTCGTTATGGCCTCCGGACGGAAACCACCGCGCCTCCTTCGGCTCGACCGCTGCGTCGAAAAGCTGTTTGCCATAGCGAACGGGGGTTATCCGATCGTTCTCGGCCTGGAACATCAGGACGGGTGCGGCGATCGCGGCGATTTTCGACTCCGTGTCGAAGCGATCCTTCACCAGCCACTTTGCCGGCGCGAACGGATAATGGTGAGCCGCGATGTCCGTGATCGACGTGTAAGGGGCCTCCAGCAAAACCGCCGCCACGGGTCGATTCTTGGCCTGCTCGTAAGCGAGGTGAACGGCCACCCCCGTCCCCAGCGACTCTCCATAGAGAACCGTCCGGTCAGCGGTGACACCCTCACCTTCGAGGAAACGCAAGGCGGCTCGACCGTCATGGTAAAGCCCGGTTTCGCTCGGCCGTCCAGGGTTGCCGCCGAACCCACGATAGCCAACCAGAAGCACGCCGTACCCGGCGTCGAGGAAATGGCGGACCTTGAAAGCCCGGTAGCCGATATGCCCCGCGTTGCCGCAGAGATAGACCATGGTCGGCAGGCCATCGGCCGCCGGTCGGTACCAGGATGTCAGCCGCAGCCCGTCGGCCGTCTCGAGGCTCACGACATCCATCTCGGGGACGCCACTCTCCGCCGGCGTCGGCATCGCCGCGGAGGGATGGTAGAGGAGGTTCCGCTGGAAAACGTAAAGGCCACCGACGATGCCGGCATAGACGACGGCGACCACGGAAACGAACTGGATCATGGACCGGAGATTCTGTGGCAAGGGAAAACGATCTTATCTGACCGAGGCCGCGTCATCCTCGGGCCCAACGCACTCGAAATGCGCGAGAATCGGTGTCATGAGCGGGCATTCGAGATGTCTGTGATAGGCGAACCGCGCTTCCTTTCCGAACTTGCCGCAGGCTTCCTGGGCGAGGTCGAGGATCTGCTCGGGCGTCGCCGCAGACCGGTTGTAGCATACCTCGACCTTCCGGATATCGGTGGGTTCGCGGCCGAAACCCGGGGCTTCCCGGTTGAACTCATTGGCGTCGTAGACGTAGGGCTCGAACTGCGCGCAGGCTCCAAGCGCCAGCATGGCGCCGCCGACCGCCAGTCCCGAGAACAACCGCCGAGTCCGAAGCATGGTTTTCCTATACCGGGTTCCGGGCGGACAGACAACCGCGCCCAAAAAGACGTCAATTCCAGGTTGACATCTCCGCAACATTCGGTCAATCGTCGGGCGACATGATGCAGAGTTCAGACAAAGACATGATGATGCGTCCGGGTCTTCGACGACGATGGATCTCGCGCGTTGTTCACGCGTCCGTCTGAGCCTGTCCAGAGTAGTCCTTCCCATTTCGTTTCTCCTCTTTTTCGTGACAAGCGCTCTGTAGACGGATCGCCGCCGCCCCTTGATCGCAACGTCTGCATGGGACCGATCACATGATTTCCTTCCAGCCTCCGCAACCCGATGACGCCGCCGCCATCGAAGACCTCCTGGACCGGGCGTTCGGCCCCCGGCGGGTCCGGAAGACCGCCTATCGGTACCGGGCCGGTTTGCCGCCCGTGCACGACCTCAGCCTCGTCGCCCATGACGGCGACGAACTGGTCGGAACCATCGCGTTCTGGCCGGTCCGCATCGGCGAGGCCGCGATCCCGGCTCTGCTCCTCGGCCCCCTGGCGGTGGCGCCGGAGCGGCGGGGGCATGGGATCGGCGTGGCCCTGATGCGTCGGGGAATCGACGCGGCCGCGCGGGCCGGCCACCGCCTCGCCGTGCTGGTCGGCGACCGCGACTACTACGCCCGTTTCGGTTTCGAGCCGGCTGGCCCAACGGGCATCTACATGCCGGGAGAGCCCAGGCGTTTGATGGTGCGCGCTCTGGCCCCGAATGGCCTCGAGGGCGTGACCGGGCGAATCCGCCCTGGGAGGTCGGTTCGCCGCCGCCTGAGAGCCGCTTGAAAGCAGCCTGACGGCCGTTAGACGGCGTCCGATTTTTCAGCGACCAGCAGATCGCAGATTTCGCGGACGACGCCCGCGCCGCCCGGCCTCTCGGTCACGAAGCGGGCGGCGGCCAGCACCTCGGGCACGGCGTCGGCGACGGCGATCGGGCAGCCGACGGCCCGCATGAGGTCCAGATCGGGGAGATCGTCGCCGAGATGGGCGACGTCCTCGAGCGCGACTCCCAGCCTGTCGCAAAGCTTGCGGCAGGTGGCCGCCTTGTTGCGAACCCCGGTATGAACATGCTGGATGCCGAGCCCCTCCATGCGGCGGCGGATGGAGTCCTGGATTCCCGCCGAGATGATCGCGACCTCGACGCCGGCGGCGATCGCCAGCTTGACCCCCAGCCCGTCGCGAACGTTGAACCGCCGAAGGGTCAGACCGTCATCGGCGAAGTAGATGCCGCCGTCGGTGAACACGCCGTCCACGTCGAGGGACAACAGCCGGATTCTCCTGAGTTGGGCCGCGAGCTCCGCTCGATCCTCCTTCTTGTCGGCCGCGGTATCCGTCATATTTCCGTTTCCTCCCCTCGCCCCGGCACCCGCGCCGTTGGTGCCTTATACCAGACCGCCCGGGGTGACAACAGCCGCGCGGCCGGGAGAAATGGCGGACGGCCAGAACGCGGACGGGGCGGGAAAAGATACCCCCGAGGCACAGAGACAGGCAGGGAGAAAGAGAAACGCGCCGCGCGCTTGTCTCCCTCGTGCAGCAAGGCCTCCTTGAAGCCTCTGCGTTCTCGGTTGTAAACGGCAACAGCGCACGCGGCGCGGCCTCGAACATCGGCGCCGTATGAAAAATATCAATAAAAACGTGCAATTCAATGAGAGAAGAAATTTTATAAATTTTTATACATATTTTCTATTCAATAAAATAAAAATATTATGCGGTCATTATTTTGACAATTACATGTTTTTAGTCTATTTTCACGCCGGGTTTGTGTCTTGGTGGGTATATTATCTTGGGAGCGGACGCCTATACACGGCGTCGCCGCCAAACCGTTTGGGCGCATCAACGTGGGCGGCGGAACGACCGTGGTCGAATCTCACTCTTGATCCTGGGAGCGGCCTTGTTCCTGGGTGGCGCGTTATGCGGCGGGTACTGGTACTTGATCAGCTCGCACCCCGATTTGTCGAGCCGCGTTGTCGCGGCCAAACCACCACCCGTCAAGGCGAAACCGCAACACCGGCCGGAGACCAAGCAACAGAACGGGTTCGCCGTCGGTGGCGTGACGTTCGGCATGACTCCCGCCATGCTTCGCGATGTTCATCCCGCGGCGGAGATCAAGGGTGCGGCGCAGCCCGGCTCGGTCATCGGAACCTTCCGCGCCGGCGGCGCCGACTACACGGTGTGGTTCCACAAGGCGGAGACATCGCCCACGGCATACCGCATTCGCTATTCCGAAAACCTTCCGCGCATGGATACGGACGCGATCCTGATTCGATTCGGCCGCCTGTTCGGTCAACCCCTCGCGGTCGACTGCCGCCAAACCTCGGCCGTCGCGCAAAAAGGGAAGTGCCGCTTCAAGTGGATGATCAGGGGCGGCGTCGACGTCGAGGTGCGCAGCCATGACCGCGAGGAGCTGAACGGAGAGGCGAGAACCATCCTGACGGTGACCGCGACCGACACCGTGGCCGCGTCCAGGGGCGTCCAGCTTCGCGAGAGCGATCTGCGGGCGCAGTTGCCGTCGG
>JANQJG010000120.1 GCA_028281785.1 Rhodospirillales bacterium
GAAATGCCGCTCGGATACACGAAACGAGACATAACCAAAAACGGAACGGTCCTCGGCATCTACGTCAAGCGTATGGCCGTGGAGAAACTGCCGCTCGAAACCCTCAAGATAACCCGGGCCGAAGACATTTCCAGATCGGCCAAGTTCGTCTTGCGCGATGACGGGGTCCGAAGAGCGCTTCTTGCCCATCTTGAAGCGGCGGACGTGCCGCCGGCCAAGGCGTATCCGCCCTATCCGCATGTCGGTCCGAATGGACCGGAGATTCGCAAGGTCCGAGTTCTCGCAACCCAACAGAAGACCCTGATGGTGCCGGTCGCAAATGGTTTCGCCGATCCGGCAGGCAACCACCATATCGCCATCTACCGGCAGTCCGACGGTAAGCCGGATTTCGAGGTGGTCAGCCTTCACGAGGCCTCGCGCAGGCTTTCCGCATCTGAACCGGTCGTGCGACGCGAACGCGGCGACGGCTCTGTTTTCGTCATGTCACTATCGCCAGGCGACGCCCTGAAGTTTCCAGATGGAGAAAGGGAGGGAGTGCGGATTGTCCAGGGCGTTTGGGCTTCAGGCGTGATCGTCACCCACGACCATACAGACGCGAACGGTTCGAGCGTGTGGCGGCCGTCCGCGGGATCGCTGCTATCCGGTGGAGTCAGGAAGATATCCATCGATCCCATTGGCCGCGTCCGCTGGGCCAACGACTGACGGGTTGTCTGCCATGATCCGCAAGACCGTCGAGTTCTCCACGCCCGGCACGCGGCTTTCGGTGGCCCATCGTCAATTGGTCGTCGAACGCCCGGATCACCCGAAAGCGACCCTGCCGATCGAGGATTTGGGCGTTGTCATCGTCGATGACGTCCGTGCCCAATACACGCAGGCGGTCTTCCTCGAGCTGCTGTCGGCCGGGGCCACGGTCATGGTCACGGGTCGCGACCACCTCCCGGTCGGGATGATGCTGCCGCTCGACGCCCACCATGTGCAAACGGAACGTCACCGGGCTCAGGTGGAGGCGAGCGAGCCGACAAAGAAACGCGTCTGGCAGGCCCTGATCCGAGCCAAGATTGCCCAGCAGGGGGCCGTCCTGAGCCATTTCACGGGCAAGCATGGGGGGCTGGCGCCCATGGCCCGGCGCGTCCGCTCCGGCGATCCCGGCAATCTGGAGGCGCAAGCGGCGCAGCGTTACTGGCCGCGCCTGTTCGGCTCGGAGTTCCGCCGCGATCGCCACGCCGACGGTGTCAACGCGCTGCTCAACTACGGCTACGCGGTCGTCCGGGCCGCCGCCGCGCGCGCCGTGGTCGCCTCCGGCCTGATTCCATCGCTCGGCGTGTTTCACAGCAATCGGAGCAACCCGTTCTGCCTCGCCGATGATTTGCTGGAGCCTTTCCGCCCCTACGTCGACTGGCGCGTCAAGCTGATGGTCGGCGAACCGGATGGCGACGTTCCGGTTCTGGATGATCGGCCGACCCGCGGGGCGCTGCTCTCCTTGTTCAACGAGACCGTTCTTGTCGGTGACAGGCGAATGCCGCTTCTGCTCGCGCTCCACGCGGGCGCGGCCTCTCTCTGCCGCGCCTTGACGGGCGTCGACGGAAAGCTGGTTCTGCCCGAGGGGCTTCCATTGGAGCCCGACCTTCTGGACGGCGAGGCGTTGGTCTGATGACGCACGCAAGGCCGATACCGCAGATTCCCTGGGGGTGGCGATCCATGTGGGTGATCGCGATGTTCGATCTGCCGACCGACACGCCGAAGGCGCGGCGGGCCTATGCGCGTTTCCGCAAGGACCTGCTTGAGGACGGCTTCACCATGATGCAGTATTCTGTTTATACGCGACACTGCGCCTCCATCGAGAACGCCAAGGTCCATGCCAAGCGCATGGGCGCGCGTGTCCCGGCCGAGGGCGAGGTTCGTTTCCTGACCATCACCGATAATCAGTTCAGCCGGATTACCGTCTATGTCGGGAAAAAACGTCAAGCAACGCCGCCTCCCCCCTCCCAGCTCGAGTTTTTCTGAGC
>JANQJG010000177.1 GCA_028281785.1 Rhodospirillales bacterium
ATCGCAGAGACCGAGAAGTACGCTCACGTGACCTTCTTCCTGAATGGCGGCCGCGAGCAGGTCTTCGAGAACGAGGAACGCATCCTGGTGCCGTCGCCCAAGGTCGCCACCTACGACCTTCAACCGGAAATGTCGGCACCCGAGGTCACGGACAGGCTGGTCGAAGCCATCGGCTCCGGTCGGTTCGACCTGATCATCGCCAACTATGCCAATGGCGATATGGTGGGCCATACCGGGATCCTCGAGGCGGCGGTCAAGGCTGCCGAAACCGTCGACGCGGCCCTTGGCCGGGTCGAGGCCGCCGTGACCGAAGCCGGCGGCGTGCTCTTTGTCACCGCCGATCACGGAAACTGCGAGATGATGCGGGATCCGGAAACGGGCGAGCCCCACACGGCGCACACGCTCAGTCAGGTTCCTATCATCCTGATCAATGGGCCGGATTGGTCGAGAGGCCTCAGGGATGGCCGCCTTGCCGATGTCGCGCCGACCCTGCTGCGGCTTCTCGGGCTCCCGCAACCGGCGGAGATGACCGGCCGATCGCTGATCGTCGAGGACGGCGTGCAGACCGCCGCCGCCGAATAGGTGAGCCGGGTCGCCCGCCCTCTACTTTGCGTTCTGTTTCTTCCCGTGGCATGGATGCTCGCCGTCTCGCCGCGCGTTTCTTCGGCGGACGAGGCGACCACCTCCCCAACGACCGGCAACCGGCTGGAGGAGATCGAGCGGGCGCTGGGTGAGGAGCAGCGGGCCTCCGAGCAGGCGCAGACGCGGGCCACGGAGCTGGACGTCGAGTTGACGCGCCTCCGAAGCGAGCTTGTGCAATCGGGCAAGCGGGCGCAGGAGCATGAAGCAGAACTGGCACGGATCGAAGCGCGCCTGACCGAGCTCTCGGAAAAAGAAACCGCAAGCCGTGAAGTCCTGCGTCAGCGGCGGGATCAGTTCGCCAATGTTCTGTCGGCCTTGCAGCGGATCGCGCGTCATCCCCCGGAAGCGGTCATCGCCCAGCCGCGCGACGCCAACGAACTCGTTCGCAGTGCCATTCTGCTGCGTTCGGCCGTGCCGGAGATCCAGCGGCTTTCGGATGAGCTGCGGGTTGAACTCGAGACTCTCGCTGCTACGCGCCGACAGATCGCGGCGCGGCGGGATGATCTCAAGGCATCCTCCACGGAACTCGAAAGGGAACGGGCGCGCCTGGACGGATTGCTGCGACAAAAGACGCCACTGCTCAAGCAGGCGCTCGCCGAAAGGGAGGCGGCTCAGGGCCGCATGAACGCCCTCGCCCGCGAGGCAAAAAATCTTCGAGACCTCATGGCGCGCTTGGAAAGGGAACGGAAGGAACGCGAAGAGCGCGAACGTTTGGCCAGGGAGAAGGCGGAGCGCGAACGTTTGGCGCGCGAAGCCGCCGAACGTGAACGGCTGGCCCGCGAGGCCAAGGAGCGGGAACGTCTCGCGCTGGAAACCGCGGAGGCGGAACGCCGCGCCCGCGAAGAATCCGAACGCGCGCAACAGGCTCGACGGCAGGAGTCCGTCGAGCCCTTCAGCAAGGCGAAGGGCCGGCTGCCCCTGCCCGTCGTCGGGCGCGTTCTCGAGCTCTATGGCGAGCCGACATCCGCCGGCATGACACGCAAGGGCATCGTCATCGAAACCCGCCCCGAGGCCCAGGTCCTCGCGCCCTATCGGGGCCGTGTCGTGTTCGCGGGACCGTTTCGCGGCTACGGGCAACTCTTGATCCTGGAACACAGCGAAGGATATCATACCCTGTTGGCTGGGTTGTCCCGGATCGACGGGATCGTTGGGCAGGAACTGTGGGCCGGTGAGCCGGTCGGCCGGATGGATCAGGTGGATGATCCGAGGCCGTCACTTTATTTCGAACTCAGGCGCAATGGGCGCCCTATCAACCCCCTACCATGGCTGGCATCACGCGGAACGAAGGTGAGCGGATGAAAACCCGATTGATTCTCGCACTTGCCGTTTCGGCATTCCTTTTCGGCCCGGTGGCGAACGCCGAGGAAGCATCCAAAAACGGCGCCGATACATACCGCCTGCTCAATTTGCTGGGTGACGTTTTCGAGCGCGTACGCGCCGACTATGTCGAGGAACCGACCGACGAACAGCTCATCGAGGCGGCGATCACCGGCATGTTGAGCGCGCTTGACCCACACTCGTCCTATCTCGACGCCAAGAGTTTCGGCGAAATGCAGGTTCAGACCCGCGGCGAGTTTGGCGGCCTCGGCATCGAGGTCACGATGGAGAACGGCCTTGTGAAGGTGGTGTCTCCGATCGATGACACTCCTGCCCATCGCGCGGGCATCCAGCCGGGCGACCTGATCAGCCATATCGACGGAGAGCCGGTCGTCGGGCTGAACCTTTCGGAGGCCGTCAAGAAGATGCGCGGCAAGGTGGGCACGGACATCTTGTTGACAGTGCGACGGCAGGACCAGGAACCTTTCGACGTCACGATTACCCGGGCGGTCATCAAGATCAGCCCGGTGCGCTCCCGGCTCGAGGACAAGATCGGCTATATTCGGGTGACCCAATTCAACGAACAGGCGCAGGACGGCATCGAAGCCGCGTTGAGCAAGTTTCGGGAAGAGCTTGGAGAAGAACCCGAGGGACTGATCCTGGATCTTCGCAACAACCCGGGCGGCCTGCTCGATCAGGCTGTGAATGTCTCGGATCTCTTTCTCGAACGCGGCGAGATCGTGTCCACGCGTTCGCGTCGCGCCGAGGAGACCCAGCGTTTCAACGCCCGTCCGGGGGATATTGCCAATGGGCTGCCATTGGTCGTTCTCATTAACGGGGGGTCGGCCTCGGCATCCGAGATCGTGGCCGGCGCCCTGCAGGACCACGGTCGCGCCATACTGCTGGGTACCCAGTCCTTCGGCAAGGGATCGGTGCAGACCATTGTCCCCCTTGGCGGTCACGGCGCCATGAAACTGACCACAGCGCGCTACTACACGCCTTCCGGACGGTCCATCCAGGCCAAGGGAATCGAACCTGACATCGAGGTTCAGCCGGCCCGTATCGAAACCCTTGAGCTGCCGCAAGGGCGGCGCGAGGCCGATCTGCGAGGCGCCCTTGACAGCGCCGAAGAGGGGATGGATGCCTTGCGGGAGGGAGCAGACGGCGAAGCGGAGTCCATGGAGGACTATCAGCTCACGCGGGCTTTGGATCTCCTGCGCGGCGTGGTTCTTTATGAGAAGCGGATGGCACGAAGCCAGGAATAGGGCCTCGGGCCGCCAGACTAGCTTTCGACGGCAGACGACATAGGAGAGGGCGTGAGACTCCCCTTCCTCAAATCCAAAAACCACGAGCGCGACGTCGAGGAGGGATTTGAGGATACCGCGCAAGACGTCGACGAGTTGGATGACGAGACCGACGAGGAAGACCTCGAGCCGGGCGACCGTGCCGATCAGATCCGGCGTTTGGTTGTCGGAGGAGCGGCCTCGCTCGCCGGCCTGATCGTCGTTGCCATCGCCGCGCTATGGCTTTTTTCGGGCCAACCCGAGAGCAGGTCTGAAGGCACGGCTGCACGGATTGTCGTCGACCTGCCACTCAGACCGGAGATCACCAGGGAAACCTCAAAGGACGGAAGTGCCACGTCGTCTCCCGCGGGGTGGACGCAACTTCCGGGCTCTCCGGACTCCGGGCTCGCCGTCTCGCCGGCGACGGCGTCGGCTTTCGAGCGGATTCCCGTTCCTGACAGCGTCGAAAGCTTGCAGACCACTCCGGATCCCGGACTCCTCGAACAAGGTCCGCACGGGCCGTTGCCACGGATCGGCGAGGATGGACGCCGCCCTTTGCAGGCTTACGCGCGTCCTTTCGAGGATGGGGGGCAGCACCCCAGGATATCGTTGGTTATTATCGGCCTTGGGTTGAGCAAGGCTGCGACCGAGGCTGCCATCCTGCGCCTGCCGGGTGCCGTCACCTTGGCCTTCGATCCTTATGCGTCGGACCTGGAAAACTGGGCCTCGAAAGCCCGGCGAGGCGGCCACGAGTTCCTTCTCGGTCTTCCCATGGAGCCGATCGACCTCGGTAGCCGCGATCCAGGGCCAAAGGCGCTCATGACGTCTCTCGACGCCGCCGGGAATCGTGACCGGCTCCACTACCTCCTGAGCCGGGTGAGGGGTTATGCCGGCGTCATCGCAACGATGGGCTCGCGCTTCGTCGCCAATGGAGAGCGGCTTCGACCGGTCCTTGAGGACCTGCGTGATCGCGGGCTCCTTTTCGTTGACGCTTTACCCGCCACGGATGCGCAGGGCGGTCGCGTTGCACGGGAGTTGGGTTTGCCCCGTGTGATCGGCGATGTAACCATCGACAACCCGCCGAACCGGGCCGCCGTCGCTGCGAATCTTGCCGAGTTGGAAGCCATCGCGCGCCGCAAATCCGTGGCCGTTGGCGTGGCCTCTGCTTATCCCTTGACGCTGGAAGCCGTGGCGACTTGGATCGCGACATTCGAGGAGAAGAACCTTATCCTGACCCCGGTCACGGCGCTCGCCGACAAGCAAATCCTGTGACCAACGCCAGCGAATCCGACACGCGGCCGTATCGACGATGCGTCGGTGCTTTGCTGATCAATCGGCAAGGATTGGTATTCGTAGGCGCCCGTTCCGATTCCTCCGAAGATGCCTGGCAAATGCCACAGGGGGGACTCCGCAAGCGCGAAACTCCCGAGGAGGCCGTTTTCAGGGAGTTGAAGGAGGAAATCGGCACGGACAAGGCCGCCATCCTGGCCGAAAGCGGGTCTTGGCTGTCCTATGACCTGCCGACCGAGGCGTCCTACCGCAAGTGGAAAGGCCGCTATTGTGGGCAGACCCAGAAGTGGTTCGCTTTGCGCTTCACCGGTATCGACGCCGATATTGATCTCGAAGCGTCGGATCACGCCGAATTCCGAACCTGGCGCTGGGTGCCAATCGATCGCCTTCCGGGCTTGATCATCCCGTTCAAACGCCCTGTCTACGAGGCCGTTGTGGACGAATTCCGGCATCTGGCCGTTCCCCAAACCGACGAGATGATGGCCCCGTCTCGCGACATTTAGAGCGTTGTGTTATTGGCTATGCTCACCATGCCGTTCGCTCAGTTGGCCCTGCCCTTGCCTTGCTTGGCCGGTTACCCCATCCTCCTCGTATGTCGGAAACATCCTTGAAGGCCGCTCTGGTCACCGGCGCGGGCCAGCGTATCGGCCGCGCCATCGCCTTGGACCTCGGGGGCCGTGGCTGGTCGGTGGCCGTGCATTACCACGGATCGCATGACGCCGCCCAAGAGGTTTGTGAGGAAATACGGCGCCTCGGGGGTCGCGCGATCGCGATCCGTGCGAACCTCGACGACGAACGGGAGGTCGACAACCTCGCGGAACGCGCGGCGGAGACGGTCGGTCCCCTGACCTGCCTCGTCAACAACGCGTCCATCTTCGAGAAGGACACACCGGAAACGGTGACCCGCGAGTCCTGGAACGCCCACATGCAGATCAACCTTCGGGCGCCCTTCGTGCTGATCCAACGCTTTGTCGCGCAGCTTCCACAAGATGTTGCAGGCAACGTCATCAACATCATCGATCAGCGGGTTTGGAATCTTACGGGCGCCTTCACATCCTATACAGTCAGCAAATCGGCGCTCTGGACGCTCACGCGAACCCTCGCCCTGGCGCTGGCGCCGAGGGTTCGGGTCAACGCCGTCGGTCCGGGGCCCACTTTGCCGAGCCCCCGCCAGACGGACGAACACTTTCGCCGCCAATGGCAGGACACACCGCTTTGCCGGCGCGTGGAGTTGACCGAGATCTGCAACGCCGTGCGTTTCATCCTTGACGCCCCATCAATGACGGGCCAGATGGTCGCCCTCGATAGCGGCCAGCATCTGGGATGGGCCACGCCGTCACAAGTCGGAGACATCGAAGAATGAAAAAACAGGCGCAACGCAGTCGACTCGAAGGAGTGGCACCGTCATGACCGCTGACCGCGCCAAGGTCATCCAGCCACTGCGCGTCGCTCAGCCGCACCAGGGTTTTCGGCGGGTGTTTATTCGCGACATGGTTCTCCCCTGCTCGATCGGCGTTCACAAGCACGAACACGACGCGCGCCAGCGTGTGCGCATCAATCTCGATCTGAAGGTGGCGGAGGGTCCCGCGCCCCTGGAGGACAAGCTGTCGAACGTGGTGTGCTACGAGGTCATCGCCGATAGTATTCGCAGCCTGGTCGCACAGGGCCACATCCACCTCGTGGAAACCCTCGCTGAGCGGGCCGCCGCAATATGTTTGCAGGACTCGCGCGTCCTATCAGTTCTCGTAAAAGTTGAAAAACTGGATGTCTTCGCTGACACGGCCAGCGTCGGCGTGGAAATCGAGCGCGGCCGCATGGAAATTGCGAAGTATACTTAGAGCAGTTTGCGATCCTTCGCCGTGGGTGGGCAGAACGCGCCGTCGGAAAGTTGTGCACAGGCCATCAACCGTGACCATTTTGTGACCAAACCTTGACACCAACATCACAGTTTTATGAAGCCCAGGGTTGTGCACAAAAAAAATTTTTGAAATCAACTGCTTAGAGAATCACAACTGGTAATGGCCGACAGGCTCGCGGCGATGAAATCCGCAGGATTCACATGGCCTAGCCTTCCTTTTCAACAGAACCATCCACAAGCCTGGAATCCGCCGCAAGCGTTGACCAGTGTCGACTCTTTGGCCACATAGCGAGCATGAGTGCGCAATTTGACCCCGAGACGCGGCAGAAAGGCCAAGCCGCGATTGTCGCGCCTGATTCGGATAGTTCCGAAGGCCCCGCGGGGGTAGCGTTCATCGAGCAGCAGCTCAAGGCCCTCCCGCTGTCTCCAGGCGTCTACCGCATGCTCAACACCGCCGGCGACGTGCTCTATGTGGGCAAGGCCAAGAATCTTAGGAAACGGGTCACAAGCTACACGCAGCTTCTCCGGCAACCAAACCGCCTGCGACGCATGATCTCCGAGACCGTGGGATTGGAGGTCGTCACAACTCACACCGAGGCCGAGGCCCTGCTCCTCGAGGCGAACCTCATCAAGCGCTACAAGCCACGCTATAACATCCTGCTTCGCGACGACAAATCCTTCCCATCCATTCTGCTGACGGCGGACCACGCCTTTCCTCAGGTGCTCAAGCATAGGGGAGCCCGCAACCGGCAGGGTCAGTACTTTGGACCCTTCGCGTCCGCCTGGGCAGTCAATCAAACACTCACCGTCCTCCAGCAGGCCTTCCTTCTCCGCTCTTGCAGCGACTCTGTGTTCGCCGCCCGCACGCGCCCCTGCCTGCTCCATCAAATCAAGCGGTGCAGTGCGCCCTGCGTCAGCCGTATCGACGAGGAGAGCTATGGCGGGCTGGTCGAGCAGGCACGCGGATTTCTCACCGGCGACAGCCAGGGGATCCAGAAGGTGCTCGCACAACGCATGCAGGAGGCAAGCGACCGCCTGGACTTCGAGGAAGCGGCCCAATATCGCGATCGGATCCGCGCCCTCAGCCGGGTCCAGGCACATCAGGACATCAATTTGCGCGGTATCGGTGCGGCGGATGTTGTCGCTGCCCATCAGGCCGGCGGACAGACCTGCATCCAGGTGTTCATCCTGCGCGCCGGCAGGAACTATGGTAACCGGGCCTATTTCCCCTCGCACGCCCGCGACAACGAGGCACCGGAGGTGTTGGAGGCATTTCTGGCACAGTTCTATGACTCGACCGTCCCACCGCGCGTGATCCTTCTCAGCCACACCCTCCCAAATCAGGCGCTGGTGTCGGAAGCCCTTTCGGTTCGGGCGGGGCACAAGGTCAGGCTTACCGCGCCACAGCGGGGCGAGAAACGGCGGCTGATCGCTCACGCCCTCGACAACGCCCGCGCCGCGCTTGGCCGGCGGCTTGCCGAAAGCGCGACGCAACGTCGCCTGCTGGACGGTCTGGCGGAAGTCCTCGATCTCGACGCGCCGCCCGAAAGAATCGAGGTGTTCGACAACAGCCACATCTCGGGGACACGGCCGGTTGGGGCGATGATCGTGGCCGGACCGGAAGGATTCGCCAAAGGCGCCTACCGGAAGTTCAACATCCGCGGAGACCTCGGGAAGGGAAACAGCACGGCGACGGACGAACCTGCCGCGACCGCCGATGACTACGCCATGATGCGCGAGGTCCTGACACGCCGCTTTTCCCGCGCCTTGAAGGAAGATCCGGATCGTACCGGGAACCAATGGCCGGATCTCGTTCTCATTGATGGCGGCCCCGGGCAGCTCGGCGTGGCGACCGGGGTGCTCGAGGAACTGGGAATCGAGGATGTCGCCTTGGCCGCGATCGCAAAGGGCCCCGACCGCAGCGCCGGGCGCGAGCGAATCCATCGGCCCGGCAAACCGCCGCTGACCTTGGAACCCCGCCATCCCGTGCTCTATTTTCTCCAGCGCCTGCGGGACGAAGCCCACCGATTCGCCATCGGCGCCCATCGCGGCCGGCGGTCCAAGGCCGTATCAAAATCTGCGCTTGACCGGATTCCCGGAATCGGGGCGCGGCGGAAGCGGGCACTCCTGCATCATTTCGGCTCCGCCGAAGCGGTTTCGCAGGCGGGACGCGCTGATTTGGCGGCCGTCGAGGGGATCAGCGAGGCCATGGCCAACATTGTCTATGACTGGTTCCATGCCGATGGCTAATATGGCGCCGCCCCAAATTGAGTTCGAGGGCCGTAAAAGGAACCCCATGACAAACAATCTGCCCAACGTGCTTACGGTCTCGCGGATCTTTGCCATGGGCTTGGTGGTCGGCCTTCTCTTCATGGACCCGCCGCTCGGCAGTTGGCTGGCCCTGGCCGCCTATGTCTATGCGTGCCTGACGGATTTCTTCGATGGCTATTTTGCCCGGGTTCTCGAACAGCAGTCGGCGGTGGGCCGTTTCCTCGACCCCATCGCGGACAAGCTGCTGGTGTCTGCGGTTCTGCTCATGCTGGTGGCCAACGATCAGATCGCCGGCATCTCGCTGTTGCCCGCCATCGTGATCCTGTGCCGGGAGATCCTGGTTTCCGGCCTGCGGGAGTTCCTGGCTCAACTCCAGGTCAGCGTGCCGGTCAGCCAGCTGTCGAAGTGGAAGACCATGCTTCAGATGGTGGCGCTGGGCTTTCTCATCGTCGGTCCGGCGGGGCCCCGCTTCGGCCCCCTGGATAGCACGGAGATCGGCATCTTCGGCCTTTGGGGCGCGGCGGCCTTGACCCTGGTTACCGGCTACGACTATTTCCGCGCCGGCCTGCATCACATGCGCAAACCCGTGGATGCTGACGAATGAAGACCCTGGGCCTCGTCGGCTGGAGCGGCAGCGGGAAGACGACCCTGGTGGTTCGGCTGCTTCCCGAGCTCACGGCAAGGGGTCTGCGCGTGTCGACCATGAAACACACCCATCACGACATCGAGCTCGACAAGCCCGGCAAGGACTCGCATCGCCACAGGTTTGCCGGCGCGACCGAGGTTTTGGTTACCTCGCCGGCACGCTGGGCGCTGATCCGCGAGCTGCGAAGTACACCCGAGCCCGATCTCGATAGCTTGATCACCCGCATGGAGCCGGTCGACCTGCTCCTCGTCGAAGGCTTCAAGAGCCATCGCTTTGACAAGCTGGAGGTTCATCGGCCGTCCAACGGCAAGCCGCTGTTGGCGCGCGAGGACCCGTCGGTGATCGCCGTGGCCAGCGACATGCCGATACCCGGGCTGAATATCCCGCTGTTGGACCTCGACGACATGCCGGCGATCGCCGAGTTCATCCTCGGCCATTGCGGCCTGCAGACCAAGATTACCCATGACACGCCTTGACCAGGACTGCTTCGCGCCCGGATCGGCGTTGATGACCCTCGGGGACGCGCTTGCCCAGATCACCGCCGCAGTGGAACCAGTGACGGGGACGGAGACGGTGCCCCTTCGCGCGGCCCTGAAACGCGTTCTGGCGGAGCCTGTTCTGGCGTCCCGCGACGTTCCCCCGCATGACAACTCCGCCGTCGATGGCTATGCGGTATTTTTCGACGATTTGTCCTCGGATGAGGAGACGCGTCTTCCCGTCACGAGCCGGATCGCGGCCGGACACCCCCTCGACCGCTCGGCCCGCCGCGGCGAGGCCTTGCGCATCTTCACCGGAGCCGCGATGCCGGAGGGGCCGGATACGGTGGCCATGCAGGAAACCTGCCGTGAGGAGGGGGATCAGGTTATCCTTCAGCCGGGCCTCAAACGGGGAGCCAACCGTCGCCTCAGGGGCGAGGACGTCCGGTCCGGCGATACCGTTCTCTCGCCTGGCATACGCCTGCGCGCCCAGGACGTCGGCATGGCCGCGTCCGTCGGCCGGTCGGAACTCCTGGTTCGACGGCCGCTCCGGGTCGCGGTCTTCTCGACCGGCGACGAAATCCGTGATCCAGCCGAGGAGATCCCCCGCGGCTGCATCTATGATGCGAACCGTTATGCCGTCATGGCCCTCGCCGACGAGCTGGGCTGCGTGGTGACCGATCTCGGCATCCTGCCGGACCGCCTCGAGGCGATCCGGGACGCCCTGGCCGTGGCCGCCGCAAATCAGGATGTGCTGGTCACGTCCGGTGGCGTCAGCCTCGGCGAGGAGGACCATGTCAAAGACGCCGTCGAAGCGCTTGGCGCGCTGCATCTTTGGCGGATCGCGATCAAGCCTGGGCGCCCCATCGCGCTTGGGCGGGTCGGCGACGCCGCTTTCGTTGGGCTGCCCGGCAACCCGGTCGCGGCGATGGTGACCTTCATGCGCATCGCGCGGCCGCTCCTCTTGTTGCTATCCGGACGGTCCGATATCGAGCCCCGAATGACTCCGCTACCCGCCGCCTTCGACCACAAGAAGAAATTGGGGCGGCGCGAATGGCTGCGGGTGCGGCTCGTAACCGGCCCGGACGGCGGCGTCGCGGTCGCCAAGTTTCCGGCCGAGGGATCCGGCATTCTGACCTCCATGGTCGCGGCCGACGGCCTCGCCGAACTGGCGGAGGAACGTGGCCCGATCCGGGAGGGCGATATCGTGGACTTTCTTCCCTTCGCCGAGGTGACCTGGTGAGGATTCTCTATTTTGCTTGGCTGCGGGAACGGATCGGCCTTGCCGAGGAGGAGGTCGCGCCGCCGCCAGAGGTGACCGACGTTCGGGGATTGGTCGAATGGTGTTGCCGGCGCGGCCGGGGCTACGCAGCGGCCTTCGCCGACCCCTCGCGGATTCGTGTCGCCGTGAACCAAGAAGCCGTCGGCCTCGATCACCCGGTCGGGAAAGGGGACGAAGTCGCGTTCTTTCCTCCAATGACCGGGGGATGAGGCCGTGATCCGCGTGCAACGGGAAGATTTCGATGTTGGCGCCGAACTGGCGCGGCTCGGGCAGGGTAACCGCGCGATCGGCGGCGTCTGTACGTTTGTTGGCTTGGTCAGGGATATGTCGGACGACGAAAAGGTCTCGGCCATGACGCTCGAACACTATTCGGGCATGACCGAGAAGGCGCTGGCCGAGATCGAGGAAGAAGCCCGCGCCCGCTGGCCGCTCAAAGACAGCCTTATCATCCACCGCTACGGCCGCCTTGAGCCGGGAGACCGGATCGTGCTGGTGGCCACCGCCTCCGCGCACCGGGCCGCCGCCTTCGAGTCTTGTCAATTTCTCGTCGACTGGCTCAAGACCAGGGCGCCGTTCTGGAAGCGGGAAGAGGGGGAGGAGGGCGCCCGCTGGGTCGAGTCCCGGGCCGAGGACGAGAAGGCCGCTGCTGGATGGGCAAGCGACCGGAAGAAGGAGTAGGCGCCATTTCGACGGATGCGATTTTCTTCGATTTCGATGGCGTGCTGGTCGAATCGACCAACTTCAAGATCAGCGCCTTCGAGGAAATCTATCGCGACTCCCCACCCGACAGGCTTGCCCGGATCATGGCTTATGTGCGGGCGAACGAGGGAATTCCCAGGTGGGACAAGATCCGCCACTGCCATCGAACCTTCCTTGGCATCGAGCTGGATGATCGCGAGCTTTCGGCCTGGTGCGAGCGCTTTCGCGCGCTGGTAGAGGACGAGGTCGCATCCTGCAACTGGGTGCCGGGCGCAGCCGAGTTCCTTGAGCGGCACCATCTGGAACTGCCGCTGTTCGTGGTAACCGGCACGCCCCAGGAAGAGATCCTTCGTATCCTTACGCGGCGCAAGATGAGTCACTACTTCGTCTCGGTGCACGGCGCGCCGCGCCGCAAGCCGCCAATCGTCAAGGATCTGCTGGATCGCCACGGCTTCACCCCGGAGCGAACGCTCTTCGTCGGCGATGCCCGGGCCGACTATGAGGCCGCCCGGGTCAACGGTGTGCGTTTCGTTGGTCGTCTCTTGCCCGGGGGCAGCAACGGCTTCCCTTCCGATGTGCCGGTGATCTCCGATCTCACCTCGCTGACACTCTGAGCAGCCGCTGATCGGCTGTGGCCGAGCCCTTATCGGTCGTCGGCGAAGCCTCGGCGCCATTGGAAAATGCCCATACGTGCAAGAAATGCTCTACATTGCGCGCCTCATTCCTGTCATCCGAGGGCGCGCTCATGCCTGAAAACAGAAACCGCCTCCTCAAGGCGTACGAGAACCTCTCCTTCCTTCACGGGCGCAGCGCACGTCCCGTGCGGATCCTCGCGGAGTATCTCGAACCCGAGTCGCGGTTTGACGACCTCAATGTCAGCGACACCATCGTTTTCTTCGGATCGGCCCGATTCGTCTCCCGGGAGGATGCGGAAAAGGCCGTGGCGGCAGCGCGCGCCGGCAATGGTGATCTCGACCGCGCCGAGCGCCAGCTCCGAATGTCGCGATACTATGAGGATGCGCGAACCCTCGCCCATCGACTGACCGCCTGGTCAAAGGAGCTCGAGGGCCACCGCCGGCGGTTTCTCGTCTGCACCGGGGGCGGCCCCGGCATCATGGAAGCCGCCAATCGCGGCGCCTCCGAAGCCAAGGGCCTGAACATGGGCCTCAACATCTCGATTCCCGAGGAACAGTTTGAAAACCCCTATGTCACCCGGCAGCTCCTCTTCGAGTTCCACTACTTCTTCATGCGCAAGTTCTGGTTCGCCTATCTGGCGAAGGCGATCGTCATCTTTCCCGGCGGCTTCGGCACGCTCGACGAGCTGTTCGAGATCCTGACCCTCGTGCAGACGGAAAAGCTCCGCAAACGCATCCCCATCGTTCTCTACGGTCGCGACTATTGGGACAAGGTGCTGAACCTGGAGGCGCTGCTCGACCACGGCACCATCGATCCGGGCGATCTCGACCTCTTTTTCCGCACGGACTCCGTCGACGAAGCCTATGATTTCGTCACCAAGGAACTTAGCGAACACGCCCTCCAGCAGCCCGGCTGGGGCCTTTAGATCGCTCAGCCCAGCCGCGTCAAACCGCCGGCACGGTTTCAGCGGGTACCTTGCCGACCGTCTCTTCGTAGTCGGCGCGCAGAGTCCGCGTGATCTCCCCGACCGTGTAGCGGTGGTCGGCGATCTGCCCGACCGGCGTGACCTCCGCCGCAGTCCCGGTCAGAAACACCTCGGTGGCCTTGGCAAGCTCCTCGGGAAGGATCGCCCGCTCCACGACTTCGATCCCGCGTTTGCGCGCCAGATCGATGACGGTCCGCCGTGTGATGCCGTCCAAGAAGCAATCGGGAGTCGGCGTATGCAACCGGCCATCGCCCATGACAAGGAAAATGTTGGCGCCCGTAGCCTCCGCGACCCGTCCGCGCCAGTCGAGCATGAGGGCGTCCTCGAAGCCCTCGGCCTCGGCCTCATGCTTTGACAGGGTACAGATCATGTAGAGGCCAGCCGCCTTCGTCTTGACCGGAGCCGTGTCCGGAGCCGGACGGCGCCAACGCGACATGGTCAGACGGATTCCCTTCTCCAAAGCCTCCGGTGAGAAATAGGAGGGCCAAGGCCATGCCGCGACGGCCAGATGGATCTTTGTGCTCTGGGCGGACACCCCCATCATCTCGCTACCCCGCCACGCCACCGGACGGACATAGCCGTCCTTGATGCCGTTCGCCTCCATCGTGGTCCGGCAGGCCGCGTCGATCTCGGCAACGGAGTAGGGGATCTTGAAGCCCAGAATCTCCGCACCCTCGACCAAGCGCTCGGTATGCTCCGTCAGCTTGAAGATCTCGCCACCATAGGCGCGCTCGCCCTCGAACACACAGGACGCGTAATGGAGCGCATGCGTGAGAACGTGCAGATAGGCGTCCCGCCAAGGAACAAGCTCGCCGTCATACCAGATGGAACCGTCGCGATCGTGAAAGGGGGTGGCAGTCATGGAAACTTCTTTCTATCCAACCGTATATACTGTAAGAAAATTGCGTTTTCTATTCATCCTGGAAAGGATATTGCGTCTGTTAGCATTTTTTGGCATATACGTCAAGAACGCTGACATATTTTTGTGAGACCCCATGTCAACCGCCGATCCGGTCGTGACCGAAACCGAGCTCAGCGAGGAAGAGCTTCGCCAGGCGATCGAGCTGCTTTTCTTTGCGTATCGCGACTTCACGGCGGAGGCGGACCAAGTTCTCGCGCGTTACGGGTTCGGGCGGGCCCATCACCGCGTGATCTATTTTGTCGGCCGCCACCCCGGCGCGACCGTGAGTCACCTTCTCGGCATTCTGAAGATCACCAAGCAGAGTCTCGCGCCGGTTCTCGGACAGCTGGTCCGGGAAGGTTTCGTGCGCCAGGACTCCGATTCCGAGGACGGGCGGCGGCGGCTTCTCCATCTGACGGAGCGAGGTCGGAAAATGGAGACGCGGCTGACCGCAATCCAGAGCCGGCGCATCGCCCGCGCTTACCATGAAGCCGGAGCCGGCCGCGCCGAGCAGTTCCGTGCTGTCCTGCGCGGCATCATCAACGAGGAAGATCGTCGGCGTTTCCCGAATATCGGCGGCAAAACTTGACGCCGCATCTCACGCCGAACGGGTCGGTTACCCGGTCATCGTCAATACCGCCGCGCCATGCACCTGACCGTCCCGCAGTCTTCGCAGGGCCTCGTTGGCCTTTTCCAGGGGGCAGGGCTCGATCGTCGTCCGCACCGGGACTTCGGGCGCCAGAGCCAGGAACTCCTCGCCGTCACGACGCGTGAGGTTGGCGACGGAGACGATCTCCCGCTCCTCCCAAAGGATCTCGTAAGGGAAGCTTGGAATGTCGGTCATGTAGATGCCGGCGCAGACGACCCGCCCGCCCGGCGCCACCGCCCTCAGCGCAAGCGGCACAAGGGCGCCGACCGGCGCGAACAGAATGGCCGCGTCGAGCGGTTCCGGCGACGGTTCTTCCGAGGACCCGGCCCAGGCCGCGCCCAGTCCCCGGGCGAAGTCTTGGGCCGCTTGATCCCCCGGCCTTGTGAAGGCGAAAACGGTCCGGCCCTCATGCGCGGCAATCTGGGCAACGATATGCGCGGCCGCACCGAAGCCGTAGAGCCCAAGTCGCCTGGCATCCCCGGCGAAGCGCAAAGCGCGGTAGCCGATCAGCCCGGCACACATCAGCGGCGCCGCCTCGGCGTCCGTGTAATCGTCGGAGATGGGAAAACAGTATCTATGGTCCGCGAGCGCACCCTCGGCGTAGCCGCCGTCGATCTGGTAGCCGGTGTACCGGGCGTTCGGACAGAGGTTCTCCCGGCCGGCCCGACAGTGTCGGCACTCCCCGCAGCTAAAGCCAAGCCAGGGTACGCCGATCCGGTCGCCGATGGCGAACCGCTCGACTCCTTCCCCCAGCTCCGCCACCCGACCGATGATCTCGTGTCCCGGGATGATCGGCAGCTTGGGCTCGGTGAGCTCGCCGTCGACCACATGGAGGTCGGTCCGACAGACGCCGCAGGCGGCGACCTCGACGAGGATTTGCCCCTTCGCGGGCCGGGGCCACCGCCGCCGCTCCAGACGCAGCGACTGGCCTGGCCTGTCGAGAACCATGGCCCGCATCTCTCCGGCCCCTGGCATATCTGCTCCTAGTCGAAATCCGTCGGCAGTTCGGGATCCAGATGATGATCGTAAGCCCGCCTGATATGCGCAGCCAACACCCGCGACAGGGAGAGGTTCGGCAGATCGGACAGGGGAAAGAAGTCGACCGCCGTCGTTTCGTAGCTCGTGGCAAGCACGCCGCCGACCTCGTCGCAGACGAAGTACAGCTTGTAGACATGCCGGGGATCCGGCGGCACGTAGGGGTGGCGTCGGCGATCGTACACCCCGGCGAGCTTGCGCGCGGTCACCCGCAGGCCCGACTCCTCCTCGACCTCGCGCACAACGTTTTCCGCTGGCGAATGATTCACGTCGGCCCATCCACCGGGCAGCGTCCACTTGCCGTCGGACCACTCCCGAACCAGGAGCACCTCGTCCCTTCGGAATATCGCGCCGCGAACATCGATCTGCGGCGTCGCGTAGCCTGCAAGCCCATTGAAGACCTCGTGAAGGCGGATGGGATCCACCCCGAAGCCGTCCGCGAAGAGCTGGACCGCAAGCCTCCGGACCTGCTTGTAGCGTTCGAGGTCGAACGGATCTTTCGCATAGGTGAGGCCGGTCTGCGCGATGGCCTGGAGTTCACGGGCGAGCGCGACCCATTCGGGCTCCCGGTCTTGGCTGTTCGTCATCGAGAAGATCCCGTTCTTTCGCTGCCGCGAGGCTGCAGTGGAAAAGGCCGGGACGAAACCTACGGGAAATCCGTGGATCGGAAAACCGTGGATGGCGCCGGCTGATGCAAAAAGGGGAGACGCGCCGTCGGCCGCGTTGCCGTTTGCATGCCCCTGCCTTAAGGGTCCGGCTTGTGGTAGTCTTTTCCCTTATCAATCGGTCCACGCCCGGAGAGCTTGCGGTGGAACCAAGGACGGACGCCGACCTTCCCCATATCCTGGTGGTTGATGACGATGACAGGCTGCGTGAACTCCTGCGCAAGTACCTGAGTGAAAACGACTTTCTGGTGTCCACGGCAAGTGATGCGGCCGATGCCCGGGCCAAGCTGGCAGGGCTCGCCTTCGATCTCATCGTGTTGGACATAATGATGCCGGGCGAGGACGGTCTTTCCCTTACGTCGGATTTGCGTCGCGACAATACCGTGCCTATCCTCATGTTGACCGCCATGGGCGAGCCGGAAGACCGCATCGCGGGCCTTGAAAAGGGCGCCGACGACTATTTGACAAAGCCCTTCGACCCCCGCGAGCTGCTGTTGCGGATCCAGAACATCTTGCGGCGTGTGCCGACGCCACCTACGCCTGCTCTACCGGCCGAGATCCGAATGGGGGCGTTCGTCTATGAACCGGAAGGTGAGCGTCTTTCACGCGATGGCGCGCCGGTCCGGCTGACCTCGATCGAGGCCGCGCTGCTGACCGCTTTGGCCCACAGGCCCGGTATGACACTGACACGTGAGGAGCTCATCGAACTGACCGGGGCCAGCGGTGGCGGCCGGGCCATCGACGTCCAGGTCACCCGCCTTCGGCGTAAGATCGAGCCCGATCCCAGGGTGCCGGTATATCTGCAAACCGTGCGGGGCAAGGGATATGTGCTGCGGCCGGACTAGGGCCTGTCGGAAATGAGGCGCCACGTAAAGATAGCCATCAAGAGACTGTTTCCCCGGAGCCTTCTGGGCCGGTCTCTGCTCATCATCGTGACCCCGCTGGTGCTTCTCCAGGTGGTCTCCGCCTTCATCTTCTTCGAGACCCACTGGGAAACCGTAAGCCTTCGCCTAGCCCGCGGCGTCGCCGGCGACATTGCCGCCGTTATCGCCTTGTTGGAAAGACATTCCGAGCCGGGGAACAGGGGCTGGATCTCAGATCTCGCGTCGTCGCAAATGAGCCTTGTGGTTCGTTTCAAGGAAGGTGAGGAGTTGCTGGATGTGACGCCAGTCGACATCGGAGGCGGCGAGGGGATGCTGCTTCAGTCTTTGGGGGAACGTGTCCAAGGTCCGTTTCGCATCGACGGTCAGTCCCTGGATCGGCATGTGATCGTCGATGTCGCTCGGAAAGGAGGGGTTCTGGAGGTCATCGTCCCGCGAAAGCGCCTGTTCAGCGCCACTACCTATGTTTTCGTCCTCTGGATGGTGGGAACGTCTCTCCTTCTGTTCGCCCTGGCGACGATTTTCATGCGCAATCAGGTGAAGCCGATCCGCCGGCTGGCCATCGCCGCGGACAACTTCGGGAAGGGACGGGACGTCCCCAGCTTCAAACCGGAGGGAGCGAAGGAGGTTCGCCAAGCGGCTACGGCCTTCCTCGCCATGCGCGAGCGGATCCTTCGGCAGATCCGTCAGCGCACGGAAATGCTGGCTGGCGTGTCCCATGACCTGCGCACACCGCTCACCCGCCTGAGATTACAGCTTGAGATGTCCGGCGATTCCGACGACGTGCGCGACATGAAAGCGGATATCTCCGAGATGGAACATATGCTCGAGAGCTATCTGGCTTTCGCCAGGGGCGAAGGGTCCGAGCTGCCGCAACCCACAAACCTGAACGAACTGCTCACCGAAGTCGCGTCCCAGGCTCGGCGCAAGGGTGGAATCGTGGACATCGAGGCCGGGGAGGAAATCGTCCTTCCGCTGCGGCCCCACGCGATCAAACGATGCGTCACCAATCTCATCGACAACGCGACCCGCTACGCCAGCCGCGTGGCGATCCACGCCCAACGTAGCAACGGCGTGATCGAGGTCTTTATTGACGATGATGGCCCCGGCATTCCGGCGGAGAAACGGGACGATGTGTTCAAGCCATTCATCCGCCTGGACGGTTCCCGGAAGCCGGGAACCGGCGGTACTGGTCTTGGCCTGACGATCGCCAGGGACGTCGTCCGCGGCCACGGCGGAGACATCGAGTTGGACGCCTCCCCCAGCGGCGGTTTGAGGGCGAAGCTCTGGCTGCCGATGTGAGCCGCTGGACCCGCGGGCGGGCGTCCGGGGCATCACCGCGCTCTAATAAAGGCGACCGCCGTTGGGAACTGCGTGATCCGGCCCGATCAGAACCACGTTCCCATCCGCGTCGGGAAAACCCAAGATTAGGACCTCGGACAGGAATTTGCAGATCTGCTTCGGCGGGAAGTTGACAACCGCCGTCACCTGGCGCCCGATCAGGCGCGCCGGCTCGTAATGGTCCGTGATCTGCGCCGAGGTCTTCTTTTCCCCGATCTCCGAGCCGAAATCGATCCACAGCTTGATCGCGGGCCATCGCGCCTCCGGAAATGGCTCGGCCCGAAGGATCGTGCCGACGCGGATATCGACACGCTCGAAATCGGCGAAGGAAATGCTCACCGCCGGGAGGGTCCTTCCTCCGCGTCGGCGGCGCCAGAGCCCGGACCACCACGTCGGTAAAACATGGCCATGAGTGTCTCGGCCTGACGCAGCCCCTTATCCAGAGCGGCCATGGTCTTCGTCATGTCGGCGGTGTCGTCCCGCAGCCACACCCGCGCCGCGTTGGCCCAGATCATGCTGATCCCCTTGATGCGGATCAGCCCCTCGAGGCCGGACGAGGACAGCCCGGCCGCCTCCAGCATCCAGGCCATCGAGCGAAGGAAAGCGGGAACGCCACCGAGCCAGACGGAGGGATCGATCCCATCCCGCATGATCGCGGCCACCGCCGCCTTGTGCGGGTTCAACGCGTCGAAGCGCCGCATCAGCACCTCGAACAACCGATCCCGAACGGACTCCTCGAAATCCGCCTCCCCGGCCGCCAGCACCTGCTCGTCGATGCCTCTGATGAAACCGTCGAGTATCGCTCCCTTCGACGGGAAGATCCGATATGCGTCGGCCAGAGACAGGCCGGCCGCGGCTGCGATCGAGGAGAGCGAGACACGCCCCCAGCCCTCGATGACAGCGAGTTCCAGGGCCGTCCTGATGATCCGTGAGCGGTCATCCTCCGTGGCCCGGGCCCGGCCCTTCGGCCGCCGTCCCTTTTTCGGTGCGCCTTCAGCTTCGCCAGCCATAACCCCTCCGCTTCACGAGAGCGTACCTCATGACATCATGCTCTATTCCGATCGGCTCTCAGGATTGTAGGCTTGGCGTGCGATCGGAACAAGCGGCGGCCCATCCAGCGGAAGGCCTGCTCCTTTCAGTCGGACAGCTCCCGAGAACGGTTGGCGGCGGCCTCGACCGCGCGGGTCAGCAGGGGTTGCCAGCCCGATTCGCCCATCAGGACCTCCAAGGCCGCGGCGGTCGTGCCGCCCGGGCTTGTGACATTGCCGCGCAGGGTGGCGGCCGGGTCCGGCGAGCGGAAAAGGAGTTCCCCCGCACCCGTTACGGTAGCACGGGCGAGCCGCTCCGCCATATCCGGCGGCAGGCCGGCCTCGATGCCCGCTCGGGCGAGGCTCTCGGCGAGAAGAAAGACATAGGCCGGGCCGCTTCCGGATACGGCCGTCACCGCGTCCATCAAGGATTCGTCCTCGATCCAGGCGACCTCGCCGACCGCCTCGAGAAGCGTCTGACAGAGCCGCCGCCGCTGCGGCGTCACGTCGCTGTTGGCGCAGGCAACCGTCATTCCGCGTCCGACCGCGGCCGGCGTGTTGGGCATGCACCGAACGATGGCCGCCCCCTGGCCCAGCCGGTCACCGAAAAATGCGATGGTCTTCCCTGCGGCGATCGAAAGACAGGTGCTTCCAGCCTGGGCAAAATAGGCGAAAGGAGGGACCGCCTCGTCCATCACCTGAGGCTTGACGGCGAACAACAGAAGGTCGGGCCGCAACGCCGGATCAAGCTCCGCCGCGGAGGCAACCACGGTCACGCCGAGACGCCGCGCCGTTTGGGCGGCCTCGCCACTCGGTTCGACAACGACGATATTCTCGACGGCGACTCGCTCCTGCAGCCATCCGGTCAACAGGGCGCCGCCCATCTTGCCGCAGCCGATAAGAACGATGGAGGCGTTCAACCCCACCCTGGTTAGGCCTCGCCCACTGTGTCGACCATGGATGCGAGGATCGCCTCCTCGGCTGTCTTCCCGCCCCAGACCACGAACTGGAAGGCGGGATAGAAACGCTCGCATTCAAGGAGCGCCGTTTCGACCAGGTCCTCGACCTGCTCACGCGTCAAGCCGACTGTGCCACGCAGCGGCAGGGCATGGCGAAACATCGGCACGGATTCCTCCGCCCAAACACCGAAATGGCCGAGCCAAAGCTTTTCGTTGACGAGCGCCAGAAGCTCGTAGACGGCTTCCCTTTTCTGCACGGGAATGCGCATATCGAACGCGCTGCTCAAATGCACCGCGCAGGCCTCTTCGTTCCAGGAGAAATAGAGGCTGATGTCGCACCAAGCCCCGGGGACCTGAATCGATAGTTCCTGATCGCTGCGGCGATCGAATGGCCAATCATTGGCGACCACCAGCCGCTCGACGATATCGAGGGGATTGACGGCAGCGGACTCGGACTGGAACGTCATCGCGGACACGGGCGCACCTCCCGAACTGGCACCTTCATCCCTGACCAGCCGTTGGCCTCTCAACTGTCACACAACCAACATATTGATGCGCCAACGACATGTTGAGAGTCCTGATCTCTAGGCCACGAAATCTACCCTGCCAAAAGCGCGACTCGGGCGCAAGACCGGAGTGGCAGACCGATTCGCATTCCTGTGGATAAGGGCCGAGAGACCCAGGCTTAAGGCTTGCTTTTTGACGGCTTCGTTACGGTCTTGGGTCGCCGTTTAGGAGTTGGAGTCGATGTCTTTTTGCGGCTCTGAGCCGACGGCGTCGACGAGGACCGTCGAGCCGAACCACTAGCCGCGCCTTTGGATCCCTTGAGCTGCGCCTCCAAGATTGCGACGCGCTGCTCGAGCCGCTCCTGTTCCGCTCGCGCCGTGGCCGCCATCGCCTTGACCGCCTCGAACTCGTCACGCGGGACGGCATCGATGTCGGCCAGCAGCCGCTCGACCCGATGACGAACAAGGGCCTCGATCTCGCCCTTAACTCCAGCCAACGTCGAAACCGCGCCGGACGCCACGCGCGCCAAGTCGTCCACGATACGGCTTCTTGTTTGCATCGATGTCTTCCCTCCGGGCTCAGCCTGTCGCCTCATGATTATGGGGTCCGGAACGACGGCCCGCAACCTCAGGTAGGTCGATTGAAACGAGGGGCTGGGCCGCCAACCTTGCGGGCGGCCGGCACCGCTCCTATAAACGGCGCATGTTCGTCGTCACCGGCGGGGCCGGATTCATCGGATCGAACATCGTCGCGGCCCTTGAGGAACGACGAGAGGCGCCGATCGTTGTCTGCGATCGTCTGCGGGCCGCGGATAAATGGCGCAACCTCGCCAAACGCGAGCTGGCCGACATCGTTCCGCCGGAGAAACTCCTGGCTTTCGTGGAAGATCACGCGTCGCGGATCGACGCCATTATCCATATGGGCGCCATTTCCTCAACCATCGAGCGAGACGCCGACCTGATTGTCTCGACCAATTTCCGGCTTTCCCTGGACCTTTGGAGGTTGTGCACCCGGCATGCCTTACGCTTGATCTATGCCTCCTCGGCGGCCACTTATGGCGATGGTGGCCAGGGCTTTGTCGACGACGCGACGCCGGAGGCCCTTGCCAGCCTCCGTCCACTCAATCCCTACGGTTGGAGCAAGCATCTCTTCGACCGGCGCGTTGCCCGCATCGTCGCCGCAGGCAAGCCGGCTCCCCCGCAATGGGCAGGGCTTAAATTCTTCAACGTCTATGGCCCCAACGAGTACCACAAGGGGTCGATGACGAGCGTGGTGAGCAAGATCTTTCCCGATATCAAGGCAGGCCGCGAGGTCCGTCTGTTCAAGTCCCACCACCCCGACTACCCGGATGGCGGCCAGCTTCGCGATTTCGTCTGGATCGAAGACTGCGTGGAGGTCGTACTCTGGCTCCTGCGATCACCGGAGGTGAGCGGCCTTTTCAACTTTGGCACCGGAAAGGCACGCAGTTTCGCCGACCTCGCCCGTGCCGCGTTTGACGCGCTGGGCCACGAGCCCCGCATCACCTATGTGCCTATGCCCGAGGAGATCCGCGACCGCTACCAGTACTTTACGGAGGCGGACACCCGCCACCTCAGAGCGGCCGGCTTCGATCGGCCCTTTACCGGCCTCGAGACGGGCGTCGCCGACTATGTGACCCGTTTTCTGGACAATGCCGACCCCTACCGGTAGGTCGATCTGACCCATGACCTTCGTCATCCCGTTTCCCAGCATCGATCCGGTTCTCATCGAAATCGGCCCCATCGCAATCCGCTGGTATGCCCTAGCTTATGTCGTGGGCCTCCTCTTGGGTTGGCGCTACATGCGCTGGCTGGCGAAGGCGCCGCCACGGCCTATCGAGCCGCAGAACGTCGACGACTTCCTGGTCTGGGCAACGCTCGGTGTGGTTCTCGGGGGAAGGCTCGGATATGTGCTCTTTTATCAGCCCGCCTACTACCTCTCGAATCCGATCGAGATCCTCGCCACTTGGCAGGGAGGCATGTCTTTCCATGGCGGTTTTCTGGGCGTTGTCATCGCCGCCATCCTGTTCGCGCGGCGACGCGGCATTCCGATGCTGGCCTTCGGCGACCTGATCGCCTGTGCCGCCCCGATCGGCCTCTTCTTTGGACGGCTTGCCAACTTCGTCAATAGCGAGCTCTACGGCCGGGTATCGGATGTCCCCTGGGCCATGGTCTTCCCAACCGACAGGGATGGATTACCGCGCCATCCCAGCCAGATCTACCAGGCGGTTTTGGAGGGCGCGGTCCTGTTCGCGGTGCTCTTTTTCCTGTCGCGGCGGGGGCAGGTCAGGGCACGCGACGGCGTGCTTACTGGTGTTTTCCTGATCGGCTACGCCCTCGCCCGCTCGATCGGCGAAGTCTTCCGCCAACCCGATGCCCAGATCGGCTTCTTGCTGGGCGGGTCGACGATGGGTCAGTGGCTGTCCCTGCCGATGCTGGTCGTCGGCCTCTGCCTCGTCGCCCGTGTTCGCTCGCGCACCTGACCATCGATGAACGCGCTGGCGGAGCTCCTTAGACGAAGAATTGCCGTTCGCGGGCCTCTCACCGTTGCCGAGTACATGACCGAGGCACTGACTCATCCAAAGCATGGTTACTACGCTCGAAGGGATCCTCTCGGCCTCTCTGGTGATTTTGTCACCGCGCCCGAGATCAGCCAGATGTTCGGCGAACTGATCGGCCTCTGGTGCGCCGTCGTCTGGCAATCGATGGGTAAGCCGTCTCCCGTCCTTCTCGTCGAGCTCGGGCCCGGTCGCGGAACCTTGCTCGGCGATGCCCTTCGCGCCACCCGGGATGTACCGGGATTCCATCAGGCGGTTGCTCTTCATCTCGTGGAGATCAGCCGCACACTTCGCGAGCGCCAGGCGGAAACCCTGGGCAAGGCCAATCTATTCCGTGATCCGACTTGGCACGATGGTGTGGCCGATTTGCCCGATGGACCGTCGTTGATCCTTGCCAACGAATTCTTCGATGCCCTGCCGATTCGCCAGTTTCAGCGCGTTGCCGAGGGCTGGCGCGAACGCCTGGTCGACATGGACGACCGCCCGCCTGGGCTTCGTTTCGTCCTGTCACCGGTCATCCCCCTGTCTCCCCTCATTCCCAATGCGCTTCACGACACGCCCATAGGAGGCATCGCGGAGGTGTCTCCCGCCGGCCTGAGCTTGGCCCACCATATCGGTGACAAGGTGGCCCGTTTTGGAGGTGCCGCGCTGATCCTCGACTATGGGCCGGCGAGAACCACGTCGGGCGATACCCTGCAGGCGGTTCGGGGTCACCGCTACCACGACGCTTTGGTTGATCCCGGCAACGCCGATCTGACCGCCTATGTGGACTTCCAGTCCCTCGCCCGGGCTGGAGAGGAGGGCGGGGCCGCCGCTTTCGGCCCCATGCCGCAAGGTGATTTCCTGGTGCGGCTAGGGCTGAACGCGCGAGCTGAATCGCTCCTAATCGCGGCCGACAATCGTCAAGCGAGGGAGATCCGAGCGGCCCAACAACGACTCGCCGATCCGGCGCAAATGGGCACGCTTTTCAAGGTCTTGGCCCTTCAGAACAAAACGTTGCCGACGCCGCCAGGATTTGATTGAGAGTCCGGCGAAAAAACTGGAAGATTAATCGGGTCTTTCCGTCAACTCTCTTTACCTCTGCGGCCTGCCATCAGCATAGGGCGATCATGATTTCCGCTCACGTTCTGAACGCTCTCAACGGAATTCGACACGGCTTCTTTAGCCGCCGGGGCGGCGTCAGCGAAGGAGTCTATGAATCCCTCAATTGCGGGTATTCATCGGGTGACTCCCCAGATCGTGTCGAGACGAACCGAGCCCGGGCCATGGAACGGATCGAACGCCCGCCGGAAGCGCTGGTCACCGCACGCCAAGTTCACTCTGCGGACGTCATCGACGTGTCCGAAGCTTGGCCCCACGACCTCGCGCCCAAGGCGGACGGGCTCGTGACCCGAGTCCGCGGCTTGGCCCTGGGCATCCTGACGGCGGACTGCGCACCGGTTCTTTTCGCGGACACACGGGCCAAGGTCATCGGCGCCGCCCATGCGGGCTGGCGCGGGGGCAAAGCGGGCGTCCTCGAGGCCACGATTGCCACGATGACGGATGTCGGAGCCAAGCGTGCCAATATCGTTGCCGCCATAGGGCCCTGCATTCGACAGGCATCCTATGAGGTCGGGCCCGAGTTCCTGAAGACGTTCGTCGAGGAGAATCCGCTGAATGAACGCTACTTCTCGGGCTCGGCAAAGGAGGGACGGTATCACTTCGATCTGCCGGCCTACCTTTTCCGGCGCCTCGATGCGCTCGGGTTGAAAGAGGTGCAATTGCTTCCCATCGATACCTGTCGTGAAGAGGACAGGTTTTTCAGCTATCGTCGATCCGTGTTGCGCGGCGAGCCCGATTGCGGACGCGGCCTTTCGGCCATCGCGCTTGCGGATTGAGGACAGCCTGCCGCGTCGGGGCCCGGAGCATGATGCCATGCCGTATATCATTCTTATGAGTATCGGCCTTCTGCTCGCTCTGATGGCGACATGCGTCTTGATGTGACGATGCGACATGCGGCCACTTGGAATCCTCCTGCCCCTACTTATCCTCCTTCATGGCTGCGGGATGGTGCCCCGCCCGTTTCAGCATGACGAAAAGGCCGACGTCTATCCCCTCACGATCCTCCCATTCGACGTGCGTGTCGAGCCGATCATGGGATTGCCGCCCCAAGCGGCCGCCGGTCTCGCCCGCTCCTTGGCCCAATCCCTGGGGGGATACGGATTCACCGCGACCTCGCGAAGCGGTGCGGCGGCCCATTTCATCATCGTCGGTGTCTATGTCGCGACGGCTCGGGAAATACCCGAAACCGACCGTGCCTCCGTCCAATGGACACTCTTCGATACCGAGCGAGCGGCTGTCGGACAACACCGGCAGACGCTCGATCTCGCTCCATCAATGGGACAGTGGCAGGAATCCGGGCTCTGGTACGCGGTCGCCGACGAGGCCGCCGAGCCGCTGGCGGCGTTGCTCGAAAAGGAGGCCGATGTCGAGACGGTTGTCGATAACGTCGGGCACGGCGTTTTTGTCAGGGGTGTGAGCGGAGCACCCGGCGAGGGCGATCGGGAGTTGGCGAACGCCATGCGGAACGCCCTTCGGAGCGACGGCCAGGAGTTGGAGGAAGAAGCATCCCAAGCCAGCTTCTTCGTGCAAGGCGAGGTCACCATCGATCCGCCCTTGAACGGGGCTCAACGGGTCGAGTTGCGCTGGGTCGTCACCGACAAGGAGGGGAAGAGGCTCGGCGAAGCCGCCCAGGAAAACACCGTTCCCGCCGGCAGCCTCGATGGGTACTGGGGACCCGTGGCGACCTACGCCGCGATAGCGGCCGCGGAGGGTATCGACGGAATCGTGCAGAAGGCCAAGAGCCGGCTGCGGTAGGAGCACACTCTATTCCGCGGCAACCCGTGTGTTTCCCTGGCCGAGGAGGCCCGCCGCTTCGAGAGCGGCTCGCAGCCTTTCGATCTCGGATTCCGGCAGCTTGACCAGCGGCGGCCGCACGACCGCCTGGCGCTGGCGACCGAGGAGCACCAGGGCCTCCTTCATGCGGTTGTGCATATCGGCCAGGGGCGGCGCGTAGAACGCCTGCGTGGCCGGAAAGATCCGGTCGTTGACGGCGCGGGCGCGGGCCATGTCCTGAGCCTCCACGGCCGCGAAGAGTTCGGCCTGGAGATCGGCGATTACGCTTCCCGCCCCCGAAAGGAGACCGCGGCAACCGAGCATCAGCGACGCGTACAGCCAGGCGCTATGAGTCGACAACACGTTGACCGGCCGGTCGAGGGCATGGAAGCGCCGAATGTTCTCCTCATGCTGCTTGGGATCGCCGCACATGTCCTTGACGGCGCGGATCCGGGGTACCTCCTCGAAAAGACGAAGCAGGGTATCAGGCGGATAGTGGACGTTGGTCCAGGCCGGGTAGAGGAAACAGATGAGGGGCAGGTCCGCCGCCTCGGCCACCGCCTGGAAATGCGCGACCGCCATTTCCGGCCTGAGATAGCCGCCGAACGCCAGCGTCCAGGGCGGAAAGACGAGCAGCGCCGAGGCCCCGCCCTCGGCGGCCATGCGGGCGATCCGCGCCGCCTCCAAGCTGCCGTCGGCACAGACCCCAGCGACTACGGGAACGCGGTCACCCGCCTCGTCCATGGTGATATCGAGCACCCGCTTCTGCTCCTCGAAGGAACAGGCATGGACCTCCGTCGAATGGCAGTTGGTCGTGATCGCCGACACCCCCTCGACGGCAACGACGTCGCGCAGGTGGCTACGATAGGCCGCCTCGTCGATGGCGAAATCCGCATCGAAGGGCAGCAGCACCGCCGGGATCACGCCCCGCGGAACGAAGTCCTCGACCCTCGCCATGCCTCTCCTCCTTGCCGAAGGGGCTCAGTACCCGATGGCGCAGCCGTCCTTCCGCGGGTCGGAGCCGCCCGTCAGCACCCCTTCCTCCCAGTCGATCCGGATGGCCTGGCCGCCGCCATGCGGCCTTTCCGTCGGCCCCGTGCGATGCCCCAGCCGTTCCAACCCCGCGACGGCCTCCGCCGGGACCCCGCTCTCCACCTCGACGACGCCGTCGGCGTTGGGAAATACACGGGGCAGATCCAAGGACTCCTGCAGATCGAGCCCGAGATCCAGATGATTCGTGAGCAAATGGGCATGACCGACCGCCTGGTACTGTCCGCCCATGACGCCGAAGGGCATGACCGCGTGCCCGTCCTTGACCAGCATGCCGGGGATGATCGTGTGGAACGGCCGCTTGCCGGGCGCGATGCAATTGGGATGCTCCGGATCGAGGACGAACCCGCAGCCCCGGTTTTGAAGGGCGACCCCGGTCCGGGGGCTGACCAGCCCGCTTCCGAACGAGTTGAACAGGGAGTTGATGAAGCTGACCGCGTTTCGGTCGGAGTCGACGACGCAAAGATAGACCGTGTCGGAACCGGCCGTCATATGGTTGGGCGGCACGGCCTGCATCGCGCGGTCGCGGCGGATCGCGGCGCGAAGACGCTGCGCATGCCTGTCCGACAGTAGTTCGGCGACCGGGACCCGAGCTTTGGACGGGTCGGCGACGTAGCTGTTTCGGTCCCGATAGGCGAGCCGCGCGGCCTCGATCTCCAAATGCAAACGCTCCGCCGACAAGGGCTCGAGCGCCGCGAGATCGAAGCCCGAGAGAATGTTCAGCATGATCAGCGCGGTGATGCCCTGGCCGTTCGGTGGGCATTCATAGACCTCGTAACCCCGGTAGACGGTCTTGATGGGCTCCACGTACTCGCCTTCGGCGGCCTCGAAATCCTCGATGGCGTGAAGGCCGCCGAGCGACCGCAGATAGGTCACGATATCCTCGGCGACGGGTCCCTTGTAAAAACCGTCACGCCCGTGCTCGGCGATGCATTCGAGGGTCGCGGCGAGTTCGGGCTGGCGGTGAAGCTGCCCGGGTTTGGGAAGGTCGCCACCCGGCAGGAAGATCCGCGTGGCGGTCGGATCGCGCCTGAGAATGTCTACTTGCGAGGCGAAATCCTCGGAGACCCGCGAATGGATCGGGTAGCCGTCGCGGGCATATCGGATCGCGGGCTCCAGCACCTCACCCAAGGTCTTGCGGCCGTGATCGGCAACCAGCCGCGCCCAGGCGTCGACGGCACCCGGCACGGTTACGGCGTGGGGCGTCGTGCGCTGGATTCGGTCGATCCCGTTGGCGGCGAACCAATCCGCCGTCGCAGCCATCGGTGCCCGCCCCGATCCGTTATAGGCGACGATGCCGGTGCCGCCGCGGGGGGCGAAAAGAGCAAAGCAGTCGCCACCGATTCCTGTCGATTCCGGCTCGACAACACATTGCACGGCACAGGCCGTGACCGCCGCGTCGACGGCATTGCCGCCCGATTGCAGCATGGTGATGGCCGCCATGGTGCTCAGAGGATTGGAGGTCGCCGCCATGCCGCCTGTCGCGTGCACGGGCGAACGGCCCGGTAGTTCGAGATTTCGCAAGGTTGTACTCCCCGGTCTTCTGCGTCCGCGCCCGGCAGGGCGCGATTGGGCTTTCCTGGTCAGCGGTCGAGCCAGAATAGCACGTCCGGACTGTCCTCAGTCCACCGCGAGAAGCCGCAACAGGAAATCCCGGCTCGCGAGGGTCGCTTCGGCCGGCTGCTCCGGGGCGAAGATCTCAAGGGTCACGGCGCCGGGAAACGTGGCGAGAAAATCGGCCATCACCGAGAAGTCTCCCGTCCCGTCACCAAGGGGCAGTTCTTTGTCTGCACCGGGGGTGCGACCGTCATTCAGATGGATCTGGGCGATACGTTTTTGAAGGATTGCGAACTCCTGCGCCAGACCGCCTCCGATCACCGAGTTACCCGTGACGAGGTTGGCCCGTGCGTTCTCGCGGCCGATCGTGTCCAAAAGTCCGGCTAGGATCCCCGCCGTCTGTGCCACGGTGTGGGGAACATGGCCCTCGTTCTTGATGGCTAGAACAAGACCGGCCTGGGCGATCAGGTCCGCCCAGTCGGCAAGAGTTTCGATGGCACGGGCGCGGGCGTCGACAAGGATTAGCTCGCGTTCGAAACGAAGGGTTTCGAAGCGGTGTCCATGGCTTTCAAGGGCCGTCAGCTCCCGAGCGACCCCCGGATGCACACTCAGAACGGGGCTCCCGAGCAGCCGCGCGATGTCCACCGACCGCTTGAGCAGGTCGACATCCCGCATACAGTCCTCGGGCAAGGCCGCCGCGGGATTGACGCTGTCGGGTATCTGGAAGACATAACCGATTCCCTCCCCGTCGCCGATGAGTTCGAGCTCGGCGAGACTGCGGCGCGGCGCGGTGGTCGGCCAGAAATCCAGGGGGTTGGGGCGGATATCGAGGCCGGCGAAGCCCTCCCGCGCGGCAAAGCGGGCCGCCTCCACCACGTCCATGACGGGCATCAGCGCGCCGCTGCTGGCGAAGATTCTCGGTTTGCCCATTCTTCCTCCATCGCCGCGCCCAAAACCCCTCACCTGTTGCCAGTATAGCCTTGGATCACACCGGTTCGACAAGCGGCAAACGATCCGGCTGCCGCCGCGTCGAGCCCGGAATCACGCGAGGATCCACGCCGTTACCGGCGCCGGGCTCCTACTCAAACGTTGTTCTGGCCAAGACCGTTGTCATGCGCGAATCGCCTTGATACATTCCGCGGCATCTCGCGGTCGGGGACCGATCCATCCCGACACCGCAATTGCTCTCCAAGCCCAGGTCCTTGCGAACATTTCGACGGAACCGGACCCCATGAAAATCATGGCCTGCAACAGCAATCGGCCGTTGGCGGAAGCGATTGCCGCCTATCTCAACCTGCCGCTGACCAAGGCCGTCGTCCGGCGCTTCTCCGACATGGAGGTCTTTGTCGAGATTCAAGAGAATGTGCGCGGAGAGGATGTCTTCGTGATCCAATCCTCGTCCTTCCCGGCCAACGACAATCTGATGGAGCTGCTGGTTGCGATCGACGCTTTGAGACGCGGTTCGGCCCGCCGAATTACCAGTGTCATCCCCTATTTCGGTTACGCCCGGCAGGACCGCAAATCGGGTCCGCGCACGCCGATCTCCGCCAAGCTGGTCGCCAACCTCATCACCGTCGCCGGCGCCGACCGGGTGCTCACCATGGATCTTCATGCCGGCCAGATCCAAGGTTTCTTCGATATCCCCGTGGACAATCTTTACGGCACCCTGGTCTTCAATCAGGACATCCAGGACCGGTTCGACGGCGAGGATCTGGTCATCGTTTCCCCGGATGTCGGCGGCGTTGTGCGCGCCCGCGGCATGGCCAAGAAACTCAATGCCGATCTCGCGATCGTCGACAAGCGCCGCGAGCAGGCCGGAGTCTCCGAGGTCATGAACATCATCGGCGAAGTGAAGGGGCGCCACTGCATTCTGGCCGACGACATCGTCGATTCCGGCGGCACCTTGTGCAACGCGGCCGTGGCCTTGGCCGAGGAGGGCGCGACCTCGGTCTCCGCCTACGTCACCCACGGCGTGCTTTCCGGCGGTGCCGTCGCGCGCATCACGTCCTCGCCTCTCGACCGCCTGGTCATCACCGATAGCATCCTGGCGACGGAAGCGGTGCGCGTCTCGCACTCCATCGAGCAGTTGACGATCGCCCCTTTGATGGCGGAGGCGATCCGCAGAATCAGTGAGGAGTCCTCGATTTCGGTTCTCTTCAACTGATTTGATACTTGACGAACGAGGCCGCGACCGGTAAGGCGGCCCGGTTTCACGGCGTCGGCACCCCTGGAGGCCGGCGCATCGCACCCAGGAGGATACTCTCGATATGGCCGACATAAACGTCTTCCCGGCCGAGGCGCGGGAGCGGGCAGGTAAGGGGGCAGCCCGCGCATTGCGCCGAGACGGCCGGGTACCGGCGGTGATCTATGGCAACAAGATCGAGCCGGTGCTCATCTCTCTCGATCCGATCAGGCTCCATCAGGAACTCCATAAACCCGGCTTCTTCGGGCGTGTCTTCGAGGTTCGGGTCGGCAAGAACCGTCACCGGGTTCTCGCCCGCGACGTTCAGTTCGATCCGGTCAGCGATCGTCCGCTGCATGTCGACTTCATGCGCTTCAGCGCGGATACCCGCATTCAGGTCGAAGTCGCCGTGAATTTCCTGAACGAGGAAGACGCCCCCGGCATCAAACGCGGCGGTGTCTTGAACGTCGTTCGCCGGGAAATCGAAATGATCTGTTCCCCGGAAAGCATTCCCGAATCGATCATCGTGGATCTGGCGGGACTTGAGATCGGTGATTCGGTGCATGTGAGCGACGTCGACATTCCAGACGATGTCGAGCTCGCCATCGCCGATCGCGATTTCACCATCGCCACGATCGCGGCGCCGACCGCGGTCAAGGACGAGGCGGCGGAGGCGGCGGAAGCGGAAGCGGCCGAAGGCGAGGAGGAAGCGCCTGCGGAGGCCGGCGCGGCCGAGGAGCCGGAGTCACAAACCGAGTAACAGGCGGCGTCCTGCACGCCCACTGGGGAGTCCGCCATGCTGTTCGTGGTGGGTCTGGGCAATCCGGGCTCTGACTACGCTCGGAACCGGCACAATATCGGCTTCATGGCGGTTGACGCGATCGCCGGCCGGTACGGCTTTTCCCCGTTTCGCGGCAAGTTTCACGGCAAGCTCGCCGAGGGTAAGATAGCGGACCACAAGGTCATCGCTTTCAAGCCGATGACCTATATGAACCGGTCCGGGGACGCGGTCCTCGGTGCCCTTCGGTTCTTCAAGCTGCCGCCCGAAGACGTTCTCGTCTTCCACGACGAAATCGATCTCGTCAGCGGCAAGCTCAGGGTGAAACGGGGGGGCGGCCATGCCGGGCATAACGGCCTGCGCTCGATTCACGCCCGCATCGGTCCCAATTACGGCCGCGTCCGGCTGGGGATCGGCCATCCCGGCGACAAGGCTCGGGTCGCCCGTCACGTCCTCCGCGATTTTTCCCGGTCGGACCGCGATTGGGTCGACCCGATGATGGACGCCGTCGCCGAGGCTTTTCCCCTGCTCGTCAGGGGGGACGATTCCGGCTTCATGACCAAGGTGGCGCTGATCCTAAATCCGCCGACGCACCGCAAACGCCCAACGCCCGCCGAGCAAGGCTCCGCGCCAAAACGCCCAGAATCGCCGCCCTCCGAAGGAGAAAAGGATGAGCCTTAACTGCGGGATTGTCGGCCTGCCCAATGTCGGCAAGTCGACGCTGTTCAACGCCCTGATTCAGAAGGCCGGCGCCGAGGTCGCGAACTACCCGTTCTGTACGATCGAACCCAATGCGGGCCGGATCGCGGTCCCCGATCCGCGGCTGGACCAAATTCTCAGGTTGAGCAAATCGCCGCGCGCCACACCGACCTTTCTCGAGTTCGTGGACATTGCCGGCCTCGTAAAGGGGGCCAGCAAGGGCGAAGGTCTCGGCAACCAGTTCCTGGCCAATATCCGGGAGGTGGACGCGATCGTCCACGTCCTGAGATGTTTCGAGGACGACAACATTCTGCACTCGGAAGTCAACATCGACCCCGTTCGTGACGCCGAGGTTGTCGGTACAGAGCTGCTGCTCGCCGACCTTGAAAGCCTCGAACGTCGGATCGAGCCGATCGGCAAGAAAGCACGCGGCGGCGATAAGGACGCGAAGGCGAGGCTCGCCGCCGTCGAACCGATCCTGGAGGCGCTGCGCGAAGGCCGCTCCGCCCGCACCGTGCCCGTTCCACCCGAGCATCGGCGGGAGGTGCGCAACCTGCAGCTCCTGACGACCAAGCCGGTCCTCTATGCCTGCAACGTCGATGAAGGCGCAGCCGCCGACGGCAACACGCATACGCAGGCGGTGGCGCGGCTGGCCGAAGCCGAGGGCGCCGAATCGGTGATCATCTCGGCCAAGATCGAGGCGGAGGTCGCCCAGCTCACGGACGAGACGGAACGCCGCGAGTTCCTGGAAACACTCGGCCTCGAGGAAACCGGCTTGGCCCGCGTGATCAGCGCCGGATATCGGCTCCTCAACCTCATCACCTTCTTCACGACGGGCCCCAAGGAGACCCGCGCCTGGACCGTGGTGGAGGGATCGAAGGCACCCCGGGCGGCGGGCGCCATCCATACCGATTTCGAGCGCGGCTTCATCTGCGCCGAGACGATTTCCTTCGAGGATTTCGTCACCCAGGGCGGGGAGCAGGGGGCCCGCGAGGCCGGCAAGATGCGCCAGGAGGGACGCGACTATGTTGTCCGTGACGGCGACGTGATACTTTTCCGCTTCAACGTCTAGCCACGAACGCTAGCTCGGCCCACCAATACGGCCGAGAAAATCAGCCCCCGCCCTTCGGTTTCGCCCGTTCGGCGAAAGGTCGCTCGCGGCGACGGGAGCCTTGAACTTGAGACTTCTGACCATCGCCCTTGTCGCCCTCCTGGCGCAGCAAACCCTCACGGCCATGAGCCGCCTTGTCCTGCCGGTCACGGCGCCCGTCCTCGCCGAGGATCTGGGCATCAATCCAGCCTTGATCGGCGTTTACTCAGGCATCCTGTCCGGCGTGGCCATGATCGTCGCGACCGGCTGTGGCGGCTTGATCCGCCGGTTCGGGGCTTGGCGTATCAGCCAGGTCGCGTTGGTCGCCATGGGCTGCGGGCTGATGGCGGCAAGTCCGGGTGTCCTGGCCTTTTTCGTCCTTTCGGCGATCCTCGTCGGGCTCGGCCCGGGTTCCGCCACGCCCGCCGGCTCCCATGTCCTCGCGCGCTACTGCCCGCCGCGCCACGCGCCGTTGGTTTTTTCGATCAAGCAAAGCGGTGTTCCCCTCGCCGGTCTTCTGGCCGGCCTCGCCATTCCGTTCCTTGTCCTTCAGCTTGGCTGGCAGGGGGCCTTTGTCGTCATCGGCTGTGCCTATCTGATCCTGGCCCTTCTGTTCCAACCTTTCCGGGCTGAATTCGACGGTGATCGCGACCGCGATCATCGCTTGGGATTTTCGGATTTTCGCGGGTCATTGCGCGAGGTGATCCACGACCGCGCCATTCGTGAATTGGCGCTGGCCGCCTTTGCTTTCGTCGGCCTTCAGGTCGCCTTCGACACGTTTTTCGTGACTTATCTGGTCAAGGGGCTGGGCGTCTCGCTGACGGCCGCCGGCTCGGTGTTCGCGCTGGGTCAGGGGGTCGCCGTTTTCACGCGGGTGTTTTGGGGCGGGCTTGCCGGCCGTTTCGTCCCCCCACGCCACGTTCTGGCGGGATTGGCCATCGTCATGGCCGGCGCGGCGGCGGCGATGATGCTGTTAGACGCCTCCTGGTCGTTAACGGCGATCGCCATCGTAACCGTTCTCTATACGGCGACGGGCTTCAGTTGGCACGGCGTCCTCCTCGCCGAGGTCGCCCGCCTCGCCCCGGATGGTCGGGTCGCATCGGTCACGGGCGGCGTGCTGGCGGTCATCATGTGTGCCGCGATGATCTATCCCATCTGCTTCGCCGCCATTCTCCAGGCCACCGGCAAATACGGCTATGGCTATCTGATGGTCGCCGTTCCGGCCTTGCTCATCGGCATTCAACTCTTCCGTCGGCGAGGCTGAGCGCCCACGGTCTGCCCGCGCCGCTAGAGCGTGTTGCAGGCCCGGCGAGAACCTGAAAGACTGGCCTTTTCAACGCAAAAGGGAGACACACATCATGGCGGAACCGGGCACGCCGCCGGTGATCGGGGTCATCGGCGGCAGCGGCGTCTACGAAATCGACGGGTTGGCGAACGCACGCTGGGAACACATCAACTCGCCTTTCGGCGCACCCTCGGACGAACTCCTGTTCGGGGAGCTCGACGGACAGCCCATGGTGTTCTTGCCACGACACGGCCGTGGCCACCGCATTCCGCCGAGCGAGCTGAACTTCCGGGCCAACATCGACGCCCTGAAGCGGGCCGGAGTCACCGAGATTCTGTCGATCAGCGCCTGCGGTTCGCTGAAGGAGGAGCTTCCGCCCGGGACCTTCGTGCTGGTGGACCAGTTCATCGACCGCACCTTCAAACGCGAGAAGAGCTTCTTCGGGACCGGTCTCGTCGCCCATGTCGGCTTCGGACACCCGGTCTGCGCCCGGCTCGGCGACGCCCTGGAATCGGCCGCGCGTGCGCTGGGCATACCGGTGGTGCGCGGCGGCACCTATCTGGCCATGGAAGGGCCGCAGTTTTCGACCCTCGCGGAGTCCAACCTTTACCGAAGTTGGGGCTGCGACGTGATCGGCATGACCAACATGCCGGAGGCCAAGCTGGCCCGCGAGGCGGAGATGTGCTACGCGACCGTCGCCATGGTCACCGACTACGATTGCTGGCATCCCGACCATGACCACGTGACCGTTGAGGCCATCATCAAGGTCCTTCTGGAGAACGCCGACCGGGGACGGGCCCTGGTCAAGCAGGTGACGGGCAAGCTCTCGGATCGCTCCGAGTGTTGCCGGGAAGGCTGCCACACCGCCCTGGACACGGCTGTCATTACCGCTCCCGAGGCTCGCGACACCATTCTCGCCGGCAAACTCGACGCCGTCGCCAAGCGTGTCCTGGGCTGATCCGGAAAAAGCACGGTCAGCGTTCAATTTATTCGCGAAACCGTGGAGCCGGTTTTTGCGTTTACGGATCGGAGTGGTAGAATCAATTCAGCGCCAGCCCACGGCCGGCGGGGATGCGTCCGGGACAACGAGAAGAATGAGGTCGATATGTTTTTGAATTTTCCGACCCGCATGCTTTTGGGTTTGGGGGTCTGCTCAGCCCTTTCGCTGTGGCTGTCGAACGGTGTGGCGGCCGATCGCATCAGCTACAAGGACGACGTGTTTCCCATCATCGAGGTCCGCTGTCTGGAGTGCCATAAGCCCGGCGGCGAGGGCTATGAGACCAGCGGCCTGGATCTCTCCTCATACGAGACCTTGATGAAGGGCACCAAATTCGGCCCCATTGTCGTTCCGGGCCAAGCCTTCACCAGCAACCTCATGGTTCTGGTGGAGGGGCGGGCCTCGCCCGAGATTCAGATGCCGCACAACAAGAAGAAGCTCACCAAGCCGGAGATCAGCATCCTCAGGCGTTGGGTCAACGGCGGCGCCAAGGATAACTGACGGCACCGAGCACCTTTCGGATTCAGGAAACGGCGGGGATCCGGCCGCTTTGGGCCTTGAGCCAAACGAGGGCGGTGGTCGCTGCCAACACGAACGGTACGGCCACGAACTGCAGGGTGTCCCAGTCGAAGAGGTGGAGGATGGCACCCGACAGGAGCGAGGCCGTCGCCACCGAACCGAAGACGAGGAAGTCGTTCGTGGCCTGTACCTTGGCCCGTTCCGCCGGTTTGTAGGTCTCGGTGAGCAGGGTCGAGGCACCCACGAACGAGAAGTTCCATCCCAGACCCAGCGCCACCAGCGCGATCCAGAAGTTCAGGATATCGATCCCGGCCAGCGCCACGGCCACGCAGGTGGCGAGCAGCCCCATGCCGATCAGCATGATGTTGAGCACACCAAAACGGCGGATGAGGCTGCCCGTGACGAAGGACGGCCCGAACATCGCGAGCACATGCCATTGGATCACCGTCGCCGCGTCACCGACGACGAAGCCGCAAGCGACCATGGCCAGCGGAGTCGAGGTCATGATCAGACTCATGACACCGTAACCGACCATGCCGCTCAGCACCGCGACGCCAAAGGCCGGCTGGCGGGCGATGCGGACGAGGGAACGCCCGGGGTCCTTGGCTTCCTGAACGGTCAGACGCGGAATATCCAGCAGCAGCAGAAGCAGGATGGCTGCCACGGGAAGCGCCGCGATGACGAGATAGGACGCGAGGAAAACAAGAGGCGCCAGCATCTCGCTGGTCCATTTCACCAGTTCCGGGCCGGCCACGGCGGCGACCACGCCGCCCGCCAGAACCAGGGAGATGGCCTTGCTTTTGAAGTCCGGCGCCGCCACGTCGGCGGCCGCGAACCGGTAGAACTGGGCGAAGCCGCCCTGGACGCCGCACAAAAAAGTGCCGAAGGTGAACAGCCAGAAGTCTTGAATGTACAACGCGAAGGCGGCGATGGCCCCGCCAAGGACGCCGATGATGGTCCCGATTATGAAGCCAAGGCGCCGCCCCGTCCTCTTCATCATGAGGGACGCCGGTATCGTCGCCGCGAGGACACCGGTCACCGTCGCCGAAATGGGCAATGTGGCCAGGGCCTTGTCGGCCGCCAAGCTGGCGCCCACCAAGCCGCTCATGATGATCAGCATGCTCTGGCTGCTGGCGAAGAGGGCTTGGCAGGCCGCGAGCACGGCCACGTTACGGCGATCGCGGGACAGCCTCATCCGATCCCCCAGGCTTGGAGGAGCCGGCCACTCAGTGTACGTCGGACCAGATCTGCCGTTTGAGCGCGTAAAGCATTCCCGTGAGCACGACCAGGAAGATCAGGACGGATATGCCCATGTTCTTCCTGGCCTCCATCTCCGGAGATGCGGCCCAGGTCATGAACACGGTCACGTCCTCGGCCATCTGCTCGATAGTAGCCGGGGTGCCGTCCTCGTATTCCACCTGATCCTCGACCATAGGTGCCGGCATGGCGATTTGATGCCCCGGGAAGTAGTCGTTGTAATACATGCCGACGTTAAGCTCGAACCCCTCGGGTGGTTCATCTCGGTAGCCCACCAGAAGGGCACGGATGTAGTCGGCCCCGCCTTCCCGGGCCTTGACGATGAGGGACAGGTCTAGCGGATAGGCGCCCCCGTTTGCCGCCCGCGCGGCCGCCTCGTTTTCAAACGGCGAGACGAAGCGGTCGGCGGGCCGGGCCGGGCGGAAAAACATCTCGCCGTCCTCGTCGGGTCCGTCCTCGACCTCGTACTCGGCGGCGATCTCGGCAATCTCGCCGCCGCTGAACCCGATGCTTCCGAGATTGCGATAGGCCACGCGTTTCATGGCGTGGCAACTGGAACACACCTCTTTGTAGACCTGGAATCCCCGGCGCAGGGCATCTCGATCATAGGTTCCGAAAAGCCCCGTGAAAGACCAGTCATGCGCCGGTGCCTCGGGGGTCTCGGCCGCCTGGGTCGCGCTGGCGGCCATAAGAGCCGCGCCGGCCAGCGCCGTGATCAGGAATCTGTGCATCACGCCGTCCCCTCCGCCGCGAGACCGCGTCGCGTGACCGGCGTGCTGATGCTTTCGGGCAGCGGTCGCGGCCGCTCCAACCATCCGATCAGCGGAATGATCACCAGGAAGTGGAGGAAATAGTATGCCGTCGTGATCTTTCCGAGGTGGATGTACTGGAACCACTCGACACCACCGAAGACGGGGTCATTCGGGGGATGCTTGCCGACGACCCCGAGCAAGATGCAGACCAGGAAGAAAATCCAGAAGAATTGCTTGTAGATGGGCCGGAAGCGGGCGCTGCGCACCGGGCTCCGGTCCAGCCAGGGCAGGAAGAACAGCACCGCGATGGAGGCGAACATGGCGATCACGCCGATCAGCTTGGCGGAGACGAACCAGATGTCGAAGTCGATCGACCTGAGAATCGCATAGTAGGGCAGGAAGTACCATTCGGGCACGATATGCGGCGGGGTGACCAGGGGATTCGCCGGTTCGTAGTTGATGGCTTCGCCGAAGAAGTCCGGGGCGAAGAAAACGAAGCCGAGATAGAAGATCATGAAGGCGCCGAGCCCGAACGCATCCTTGATCGTGTAGTAGGGATGGAAGGGGATCGTGTCCTGCGGACCCTTGGTGTCGATGCCCAGCGGATTGTTGGACCTGTGGACATGCAGCGCCCAGAGATGGACGAAGACCAAGCCGAAGATCACGAAGGGCAGGAGGTAGTGCAGGGAGAAAAACCGGTTGAGCGTCGGGTTGTCCACCGAGAAACCGCCCCACAGCCAGGTCACGATCGATTCACCGACCAGGGGAATGGCCGAGAACAGATTGGTGATCACCGTCGCCGCCCAGAAGCTCATCTGCCCCCAGGGCAGCACATAGCCGACGAAGGCGGTGGCCATCATGGCGAATAGGATGAGCACGCCGACGATCCACAGGATCTCGCGCGGCGCCTTGTAGGAGCCGTAGTACAGGGCGCGAAACATGTGGATGTAGACGACCAGGAAGAACATCGAGGCGCCGTTCATGTGGAGATAGCGGATCAGCCAGCCATAGTTGACGTCCCGCATGATGCGTTCGACGCTGTCGAAGGCGTAATCGACATGGGGCGTGTAGTGCATCGCCAGGAAAACGCCGGTCGCGATCATGATGACCAGCGTGATTCCGGCCAGCGAGCCGAAATTCCACCAATAGCTCAGATTCTTCGGCGTCGGATAGTCCACCAGGTGGTGGTCCATGAAGGAAAACACCGGCAGCCGGTAATCGATCCACCGGATGATGGGATTGTTCCAGGTGCGTGTCGTCATGCCTGCGCTTCAGCCAATTCGGATGGTTTCGTCATCGACGAAGGTGTAGGTCGGGATGTCGAGATTACGCGGCGCGGGGCCTTTGCGGATGCGACCCGAGGTGTCGTAGTGCGAGCCATGGCACGGGCAGAACCAGCCATCGAAGTCCCCCCGCGGGTCCGCGGAACGCTGCCCCAGCGGGATGCAGCCGAGATGCGTGCAAATGCCGAGGGTGACAAGCCATTCCGGTTTCTGGACTCGCTCCTCGTCGGATTGGGGATCGGGAAGATCACCCAGATCGACCGCCCGAGCCGCCTCGATCTCTCCTATTGTACGACGGCGAATGAAAACCGGTTTTCCCCGCCAGACGACGGTGATGGCCTGGCCCTCCTCGATCGCCGACAGATCCACGTCGGTGGATGCCAGCGCCCTCACGTCGGCCGCCGGGTTCATGCTGTCTATGAAAGGCCACGCTGCCAGGCCCGCGCCAATTGCGCCGACCGTGGCCGTGGCGATGAGAAGAAAATCGCGCCGAGTTTCGTTCTCCCCGTCTGCCTCGCCCTCGGGAGCAGCGGTCGCGGAGTTCGCCGTGTCCGTCATGAGTCTCCTCGTCTTGGCCCGCGCGGATCTTGTAACCCCGGGATGGCGGGACGCCGCGCAAGGTGCAGCAAAGGACGCGAGCTCCGGTCGCGCGGGTATTGAAATCAAAATTAGTCAAGAGAAAGGATATACCGGCAAGCCGCGCGTGTGGAAAGCCCTAAGATCGCCCTGCTTTCCGGGTATTTCCCAAATTCCGCGTCACAACAATCCCGGGAATCGTCCATTGGCAGATCCAGCCCGCGTCATAGATTTGTCATGCCCCACGGCGAGGGTATACCCTCATAATGCTTATGGCCTCTATATGAAGACTGAACCCGGGATTCCGAAGAAGAACTGGGAAGGGAACGAGAATGCCACGTTTCGTGCTGCCGGTTTTGATGAGCGCCCTCATGGTCATGGCCACGGGCGGCCGCGCCCTGGGTGATGGCGACCCGGAAGTCGGACGCAACATCTTCGACCGCAAATGCAAGTCCTGCCACATCGCGGAAAAGGATGGTCCCAAGCGGCGTGGGCCGAATCTGTTCGGCGTCGTCGATCGAAAGGCCGGCACATTGGAGGGGTTCAAATACGAGGAAGACTATGTCGTGGCGGGAAAGAACGGCCTCATCTGGTCGGAAAATGACATTGTCGCCTATCTCAACAACCCGAAGGCTTTCCTCCGCGAAAAATCAGGCAACCCCAAGGCCCGGCCGCGCATGGCCTTCCGAATCGCCTTCGAGCAGGATGCCCGCGCCATCGTCGCCTACCTGAGATCCCAGAAGTGAACCGAAGGGGGCAGAGGCCTTCCCGATTCTCCCCTGCTCAGTCCAGCCGCGCCCAGATTCGCCGTTTGAGAGCCAGCAGGAGGATAAAAAAGACGGCCAGAAACGCGACCACGCCGAGTCCCAGCCGGTTCCGGGCGTTGAGATGCGGATCGGCCGTCCAGGCCAGGAAGGCAACGATGTCGCGGGCGTATTGATCGACCGTTTCGGGCGTCCCGTCGTCATAGGCGATCAGCCCGTCGCTCAGCGAAGGCTCCATGGCGATGGCCTGGCCCGGAAAGTAGGCATTGAAGAACCGACCTTCGGCCAAATCGAGAGCGGGCGGCGGCTCGGTGTATCCCGTCAGAAACGCGAACAGATAGTCCGGCCCGCCCCGGCGGGCCTTGACGATGAGTGAAAGTTCAGTTGGGAACACGCCGTCATTCGCCGTTCGCGCCGCCGCCTCGTTCAGATAGGGCAGGGCGAAGGGATCTTCGGGGCGGGCGCGGCGCATGAACAGCAAGCCCTGATCGTCGACGATGTCGCCGTATTCGTTGGGGCCGGCCGGAACCTCGTAGCCGGCGGCCAGGCTCTTCACCTCGTCATCGGCGAAGCCGAGGCCGCCGAGATCGCGAAAACGGATATGGTCGAGGGCGTGGCAACTCCAGCAGGCCTCGGCATAGACCTTGAAACCCCGGCGCGCGGCCGTGGCATCGTGGCCGCCGAGGGGACCTTCGAAGGACCAGCTCTGGTCCGGCGGCTCGGGGGCTTCGGAAGCGTGTGCTCCCGGCATCAGGAGTGCCGCCGAGACCGCCAGGGCCCTCGCCCAATTACGCATGGGAGCGCCTCCGGCGACTGGCTCGCCTCTCCATAATGGCGGCGGAAATGCTCTGCGGCAGGGCGCGCGGCCGCTCGAAAACGGCGATGGCCGGCACCAGAACCAGGAAGTGAGCGAAGTAGTAGGCGGTCCCGATGCGCGCCAGAAGCAGGGGCACGCCCTCGGCCGGTTGGGTACCGGCATAGGCCAAGAGCACGCAATCCGCGACCAGAATCCAGAAGAGAACCCTGTAGATCGGGCGAAATCGGGCGCTGCGCACCGGCGATCGGTCCAGCCAGGGCATCGCGAAAAGCACCAGAATCGCGCCCAGCATCGCGACGATTCCCAGTATTTTGAAGGGGATGGCCTTGAGCATCGCGTAGAAGGGCAGGAGGTACCATTCCGGAACGATCAGATGTGGCGTCGACAGGGGGTCGGCGGGCTGGAAGTTTTCCGCCGGGGTCAGCAGGTCGGGAGCAAAGAACACGAACCCCGCGAGGACAAGCAGGAACCCGGCCAGTGCCAACATGTCCTGAATCGTGAAAAAGGGGTGGAACGGGATCACGTCCCGGCTGTCCTGGACCTCGATCCCGAGCGGGTTGTTGGAGCGCTGGGCGTGCAGCGCCCAGACATGGGCGGCGGCCACCGCCGCGATGACGAAGGGCAGGAAAAAGTGCAGCGCATAAAACCGCGCGAGCGTCGGGTTGCCGACCTCGTATCCGCCCCGGATATAAGCCACCACGTCCTCTCCGACGACCGGAACCGCCGTGACCATGCTGGTCACCACCGTCGCCGCCCAATAGCTCATCTGCCCCCAGGGGAGGACATAGCCCATGAAGGCCGTGGGAATCATCAGGGCGAGCAGGGCCACGCCCAGCGACCAAAGGACCTCCCGCGGCGCCTTGTAGGAACCATAGTAGAGGCCGCGGAACGTGTGGATATAGACGACGGCGAAGAACAGCGAGGCCGCGTGCGCGTGGAGCGGCCGGATCAGCCAGCCATAGGGAACATCCCTGACGATGCGTTGCACGCTTGCGAAGGCGAAGTCGGCATGGGGCGTGTAGTGCATGGCCAGGAAAACGCCGGAGACGATGAGCACGAGCAAAGCGGTGCCGGATAGGAAACCGAAGCTCCACCAATAGTTCAGGTTTCGCGGCTGCGGATAGTCGACGAGTTCGCCGCGCAGAAAGGAGATGATCGGCCAGCGGCGGTCGATCCATCCAAGAAGCCCGCGTGTCCTGTCGGCGTTCTCCATGGCGTCGATCTCAGCCGATCACCAGGGTGCCGTCGTCTCGGAAGTCATGTGGGGGAACCGGTAGATTGCTTGGCGAAGGCCCCGCGCGCACGCGGCCGGATTCATCGAAATGCGACCCATGGCAGGAGCAGAACCAACCGCCGTAGTCACCGCGAGGTTCGCCGTCGCGCTGGCCCTGAAGAACACAGCCGAGATGTGGGCAGACGCCGAGGACGACCAGCCATTGCGCGCGGCGGACCCGCGTGTCATCGGGCTCCGGGCTGGGGAGGTCCTCCAGCGCGACCGCCCTCGCGGCCGAGATCTCGGCCTCCGTTCGATGCCGGATGAAGACCGGTTTCCCCCGCCAGACCACGGTAATAGCCTGCCCCTCCGCCACAGGGGTCAGGTCGACATCTATCGTGGCCAGGGCGCGCGCCTCCGCGCCGGGTCCCAGGCTCGCGATGAATGGCCACGCCGCCAGGCCCGCCCCGGCGGCGCCCATCGTCCAGGCGGCGAGGCCGAGGACATCGCGCCGAGGCCTGTTCGCGCTCGTTGTCTTCGTCGGGTCGGTGGTCATGGCTGTTTCCTCAGCCCCGTTTAGCCCGGGAGCTTTCTTCGCGGGTCGTGTTCCGTATGCGGGATTTTCGTTACGGAATGATGACATTTTCCTAAAGACCGACCGAGCTTGGCGGTCTGACGGCGCGTCCCGTATCATCCAGGCCATGCGATTGGCCCTCTACGAACCCGACATCCCGCAGAATGCCGGCACGCTGATTCGCCTCGCAGTCTGCCTTGGCCTTTCGGTCGACGTCATCGAGCCCTGCGGATTCGTTTGGGACGACCGCAAGCTCAAGCGCGCGGGCATGGACTATCTGGACCGGGCGGACGTCCGGCGCCATGTGTCTTGGCGGGCCTTTTTCGCCGAGCACAGGTCGGGCGGAAGCCGCCTCGTCCTGCTTACGACAAGGGGAGACGAGAGGTACACCGACTACGCGTACCGCTCGGACGACTGCCTCCTCGTCGGACGGGAGAGCGCCGGCGTGCCAGCCAATGTCCATGCCGCCGCCGATGCCCGCCTACGGATTCCGCTGGCCGCCGGCGAACGTTCCTTGAATGTGGCCGTCGCCGCGGCCATGGTCGTCGGCGAAGCCTTGCGGCAGACCCTGGGATTTCCGGAGCCCCCGCCATGACCGCCTTCACTGACGATCACAAGCAGCGCGCCGCCGCCTGGTTCGAGGCGTTGCGCGACGACCTTTGCGCCGCCCTCGAATCCGTCGAGGAGGAGGTCGCCCAGCCCGACGGCGCCGGCGGCGCCCCGCCAAGCCGGTTCGAACGCCGCGCCTGGTCGCGCGACGCGGGCGAAGGCGGCGGCGAGGGCGGCGGTGGCGTGATGGCGATCCTGCGGGGCCGCGTGTTCGAAAAGGCCGGTGTCAACGTCTCCACCGTTTGGGGCACGTTCTCGGAGGAGTTTCGGAACCGCATCCCGGGTGCCGCCGAGGATCCGCGCTTCTGGGCGTCGGGCATCTCCGTCGTCATCCATCCGTCCTCGCCCCTGGTGCCAGCGGCGCATATGAACACCCGCATGATCGTGACCACGCGTGGCTGGTTCGGGGGCGGTGCCGACATGACCCCGGTCTTTGCTGTGGAGGAAGACACGAGCGCCTTCCACGCCGCCCTCAAGGCCGCCTGCGACGCCTATTCGGATGACGCCTATCCCCGCTTCAAGAAATGGTGCGACGAATACTTCTATCTTCCGCATCGCGGCGAGGCGCGGGGCGTCGGCGGCATCTTTTACGACGATCTGAACGCCGGCGACTGGGAAGCGGACTTCACCTTCACCCAGGCGGTCGGCCGCACGTTCATGGACGTCTACCCCCGCCTGGCCCGCCGCCATATGCACGAGCCCTGGACCGAGGAGCAGCGCCGCCAGCAGCTCGTCAAGCGCGGCCGATATGTCGAGTTTAACCTGCTTTATGACCGCGGCACCCTGTTCGGCCTCAAGACAGGCGGCAATGTCGAGGCGATCCTGATGTCGCTGCCGCCGATGACCGCCTGGCCGTAGAGCATTCTGTCATTAGAGCATGTCAGGTTCCTGCCCGATCAGCTCTCTTAGTCGGGCCAGGCAGGCGTCGCGGTCGGCCTGGAAATCACCATCTTCCCACCAGGCTTCGACCTCGGCCAGCAGGCGCCCAATCTCCGGGCCCCGCGGCAGCCCGAGCTTCTGCGCATCGCGGCCGGCCAGCGGGAAATCGGGAATCGTCCAGCGGTCCGCAGCATCGAGTCGATCGATCCAGGCGATGTTGCGCCCGGCCTCGCCTCCCGGTTCGATCGACAGCTCCGTCGCCCAGTTGAGCAGAATGAGATCCCGCACCCGGTCGCGGCCGATGCGGTAGAGCGCGCGATGCAGGCTGTGATCACTGGTCTTCGCCGTGAGGTCGAATCCCGGATTGAGAAGCAGGGCGAGGCGGTCTCGATCCCGATTCGAAAGACGCAGCCGCCACGCCACCCCGTCGGCGTCGCTCTGCTCCGAATCCAGAAGCGCCGCGAGTCGCCGCAAAGTATCGGCGGCAATGCCGTCGCGTTTGAATGCCCGGGTCTCCAGCCAGACCAAGCCGCGCAGGCGGCCGACCAGAGTCCCCTCCGGAAGGGTCTGCTCGAGCACATGCTCGCCGCGCATCAGGGCGATCGTCTCCGCGCAGTTCGCCAGCGAAAGTATGCGGAACACCTCGTCCCTCACCCGCTCCCCGGAAAGGCGCCTCAGCTCGGGCGCCAGCAGGCGGCAAGCGGCAAGTGCCTCCGGGTCGGCCGGCGGCCGGCCATAGTCTCCGTAGAATCGGAAAAAGCGCAAAAGCCGGAGGGTGTCTTCGGCGATCCGCTCGCGCGCCACGCCGACGAACCGGATTCGCCCCCGCCCGAGATCCTCGAGCCCGCCGAAGGGGTCATAGACATCGCCATCGAGGGTGCAGGACAGCGTGTTGATCGTGAAGTCACGGCGTGCGGCATCCTCTTTCCAATCATCGGTGAAGGCCACCCTCGCGTGTCGCCCATCCGTTTCCACGTCCACACGCAGCGTGGTGATCTCGAAATGGGACGCGCCGACGACCGCGGTGACGGTGCCGTGCTTGAGCCCGGTGGGAATCACCTTGATGCCGGCCCGCTCGAGGGCGCGGATCACCTCTTCGGGAGATCGCGGCGTCCCCATATCGATATCCTTCACCGGCCGCTTCAGCACGGAATCTCGAACGCAGCCGCCGACGAAGCGCACATCCGCCCCGTCAGTCGTAAGAGCCGCCATCACAGCGCGCGTTTCCGACGCCGCCATCCAGGGCTGGGGGGCGATCTTTCCCATCGGTTCCACGACGCCAGCGTTCCTCAACTTTCGGTTAAAGATTCTCTCACGATTGTCAACGCGCTCCGATGCCGATGCCCCGGCTGGTGCGCAACGGCTATTCGACCCGGCCCGGAATGACTTGGCCATCCTCGAATCGCGGCGGGATGTAGGTGCCGCCCGGGTCATTGCTGCCGAAATACGCGGTGAAGCCGAGCACGATTCCCAGGAGGACAAAACCGGTAAGGAGCAGCCAAAAATACGCCCCCTTTGTCAAGGGATGCGGGTCGCCTTCCTTGCGGCCGCGCACGAGCCACGCCCAAATGAAGTAGAAGACAAAGGGCAGGAGCAGGGGCACGAGATAGGTCAGTAGGATTCGTGTCATCTCTCAACCATTCGTTCATAAAGGTTCATCAACATCCCGGCCGTGGCGCCCCAGATGTAGTAATCGCCATGCGTCATCGCATGGAATTGACACACCCTATCCGCGATCGCGCGTTCGTGTCGCTGATGATTCGCGGGATCGAGCAGAAACGACAACGGAACCTCGAACGCCTCCGCGACCTCGAACGGATCGAGCGTGAGTTCGACGGGCGGCTCGACGACACCGACGACGGGAACGACATCGAATCCGGTGCGCGTGACATAGGGCTCGAGTCGGCCGAGAAGCCGCACCCGTTCGGGCGGCAGGCCAATTTCCTCCTGAGCCTCGCGCAAGGCAGCGGATTCGGGCGTGGGATCGTTCACCTCGATTCGTCCGCCAGGAAAGCTGATCTGACCGGCGTGGTCCGCAAGGTGATCGGTCCGGCGCGTCAAAAGGATCGTCAATTCCGCGGGGCGCCGGACAACGGGCACCAGAACCGCCGCCGGCGTGAGCCGGGAAGGCCCTTCCATTCCGGGGTTGAGATCGGCGTCACCACGCCGGACGCACGGCTTCCGTCCTGCCGTCATGGTCTGCCGAAACCGGGCGACAAACTGTTCGAGCGTCATGACTCGTCGTTCAGTCGGCCAAGCGGAAAGAACTGGCCAGCGCTCCAAATTCCGTAGAATTGCTCCCCCCCGATCTTTTCTTCGATCCCCCGCGCCACCACTTCATAATACACCGGGCGCGTAAGCCGCGCGTCGATTCCGTCTCGCAATCGAACATATGGCGATGGCTGCTCGGTGTGGGGATCGGTGATAACCTCCAGCGGATGGGCCGAGTCGATCGTCACAATTTCGTCGACGTTGGTGCGCAAACTGAGGACCTGCTCGCGGCCCGCGCCGGCGGAGAAGAGCTCCACGGCAAGAAAGGGGGCGTCTTCAACCTCAATGCGGACCCGCTCGGTCGGTGTCACCAGCCAGAAGAGGCCCCGCTCGTCGCGGGTCAATGCGGAGGCGAACAGGCAGACGAGCTCTTTTCGGTGGATAGGAGAACCGCAGTATCGCCAAATGCCGTTTTTATCGATTCGGATATCGATGTGGTCCGAATCCGGCTCGACGCTGTCCGGCACAGGAACGGCAATGGATGGGTCTTGCGGCGACGACGCGATGGCGGTCTTTTTCGGCCGAGTTGCCTTTGTCATGATGGTCTGATCGGCAGCGAAATTCGGAGATGATCTTGTGGAAGTAACAACCAAGGATACCTTGAATCTGGATGACTCCAAGGCACTTGTCGAGGGTGTGGAGCAACTTGGCGACAAAATTGTCGCCGCCCGCGAAGCGATTGGCCGGATAATCTTCGGTCAGCCTCGGGTCGTCGAAGAGACGCTGATCACCCTTCTTGCCCGCGGGCACGTGCTGCTGATCGGCGTTCCAGGACTCGCGAAAACACGCTTGGTCGAAACCCTGGGAACGGTTTTCGGGCTCGAGGAACGGCGCGTTCAGTTCACCCCCGACCTCATGCCCGCTGACATCCTCGGATCGGAGGTGCTTGAGGAATCCGAGAGTGGTCGCCGCTCCTTCCGCTTCATCCCCGGCCCCGTATTCTGCCAATTGCTGATGGCCGACGAAGTCAACCGGGCGAGCCCGCGTACACAGTCGGCCCTGCTCCAGGCCATGCAGGAACAGCGCGTCTCGGTCGCCGGGCATTACCACGCCCTGCCGGCGCCTTTTCACGTCCTCGCCACCCAGAACCCGCTCGAGCAGGAGGGCACCTACCCTCTGCCGGAGGCACAGCTCGACCGCTTCTTCATGCAGGTCGACGTGGACTACCCGGAGCGCGACGCCGAACGGGACATCCTGATCGCCACCACGGGCGCGGTCGAGGAGACGCCGAAACGGGTCATGGGCCCGACCGACCTCATGGAAGGTCAGCGGCTCATTCGCCATGTTCCGGTCGGCGAGAGCGTGGTGGAGGCGATCCTTACGCTCGTCCGCAACGGCCGGCCGGAGAGCAGCGACATTCCCGAGGTCCGGCAGCATGTGTCCTGGGGGCCGGGGCCGCGCGCAAGCCAGGCCCTTATGCTGGCGGTGCGGGCGCGTGCCGTGCTCGACCGGCGGCTTGTACCCTCCATCGACGACGTGCTGGCCCTCGCCCATCCCGTATTGCGCCACCGCATGGCGTTGACCTTCGCGGCGCGGGCGGAGGGCGTTGGCGTCGGTGAGATCATCGACAAGCTCTGCGAGACGATCGCTTGAGTAGTTCCGACACATCCTCGCGTCGACGTGCCGTCCACCACGAAGCCGAGGGCCTGGCGGCAACGCTGCCGCCGCTACTGGTCGCGGCCGAGCGGGTCGCCGCGACCGTGGCCCAGGGCGTCCATGGCCGGCGCCGCGTCGGCACCGGCGAGACGTTCTGGCAGTTTCGGCGGTATCAGGGCGGCGACTCCGCTCAGATGATCGATTGGCGTCAATCGGCCAAGGCGGATCCCCTCTATGTTCGGGAAACGGAATGGGAGGCGGCGCAAAGTGTCTGGCTGTGGCGGGACGCCTCGCCATCCATGGACTACCGGTCGGCAAGATCGCTTCCGACGAAGGCGAACAGGGCAGACCTCGTGACCCTCGCCCTGGCTTCGTTGCTGCTGCGCGCGAGCGAACGGGTGGCCCTTCTCGGTACGGGGATGAAACCCAGCTCCGGCCGAATCACGCTGAACCGTCTCGCGGCGCTGATCGAAGGCGGCCAGGCCTCCACCGGCAGCCTGCCCGTGGGCGAGCGGCTTCCTCGCCATGCTCGGGTCATCCTCATCGGGGATTTCCTCGTGCCTCTCGAGGACCTACGGGCCACGGTCGGTGCCCTCGCATCGAGATCTCTTCGCGGCCATCTCTTGCAAGTCCTGGATCCGGCGGAGGAGACCCTTCCATTTGGAGGAAGGGTTCGTTTCGAGGGGCCGGAGGAGGAGGGTGACATCCTGTTCGGGCGGGTCGAATCGATTCGTGTCGACTATCGCGAGGAAATGACACGCCATCACCGGGGGCTCGAGGCGCTGGCCCGCCAGGTCGGCTGGACCTTTACGACCCATCGGACCGACCGACCGCCGCAAACCCCGCTCCTGTCCCTTTTCCTTGCCCTGTCAGAAATACCCGATGTGTGAGCCATGTGGACCCTGGGCACCTTAAGCTTCGTCGCACCCTGGGCATTGACCGCCCTCATCGGCTTGCCGGTCTTGTGGTGGCTTCTGCGGATCACGCCGCCGGCGCCCCGGCGGCTGCGTTTCCCCCCGCTGCGTATCCTCCTCAACCTGGCCACGCGCGAGGAAAGCGCCGCGAAATCGCCGCTTTGGCTTCTCATCCTCCGCATGACCATCGCGGTGCTGCTCATTTTCGCGGTGGCCGATCCGTTGTTCAACGCGGTACAGGGTCTGAGGGGGCAGGGCCCGCTCGTCCTGGTCGTGGACAATGGCTGGGCCTCCGCCCGCGACTGGCCGGCGCGGCAGGCCATGATGTCCGATCTGATCGACGAGTCGAGCCGAGCCGAGCGCGCCGTTGTCCTCATGCCCACGGCTCCGGGGCCCGAGGGGCGCTTCCCCGCGGTCGACCTGCTGTCTGCGGACGAGGCGCGGACCCGGGCCGAAGCGATCCGGCCGCAGCCCTGGCCCACGGATCGGGCCGGCGTGCTCGAAAGCCTTCGCGCCAGCGCCGCCCTGGCCGAGGCGCCGGCGGGGGATGTGGTGTGGCTCGGTGACGGCCTCGTCGAGGGAGATACCTACGACTTCGTCAGCGGCTTGCGGATGTTTGGCCCGCTAAGGGTTCTTCGGGAGGGACCCGGGCATCTGGTCGCGCTCCTCCAACCGCCGGTGGCCGAGGGCGACGATCTGATCGCCTCGGCGACGCGCCCCAACGGTCGAGGCGACGCGGAAATCTGGATCCGCGCCTATGGGGATGACGGCACCTTGCTCGCCCGTCAATCGACCCGCTTCGAGGCCGGAGACCTGGAGACCGCACTCACCCTGAGTCTGCCGTCCGAGCTTCGCAACCGACTGGCGCGCTTGGAGATCGAGGATCAGACGACGGCCGGGGCGGTCGCCCTTCTTGACGAGCGGTGGCGTCGCCGCCCGGTCGGCCTGGTAACGGCGGAGCGGAATGCCGACCCGCAACCTCTCCTCAGCGAGTTCTATTACGTGCACAAGGCGCTGCAGCCGTTCACGGAGGTTCGGCGCGGACCGGTCGAGGAGTTGCTCGGCCGCGAACTGGCGGTGATCGTCATTGCCGATATGAGCCCGCTGTCCGATGCCGACCGCGAACGGATCGCCGCCTGGATCGGCGAGGGCGGCGTGGCGTTGCGCTTCGCCGGCCCGCGTCTCGCCGAGGGCGCGGCAAACACCGATCCGCAGGCCCTGCTTCCGGTGATGCTGCGCGATGGAGGACGAACACTGGGCGGCGCTCTGTCCTGGCAGGAGCCGGCAACCCTGGCTCCGTTCGAACCGGCCAGCCCTTTCCATGGCCTGGCCGTCCCCGAAGACGTGACCGTCGAGCGTCAGGTGCTCGCCTTGCCATCGCTCGATCTGGCGGAAAAAACCTGGGCGCGCCTCAGCGATGGGACGCCGCTGGTCACGGCCGAAAAAAGCGGGCGAGGCTGGTTGATCCTGGTGCACACGATGGCCAATTCGGATTGGTCCAATCTGCCGATCTCGGGTCTGTTCGTCGATATGCTTCGCCGCATCGTTACCCTGAGCCAGGGCGCCGTGGCCTCACCCGACGCGACGCCGCTGCCTCCCGTGGAAGTGCTGGACGGTTTCGGCCGTCTGGGGCCGGCGCCGGCCGACACCCTCGCGATTTCCGGCGACGTCTTCACCGAAACCCGGGTCTCGGCGGTGAATCCTCCCGGCTATTACGGGCAGGAAGATGCGCGCCGGGCCTTGAACCTTGCCCCCCAGCTCGATGAACTGCGCCCCTTGCCGAGCATGCCCTCCGGCGTCGAGGTTTCCGGCTACGACAAGGCGCCCGAGCTCAGCCTCAAGCCCTGGCTTCTGGCCGCCGCGTTCCTTCTCGCGCTGCTCGACTATATCGCCAGCCTTGCAATGCGCGGCCTCTTGCGTTTCCGGCCCTCAGTGGCGGCCGGAGCGGCCATTCTCGCGGTCGTGCTGTTCAATGGCGCGGCCCAGGCCCAATCCCTGGATCAGCTGGGCGGCGACCAGTTCGCCTTGGAGGCCAGCCTGACCACTCGCCTGGCCTTCGTCGCGTCGGGAGACGACGACATCGATTCGGTCAGCCGTGCGGGCCTTCACGGTCTCAGCGTCATCGTCAACCGGCGGACGGCGGTCGAGCTCGGCCCGCCGGTTGGGATCGATCCGGAAACCGACGAGCTGCTGTTCTTTCCGTTGCTCTACTGGCCGGTGACGGAGCAGGGCGCCCCTTCGCCAGACGCGGTGGCACGGCTTCGCGAGTATCTGGCGGCCGGGGGGATGATCCTCTTCGATACCCGCGACCCGAACGGCACCGTATCGATGAACGCGCTCCGCGGTCTCGCCGACAGCCTTGAGCTGCCGCCCCTCGTTCCCGTCGATTCGGAACATGTCCTGACCCGGTCCTATTATCTGATGCGGGATTTTCCGGGTCGCTGGACCGGGAGTCTGCTGTGGGTCGAGCAAGCCGGCGAGCGCATCAATGACGGGGTATCCACGGTCGTCGCGGGGAGCCATGACTGGGCCGGCGCCTGGGCCATGGACGAGTACCAGCGTCACATGTTCGCCGTGGTGCCGGGGGGCGAACGCCAGCGCGAAATGGCCTATCGCTTCGGCATCAACCTGATCATGTATGCGCTGACCGGCAACTACAAGGCGGATCAGGTTCACCTTCCCGCCATTCTGGAAAGGCTCGGCCTATGAGCAGCAGCATAGCTTTCGCGCCTCTGCTTCCCTGGCCGGCGATCATCGGGCTGGCTACGGTTGCCGCTTTCCTCCTGCTCTTCGCGGCGTTCCGGCGCGCACGCGGCATCCTCTGGCGAACCATCGCCTTCACTGTCCTGACGCTCGCCTTATTGAACCCGCGGCTGGTGCAGGAAGAGACGGACGCGCAGCCGGACGTGGCCGTCATCATCGCCGACACCTCTCCCAGCCAGTCGGTGGGCGAACGCCGAGCCCGCCTGACCGCCGCGCGCGAGGATCTCGAGGAACGTCTCGCCGGGGTCGATGATCTTGAAGTCCGTGTCCGCGAGGCGGGCGGCGCCGGTGCCGACGGGAGCGAGGGAACGCCGCTGATGTCGGCCCTCAACAAAGCCCTTGCCGAGGTTCCGGCGGGACGATTCGCCGGCGCGATCTTGATCACCGACGGGCAGGCCCACGATGCTCCGGAGGGGGAGGCGGCCGCGACGGTGCAGGGTCCGGTGCATGTGTTCCTCACCGGCGACCGGGGGGAGCGGGATCGCCAACTGATCATCGAGACGGTCCCCAGCTATGGCATCGTCGACAAGGAAATCTCCATCGCCTATCGCATCGAGGATCATCCGGCGGATGCCGAAGGCGCGGCGGGCACGGCGCGAATCGAGCTCAGGCGTGACGGTGAGGTCATCGCCGAGGACATGGTCCCGGTCGGCGTGCGCAATCAGATCAGCATGCCCCTGGAGCATGCCGGCCCGACCGTGGTCGAGATCGAGGTCGAGGCCATGGAGGAGGAGCTTTCGACCCTCAACAACCGGGCCGTCGTCAACGTCAACGGGGTCCGCGACCGGCTGCGCGTGCTCCTGGTTTCGGGACAGCCCCATGCCGGCGAGCGCACTTGGCGCAACCTGCTCAAGTCGGACCCGGCGGTGGATCTCGTGCACTTTACTATCTTGCGACCGCCGGAGAAGGACGACTTCACCCCGCTCCGCGAGCTCGCCCTGATCGCGTTTCCGGTTCAGGAGCTGTTCGAGGAAAAGCTCTACGATTTCGATCTCATCGTCTTCGACCGCTATATCGTGCGCGACGTGCTGCCGCCAACCTATTTCGAGAATATCGGCAACTACGTGCGCGAGGGCGGCGCCGTCCTGCTCGCCGTCGGGCCGGAGTTCGCCGGCATGCGCAGCCTGTATCGGACACCGCTGTCCAATGTTCTTCCCGCGGAGCCGTCTGGAGAAGTCCATGAGGGTGGCTTCCGGCCTCTCGCGACCGATGACGGCCGGCGCCACCCAGTCACCTCCGATCTCATCCGCGAGCGTGACGGGGAGCCGACCTGGGGCCGCTGGTTCCGACAGATCGAGGCGACGACCGCCGGCCGTGGCGTCGTGCTTCTCAACGGCTACGGCAGCGCCCCGGTCATGATCCTCGACCGCGTCGGCGAGGGGCGTGTCGCGCAGGTCATGAGCGACCATATATGGTTGTGGGCACGCGGCTATGAAGGCGGTGGCCCCCATGCCGAGGTCATCCGCCGTCTCGCCCATTGGCTGATGAAGGAGCCCGATCTCGAAGAGGAAGCCTTGCGTGCCGTGGCCCGTGACGGCCGCCTGACAATCGAGCGCCGCAGCCTCGATCCGGGGGCCGCATCCGTCATCGTGACCTCGCCCTCCGGCGCGACCGAGACCATCGATCTATCGGCGGACGCGAACGGCTTGGCGACCGTGACCCTGCCCGTGACCGAACCCGGTCTCTACCGCGTCGAGGACGGCGAACGGGTGACCTTGGCCGCCGTCGGTGCCCTCAACGCGCCGGAGCTGGCCGACCTGCGCGGCACCGAGGACCGCCTCGCCCCGCTCGTGGAGGCCTCGGGTGGCGGGTTCACCTGGCTCGCCGACGAAACCTTGCCTCAAATCCGGCGCACCCAACCTGGCCGCGATACCGCCGGGCGTGGATGGATCGGGCTCGTGCGCAACGGCGCCGAGCTCGTCACCGGCATCAATCAGGCCACGCTGCTGCCCTGGGTTCTGGCGCTTTTGCTCATGCTTGGCGGTCTTACCATCGCCTGGTGGCGCGAAGGGCGGTAGACCTCACGCGCGATCCCAGTAGGGCTCTGGCCCGAAGCGCTCGACCAGGAAGTCGACGAAGGCGCGGACCTTTGCCGAAAGATGCTGTCGATGGGGATAGACGGCGTAGACCGAGAGCCGCGAGTCCTCATAGTCGGAGAGCACCTCCTCCAGCCGCCCGGCCCACAAATCGTCGCCGACGATGAAGGTCGGGGCCAGATAGACGCCAAGCCCAGCGAGCGCCGCGTCGCGCAGCGCGTCGCCGTTGTTCGCCTCAAGACAGCCCGAGACGTGCACCGAGACGGGCCCCTTGGGTCCCTTGAACCGCCATTCGCGCTGCGCCGACAGAGCCGACAGATAGGTGTAGATAAGGCAGCTGTGGTCCGCGAGGTCCGTCGGGTGCCGGGGCCGGCCACGGCGCTGCCAGTAGTCCGGGCTGGCGCAGACGACCCGGCGGGCAGGCGCGAGTCGCCGGGCGACGAAGCTGGAATCCGGGAGCTCGGCGATCCGGATCGCGAGATCGACCCCTTCCTCGATCAGGTCGACCCGGCGGTCCGTCAGCTCCATCGCCACCCGGAGATCCGGATAGCGGGCCATGAAATCGGCCAGCGCCGGGGCCACATGGCCGATTCCGAAGGACATCGGCATATTGACCCTGAGCGTGCCACGGGGCTCCCCATGGAGGCGGGAGATCGCCTGCTCGGCCTCCTCCATCTCGGCGAGAATGCGGACCGCGCGCTCATAGAACGCCGCGCCAACCTCGGTGAGGCTGAGCCGCCGTGTCGTGCGGTTGATCAGGCGCGCGCCGAGACGGTTCTCAAGGGCGGCGACGCGCTTGCTCACCGCCGACTTGGAAAGGCCGAGATCGCGCGCCGCGGCCGAGAAGCTGCCCGTCTCCGCCACGCGGGTGAAGACCGCGATGCCGGCATAGGGTTCCATGCATGGCCTCGAATTGTTTCTCTTCTGGAAACAATGTTGTTCTCAAACCTGCGATTGTCCACGGAATCTCCATCCCCATCTCGCGAGCAGGCGCCGGGGTTCCGGCGGATAAAAAACCAGGAGATTCGAGAGATGACCAAGGTTCTGGTTCTCTACTACAGCAGCTACGGACATATCGAAACCATGGTCGAGGCCATAGCCAAGGGCGCCCGCGCGGTCGCCGGCACGGCGACGCAGCATGGCGGCCAGGAAACGACCATCACCTCCTTTCACACGACCCTTCTGCATCATGGCATGGTGATCGTCGGCCTGCCCTATTCGGCGCAGGGACAGATGACGTTGGACGAGATCTCCGGCGGTTCACCCTATGGCGTCACGACCATTGCTGGCGGCGACGGCAGCCGCCAGCCGAGCGCCAACGAGGTGGATCTCGCCCGCTTCCAGGGCCGGCATGTCGTGGAAATCGCCGCCAAGCTGGCCGCGTAGCCACCACCTATTCTTGAACGGAGAAAACATCATGGGTTTGCTCGTCGAGGGTGTCTGGCAGGACCGCTGGTACGACACAAAACAGACCAAGGGGCGGTTCGTGCGCCAGGGTAGCGCCTTTCGCAATTGGGTCTCGGCCAATGGCGGAACCGGCTTCAAGGCCGAATCCGGCCGCTACCATCTCTACGTCTCCCATGCCTGTCCCTGGGCGCATCGCACCCTGATCTTCCGCAGCCTCAAGGGGCTGAAGGACATCATCTCGGTGTCGGTCGTCGAGCCGCTGATGCTTGAGAACGGCTGGTCCTTCGCCCCGGATGGCGATGCCGTCAACAACAGCCGTTATCTCTACGAGGTCTATCGTAAGGCCAATCCGCGCTACACGGGCCGGGTGACGGTGCCCGTCCTCTGGGACAAGCAATCGGGGACGATCGTCAACAATGAATCGGCCGAGATCATCCGCATGTTCAATCGCGAGTTCGACCATCTCGGCGCCGACACCTCGCTCGACTTCTATCCCGAAGCGCTGCGCGACGAAATCGACGCGATCAACGCGGAGGTCTACGCAACCGTCAACAACGGCGTGTATCGCGCCGGCTTCGCCACCTCCCAGGAGGCATACGAGGAGGCCTTCGACTTTTTGTTTGGCGCCCTCGACCGGCTTGAGGCACGTCTTGCCGGTCAGCGCTATCTCGTCGGCGACCGCCTCACCGAAGCGGACTGGCGGCTGTTCACCACGCTGCTCCGCTTCGATCCCGTCTACTACGGCCACTTCAAATGCAACAAGCGCCGGCTTGCCGACTACCCCAACCTCTGGGCCTATACGCGCGAGCTCTACCAGATTCCGGGTGTCGCCGAGACCGTGCATATGGATCACATCAAGGGCCACTACTACGGCAGCCACCGTACGATCAATCCGACCGGTGTTGTGCCCAAGGGGCCCGACATCGATTTCGCAGAGCCCCACGGCCGCGAGCGTCTTGGAGCGGCCAATATCCACGATCTGAAGCGGAGGGCGGCACTATGAACGTCGAACACACATCGGCGCCACGTCCATACATCCCCGCGCTGGCTGGACTCTACGAGGCCCTCTCGGGCTGGTCTTGGCCGCTGGTGCGGGCCGTCACCGGCCTGTGGATGATGCCCCATGGCGCCCAGAAGCTATTCGGCTGGTGGGGCGGCGATATCGCGCAGACGGCCGGCTTCTTCAGCCAGATTGGCTTGGAGCCGGCGCTCCCGCTGGCCTATCTGGTGGGCGCGACCGAGTTCTTCGGCGGCCTGTTGCTCGTGCTCGGCCTGTGGACGCGGCCGGTCGCGGCGGCGACCACGATCCTCATGCTGGTCGCCGCCTTCAAGGTGCATCTGGCCAACGGCCTCTTTTGGAGCAATGGCGGCTATGAGTACCCGCTGATGTGGGCCTGCCTGGCTCTGGCGATCGTCTTCCGGGGCGCTGGCCGGGCCTCGCTCGACGCCCGCATCGGTCGGGAGTTCTGAGCACGCCATCGCATTTCGAGGAGCTCGAGATGATCGACGTCACCCCCTTCGAGGTCGTGCCGGTACGTGCCGGAACCGCCGTTTCAGAGGATTCCACGCTGGCGATCACGGTCCTCGAAGACGCGGAGGTCGTGCTCGCCGACCTCCCTTGATGGCTGCGCTGAGGGCGCCTCATCACTTGATGGGGCCAACACTCCGCTCCTCGTCGCGCAGGCTCAGCACGGCATGGATCGCGCGCAGGAGCGTGATCTTGTCGGCGAAGCCAACGGGCTCCGGCTCGACATGGTTGAGGTTGTCGACGAGATAGAGCCGCGCCCGATCCCCGGGTAGCGCCTCGGCCAGTTTGACGCTCTCGGTTTCGGGCATCACGGGGTCGTCACGGCCATGGATGAGAACGAAGCGCGTGCCGAGCCGGCTGACGTCGCGCTTGGCCAGATCGAGATCCCTGAAGTCCCGGCGCACGCCTTCGGGAAGGGCCGCAATCAGCCCTGACACGCGGTCGGGATCGCGGTTGTCGAGCAAGGCATAGACAGCCCGCCCTTCCGGGCTCAGCCGGTCGACCAACTCGCTCACATCGGCCGCCGGATCCTGCAGCTTGGTCCTGGCCAGCCCGTCGAGAAGCATCCGGTCGGTGCTGCTCTCCAACTGCGCGATGTTAGAGCGCAGGAACACCCATTTGCCGTACGGGTTGGGATCGCGGTGGCGCCAGGGCTCGCCGTCCGTCGCGCGGAAGCCTCCGGTGGTGACGAAGGTGACGACGGCCGTAAGATCGTAATACCCGCCCACGGCGACGACGAAATCGACGGCCGCCTCCGTATCGGGTTCAAACAACGCGCCCACGGCCGGACCCACGGCATAGGAGATGGCGGTCACGCCAAGGGGATGTTCCGGCTCGAGTTCCTCCCTGAACCAACGGCTGGCGTCTGCGATGGCCTGGGCGTCGCCGGGCCGCACCCGAAGCTCGCGGAGATTGGGAAGGTCGGGAACCAGTACCCTGAAGCGAGCCCGCGCCAGCGTGTTGGCGAAGGCCACAAGCCGTGGATCGTCCTTGCCCTGTGGACTGACCCCCGGAACCAGGACCATCGCGGCCCGCGAAGGCTCACCCGGCACGTAAATGTCCCCGGCATAGGTTCGGCCGTCCATCGCAAAACGCAAGCCGTGCCGTTCGGGCTTAGGCGTTTCCGCCTTGAGCTCGCTCGGCGCCCAGCCAGCGTCGACATCGGCGAGGACCTTGGCGGACTCCGACCATCTCGCGGGAGAACAACCGGCTAGCACAAGGGTGGCGAACAGAAAGAACGCCAACGACGGGAGTGCGTATCGGCTTCGCCGGTCATGGCCTTGTTGGGAAGGCGCCGGCATCAGCCGCGCCCCGCTCGTGGCGCTACAACAGATAGCCACCGAGATGCTCGCGGATATTCTTCTCGAATTCCGCGTTGAAGGTCTGCATCAGGTCTTCCGTCAGCTTGAACCACAGCTCTTCCCGCTCGTTGAGCGTCGCGCCCTCGACAATTCCCCGCGCCAGGCTTGCCTGTGCCGTCGCGAAGGCGCGCCGGAATCCCTGGTCGTCGAACACCTCCAATTTGGCGGATACCTTGGCCTCGTACCGTTCCGCCGGCTCCGTCTTGAAAGCGCCCGTAACGCCACCCGTGGTCGGCAACGCGGTTTCGGTCGCCGCCGCGTTCATGATCGTATAGCGGGCAACGCCACCCGTGCCCTTGGCCACCAGGCGATCGGCGCGCCAGCGCTCCAACGCCCTCTCCGGCGGGATCGGGAACAGGTGGTCGACATGGGGCGCCTGCAGCGACGCCTGATACTCGTCGACAACCTCGATCCGGGCCACGTTAAGGCCCAGCATGGGCAGGTGACCGAAGGTAATCTCCGGATATTTCGGGAGGCCGACCGAGCTCTCGCAGCCCGCGAGCATGATCAAGGCAACGAAAGCGGCGATGGGAAAACGGGGAATGTTGATCATGGCGAGACCCATTTTGGCACGCAGCCCAACCTGCTTCAAGGCATGTCGTCAAGATCGCGGCGGTCGAAGTCGTACGTCTTCTTGCAAAATTCACAGGTCACCGTGATCTTGCCGTCGACAACCATCGACGCGAGATCTTCCCTTGGGAAGGCCGCCAGGGTGTTCGCCACCTTTCGCCGCGAGCAGCGGCACCCCTGGCGCAATCGTCGCGTCCGAAAGAGACGAACACCGTCCTCATGGTACAGACGATAGAGAAGCTGCGCCGGTCGCAGCTGGGGATCCAGCATTTCGTCGGTGGTCACGCTGCTGGTCAGCACCACCGCCTTGCGCCAGTCGTCCTCCGCGTCATCCGAGGCCGGCTCCAGATCCGAGTCGTCGGGGGTGAGCCGTTGGATCATCAGAGCGGCCGACCGGGCCGGGCCCTGCTTGTGGCTGGTGGCAGCCAAGCTGATGGCCGTCTCCAGTGGTTCGGATTGGCGAAAATAGTGATGCGCGCAGTCGGCGATGCGTGACCCCGTGAGCTCGGTGATGCCTTGATAGCGATGGGCGCTGGGGCCGTGATCGACGGTCACCGTCAGCCGGCCGGCTCCCAGCAGCCTCGGTACCGGCGCTTGGCTGGCGTTCTCGGCCGCGGCAACCCCGCTCGCGTCGAAACGGGCATACCCCCGCATGTCGCCGGTGTGGGTGACGTCGGTGACCATGAGGTTCAGCGGACCGTTGCCTTGCGTTTGCAGCTTGAATTCACCTTGGAACCTCAGCGCGTTGGCGAGCGCCGCAGTCAGCGCCAGGGTTTCGCCCATCATTTCGGCCACTGCTTCCGGGTAGCGGTGCGGCGCGAGGATGGCGTCGAGGGCCGGTCCGAGTCTCACGAACCGGCCACGCAACCCCAGCGCCTCGATCTGGAACGGTTGCACCAGATCCTCGAACGAAGAGGACGCAACCATCTCAGCGTCCGCGGTCCGGCCCGGACTTAGTCCCGAGATCGGCCTCCGCATCCTCGCTCGGCAGACGATGTCGGGTCATGATCGGAACCTGTGAGATCGCAAAAAGCAGGGTCAGGCCGACGATGCCGAAGACCTTGAAGCTGACCCAGAAATCCGTGCTCTGGGTTCGCCACACAATTTCATTGAGCCCCGCCATAACCAGAAAGAAGCCGCCATAGCGGGCCGTGAGCTTTCGCCACCCGTCGGCATCCATAGAAATGGTGGCCCCGAGAAGGTTTTTCAAAAGCGGCCGATCGAACAGAAGCCCACCCCACAGGACCGCAGTGAACAGAACCTGCACGATGGTCGGCTTCATCTTAATGAAGGTGTCGTCCTGGAGCCACAGCGTAAGCCCGCCAAACACGCCGACAACCGCCGCGGTGACCAGCGGCATGGTCGGCACGCGCCGCTCGAAAATGAGTGAAAGCGCAACGGCCATGGCGGTCGCCGCCATCAGCGCCGCCGTGGCCACGAACAGGTCGAACTTGAAGTAGGTGCCGAAAAACGCGACCAGCGGGCCGTAATCCACCATCGGACGAAGCCAGCGTGGCGCGGTGCGACTCTCCTCCATTCCGTGTTTCCTGGTCGATCCGATATGCGCTGTCACGAACAGATGTCAGCTCAGACACCAGGCGAGCACGCCTTTTTGGGCATGCAGGCGGTTTTCGGCCTCGTCCCAGACCACCGAATGCGGCCCGTCGATCACCTCGTCCGTCACCTCCTCTCCGCGATGGGCCGGCAGGCAGTGAAGGAACAGGGCATCCGGCTTGGCCAGCGCCATCAGCTTCTCGTCGACGCGATACGGCGCCAGGACGTTGTGTCGGGTGCCCTCGCTCTCTTGCCCCATCGATACCCAGGCGTCGGTCACCACGGCGTCGGCGCCGGCAACCGCCGTCGCCGGGTCGTCGACGATGCGGATTCGCCCGCCCTCGGCCTTGGCCCACGCCAGCAGCTCGCTCGACGGCAGCAGCGCCTCCGGGCAGGCCAGTCTGAGCTCGAAGTCGAAACGCACGGCGGCATGAACAAAGGACGCCGCAACGTTGTTCCCGTCACCGCACCAGGCGACGACCCGATCGCGGATCGAACCACGATGTTCCTCGAAGGTCATAATGTCGGCCATCAACTGGCAAGGATGGGAGTCGTCCGTCAGGCCGTTGATCACGGGAATTGTCGCCGCCTCGGCGAGCTCCATAAGCCGCTCGGCCCTGCTGGTGCGGATCATGATCGCGTCGGCATAGCGGGAGAGAACACGCGCCGTATCGGCGATGGTTTCGCCGCGCCCGAGCTGGGAATCGCCGCCGCTGAGGACGATCACATGGCCGCCCAGCTGCTGCATGCCGACCTCGAAGGAAACGCGCGTTCGCGTGGACGGCTTCTCGAAGATCATGACCAGGGTTCGGCCGGCCAGCGGCTTGGCGTTGGCGGCGTCGCCGTTCTTGTAGGTCGCCCCCAGGCTCAGCATCTCCCGCAGGGTGGTTTCGTCGAAGGCGTCGAGGTCCAGGAAATGTTTGATTTCAGTCATCGTTCAGGTTTCCGCTTTGGCAAGAGCATGTCTCGTCCATATGGATTCATTCTGACAGAACGGTTTCGGGCCTTGGCCAGGAGGACGCCGCCGAGCGTATCGGGGACTACGGTCAAGGCGTCCGACGCCGTCCACGGCCCGAAACCGCCTGCCCCGAAGGGGTGGGCCGCGGCGGCCATCCGCGGCGTTGTCCGGCTCGCCCGATGGGGTCGCATCGCGCTTCGCCGGACGCCTGACGGGCTGAGCCGCCGCGACGCCATCAGAATGGGTCTATATGGACGAGACATGCTCTAGCTCGGCAGAGACCCGGTCGATCACGCTCACGGCCTCGTCGATATGTTGCTCCTCAATGATCAATGGCGGCACCAGCCGCACCACGTTGTCGCCGGCAGCGACGGCCAGCAGGCCGCTTTCCTCCAAGCGATCGATGATACGGGTATTCTCGACCTCGCATTCCAAGGCGAGAAGCATCCCGGCTCCGCGCAGGCCCTTGAAGATTCGGGGATGCGACACCACCACCTTCTCCAGTCGGCGCCAGAGGATACGCGCCTTGGCGTCGACCGCATCCAGAAAACCGTCGGCCAGCAGAACATCCAGGACGGCGTTTCCCACCGCCATCGCCAGCGGATTGCCGCCGAAGGTCGATCCGTGGCTGCCCGGCGTCAGCGAGGCCGCCACATGCTCCTTGGCCAGGCAGGCGCCGACCGGGAAACCGCCGCCCAACCCCTTGGCGACCGACAACAGGTCGGGCTCGATCCCCGCCCATTCATAGGCGAAGAGTTTGCCGGTCCGCCCAACGCCCGTCTGCACCTCGTCGAAGTACAGCAGCACGCCGAACTCGTCGGCGATCCGCCGAAGCTCGCGCAGATAGTCCAGGGTCGCGGGTCGGACACCTCCCTCACCTTGCACGGGCTCGACCAGGATCGCCGCGGTTTCCGGCGTGATCGCCGCCCTCAGCTCATTAAGATTGCCGAACGCGACTTGGTCGAAGCCCTCGGGCAGGGGCGTGAAACCGGCCGTATGCTTGGCCTGGGCGCCGGCGGCGATGGTCGCCAGCGTGCGGCCGTGGAAGCCGCCGGCACAGGTGACGATGCGGTAGCGCTCGGGCGCGCCGTGATCATCCTGGTATTTGCGGACGAGCTTGAGGCCGCATTCGACCGCCTCCGCGCCCGAATTGCAGAAAAAGACCGAGTCGGCGAAGGTCGCATCAACCAGGCGTTCGGCCAGCCGGTCCTGTTCCGGAATCTGGTAGAGGTTGGAGCAGTGCCACAGCTTGCCGGCCTGGGCCTGCAGCGTCTCCACCAGATGGGGATGGCAATGCCCCAGCGCCGTCACCGCAATCCCGGCGCAGAAGTCCAGATATCGTCGGCCCTGCCCGTCCACAAGATAGACGCCTTCGCCCCGGACGAAGGCCAGATCCTTGCGGGCGTAGTTGGGCATGACCGCGGAAATCATCGGACTCCTCTTGAGGTTAGGGGGCAGTGCCCCGGATTTCGGAAGGCGCAGAGTATCGATAGCCCGACCCGCGAAGTCAACGCGGCGATTTCAGGTCGCGGAACCGGCCGCCGCGGCCGGCCCCGCACCACCATGGGCCTCCGACCAGGCGATGGGGTCGGCGATATAGCCCTCGATCTTTTTCAACGTCTCGCCATCCAGCGCGCCGCGGCGGTGGGCGACGCGGATCACGTCGTCCCAGGTGGCCAGCGAGAACAGCGTCACCCCCCGCGCGTCGAGGTTGCGAACGACCACGTCGAAGATCCCGTATTTGAAGATGACAAAGGCGTCGCTGACGTGGGCCCCGGCCCGGCGCAGACCGTCGCAGAACACGCCTTTCGTACGGCCGTCCGTCGTCAGATCCTCGACCATCAGCACACGTTTCCCAGGCTCCAGATGGCCTTCGAGCTGCGCCTTCGGCCCGTATCCCTTGGCCTGACGGCGGACCACGACCAGAGGAAGATTGAGGCGGTCGGCAACCATCGCGGCGAAGGGAATGCCCGCGACCTCGCCGCCGGCGATCACGTCGAACGCCTGATAGCCGAGCGTGGCCAGGATCTTTTGCACGGCCAGTTCGATCAGGGTGTTTCGGGCCAACGGATAGGAGATCAGGCGCTTGACATCGACGAAGACCGGGCTTGCCCAGCCCGAGGAGAAGAAGAACGGCTCCTGCGGCCGGAACAACACGCAGTCGGTGTCCAGAAGGATCTGGGCCGTGGTCTCGGCAAGCTGACTGTCAGTCATGGCAGAACCTCCGGCGCCGTGAGCAGGGCGTCGTACAACAGCTGCGCCCCGGAAAAGAAATCGTCATACGCCATGGCTTCATCCGGATTGTGCGAGCCGTGCTCGTTGCGGATGAAAACCATCGCGGTGGGAATGCCGGCATTGGCGAAAACCGCGGCGTCATGACCGGCTCCCGACGGCAGCTTCTCGAACGGAATTGCGGTTTCTTGGCAAAGCGCGGCAAGGTGTTCCAAGAGAACCTCGTCGGTGCGCGCCGGCGGCGTCGGGATCGCGGGTCCTAGCTCGAACGCGACCCTGCGGTTGCGGCCGACGATGTCCATTTCCTCTTCGAGGATACCGGCGAAGCCATCCATGGTTTCGGCCGACTGACTCCGGTACTCCAGGCTGAAATCGACCTCTCCCGGAATTCGGCTCATGGCGTGCTCGGCCGGATCGGTGCCGACGATACCGAGCGTCACCACCAGATCCTCGCCCTGTTCGAGCAGAATCATCCAGTGCTGGTCGAGCCGCATGACGAGCTCCGACAGCGCGAATACGGCGTCATTGCGCAGCCAGCGCGGCACCGCGCCGGCATGGCCCGCGTTTCCGCGGCAAACGGCGTTGGGGTGGCGGATATTGCCGCGAATCCCGGTGACCAGCCCGACCGGCACCTTGCGCGCCACCATCACCGGTCCCTGCTCGATATGCAGCTCGAAAAAGCAGGCGAGGGAAGAGGGATCGAGCAAGGCGTTCCCAGCGCGTATGGGGATGAGGTCGGCGCCGCAGGCGGCCATGGCCTCGGCCAGGGTTTCCCGCGCGCCCCGGCGGCGCAGCTCCAGATCCGAGGCGGCAAGCCCGCCAAAGAGCGCGCTCGATCCGATATAGGCACGGCCGAACCAGGCGCTCTCCTCCCCGCGGAGGACGAACAGCTTGAGCGGGCGCGGCGGCCGGACGTTCGACCGCTTGGCCCGAACCAGGGCGAGAAGCCCGGCGACCACCCCGGCCGCGCCGTCATAGTTGCCGCCCTGGGGCACGGAGTCCACATGCGAGCCGCAGGCCACGGCCGGCGCGACATCATCTTCGCCGGGAAGAGTAATGACGACATTGGCTGCCGCGTCGATCTCGACGGTCAGGCCTTCCCCTCGCGCCGTTTCGGCGATGGTCTCCATGGCCCGGGTCTCGCCGGCACCATAGGTCGGCCGGTTGATGCCGACGCCCTCGCCGGACTGCCGGCGCAGCTCCTCGAACAGCTCGATCGCCCATGCCTTGAGTGGATCGGGCACTTCCGGCTCGGTGTTCGGCCGCGGCGTCATCGGAGGTCTCCCAAAACCGTATTCTGACGGGGGCGTCCGGTCTTGCCAAGACCGCCCCTGCCCTCGGTCACGCCTTCAGCCTGTAGCCGGTCGCGAACATCCGGTAGCACACGAACCACAGGAAGACGTCTGTCGCCGCCACCACGACCAGCCCAAGCGCGACCGGCATGTCGGCATGGCCGATGAAGCCGTAGCGAAATCCATCGATCACATAGAAGAACGGGTTGAAATGGGCGAGCGTCTGGAACAGCTCCGGCAGCCGCTCAACGGAGTAGAAGGTGCCGGAGAGGAAGGAGAGCGGCGTGACCACGAAATTCGTGACTGCGGCGATATGATCGAATTTCTCCGACCAGATCCCGCCGATCGTGCCGAGCAGGGACAGCATCACCGATGCCGCGACTCCGTGGAAGACGATGAAGAACCAATGGCTCAGATGGAGATCGACGACCACGGCCATGGCCAAGGCGACCACGATGCCGACGACGATTCCACGGGTGGCGCCGCCCATGGCGATGCCGAAGGTCAGCTCATGGGCGCTGAGCGGCGGCATCAACGTATCGACGATATTGCCCTGCACCTTTGCGATGACGATGGAGGAGGAGGTGTTGGCAAAGGCATTCTGCAGGATCGCCATCATGATCAGACCCGGCGCCAGGAACTCGATATAGGACACACCGCCGATGCCGGCCCGATCACGCCCGATGGCCAGGGCGAACACCGCGAGGAACAGCAGGGTCGTCACGACCGGCGCAACCACGGTCTGGGTATAGACCTTCATGAAGCGGCGCACTTCGCGCATGTAGAGGGTTTGCAGCCCGATCCAGTTGATGGTCTCGGCTTGCCGCATGATGCTGGCTCCTTCCCGGCTTTCTTCTCTCGCGGGTGTTATATAGAGCGGCAGTGGCAACGGGCTCAAAGAAAATGGATAAAAGCGGACGGGGATCGGAGGGCGACGAGCGGCGGCGGCGCGCGCCCCGGAAGGCGACGGAAACCTCGCTGACCAACGCGGCATTGTTTTACCTACAGCGCTTCGCGTCCTCCTCGGAGAACCTGCGGCGCGTGCTCCTCCGGCGAGTCGCGCGCTCCGCCCGACATCACGGGACGGACCCGGCCGAAGGCGCGGCCCTCGTCGATGCGATTGTCGCCCGGTTCGAACAAAACGGGCTGTTGGACGATCAAACCTATGCCGAGGCGCGCGCCCGAAGCCTGCACCGGCGCGGCGCCTCGACGCGCATGATCCGCGCCGGCCTGCGCCAGAAGGGCGTCGCGGACGACGCGATAGACCGCGCCCTTGCCGCGCTCGCCGAGGACACCGAGGACCTGGAACTCGCGGCAGCCGTGGCGCTCGCCCGGCGCCGCCGGCTGGGTCCTCACCGCGCGGCGGCGCAGCGCGAAAGCCATCGCGAAAGGGACCTCGCCACCCTCGCCCGAGCCGGCTTCTCCTATGATATCGCACGGCGGGTCATCGAGGCCGAGACCGTCGCCGATCTGGACGCGATGTTGTCTGGCGAAGGATGAAGGAGGTCAGCCGTCCGGTACCGAGGTCTCGTCGGGTGTTCCCGTTGCCTTGGCCGCGCCTGGAGGCTCGCCCCCACTTACTTCCTTGCGTGCGGCGGGCTTCCGTCGCCGCTTGGATGAGGTATCGACAAAGGCTGGCGGCGCCGAGCCGTCCTTGTCCTGCCCGAAATAGAGGGTCGTATGCGGGAAGGGAATCTCGATGCCCAGCTCGTCGAAGCGGTTTTTCATGCGACGGTTGAATTCGCGCCCGACATTCCATTGCTTGATCGGGCGGGTCTTGATGCGTGCCTTGATGATGACCGCCGAGTCCGCAAACTGGTCGACGCCCAGCACCTCCAGCGGCTCGAGAATCAGCGGCCCGTACTCCGTGTCCTCCTGCAAGCCTGCCCCGATCTCCCGCAGGACATCCATCACCTCGTCGACGCTCTCCCGGTAGGCGACGCCGACCTCGAAGACATACATGGAGAAATCCTTGGTCATGTTTGTGACCGTGTCGACGGCGCTGAAGGGGATGGTGTGGACGTTGCCGGACAGGTCGCGGAGACGGATGGAACGGATCGACAACCGCTCGACCACGCCGCCGATTCCCGCGACGTTGACCACGTCGCCCACCGAAATCGCATCCTCGAACAGCATGAACGCGCCGGTGATCACGTCCTGCACGAGCTTCTGTGACCCGAAGCCGATGGCGAGGCCGACGACCCCCGCCCCGGCGAGCAGCGGGCCGATATTCACGCCGACCTCCGAAAGGACGATCAGGGTGACCATGACCAGCAGAATGACCAGAAGCGCGTTTCGCACCAGCGGCAGCAGCGTGCGCGCCCTGGCACTGCGCTCGATCAGGTTGCCTTCGGCATCGGTACGGCCGAGATAGCGCTCGATCGCCGTGCTTACCGCTTCCCAGAGGACGAGGGCGATAACGATAACGATCAGGATGCTGAGGCCGCTGCCGACGACGCGCCGGCCGAAGGGGCTTTCAAGCCAGCCGAACGCATCGAGCCCCCAGGCCTGGAGGAGGGCAATACCGGCGATCAGATAGATGACCGTGCGCAGCACGGTGTGCAGCACGGGCATGTAGCGGTTGACCCGGCCCTCCAGGGTCGGGAAACGGGTTCTGAGATCGGCTTTGACCGTGAAGCCGCGTTCCACCGCGCGCCGCATGCCGTGCGCGGCGAGCCGCGCGGCGACCAGGATCACGGCGGTTAAAACGGTCGCCCGGATCAAGTATTCGAAACCGCCTTCGATCCCCAAAGCCCAGATGGCGTACAGGCCGGCCACGTACACGATGGCGAGAACATGCCAGACATCGGCGAGGCGTTGGCGCAACCGTCCCCCCAGGGCCCGGCGCAGGCGGCCCCGCCCCTCGCCCCGGATCCAACCGGCGACGACAGTCCGGTTCTGCGACAGGAAGACGATGACCAGGACGGCGACGAGCAAACCCAACAGCTTGAGCAGAGCCGCGTGGCCTCCGCGCGGCAGGCCGAGCAAAAGCGCCGCTTCCACCGCGTAGTAGCCGAACACCGAGATCCCGATCAGCCGCGATGCCCAGATGAAAAGGTAGTTGGCGGTCTCCCCGTCCATGGGGAAGAGGCGCAGGCCCGCGGCGCCGGGCGCCAGAATCAGCCGCATCGCCACCAGCAGAAGCCGCGTCAAGAGATAGGCGTTGACGACGGAAAGAATGACGATCTGCGTCGATTCGGACGGCCGCATCACGGGCAGCATGCCATAGGCGGCGCCGGCAAAGACCGCGAGCGGAACGATCTGGAGAACGGCCCGCGCAAGGAGCAGGGGAATACGCACGAACAGACCGGCCGTCTCGCGCCCCTCGAGATGGGATCGGGGGCGTGTCAGCAGGCGGGCGACAACCCTCTCCGCCAACCAGCCGACCGTCAGGATCAGGACGAGATTGAAGAGGGCGACGCCCCAGAGCCGGCGCGACTCCGAATCCCCAACCTGGTCGCCGAGCCATGCCCACAGGCCCGGGAGATCCCCCAGCCGCTTGAGGCCGCCGACGAGTTCCTGCCCCGACTCGGCCGCGTTGGCCGAAAGCTCTGCGATCAGGCGGGCACCGAACCCCTCTGGCGGAGCCGCTTCCTCTGCACCCTGGCGCGCGGCGATCAAGGCTCGAAGCTGGGACAGCAGCTCCTGACGCTTCGTCTCGTCCTCGATCGTGGTGACAAGGCTCTCCAGCTCCTCGACCGTGACCTCCTGGCCAGAGGCGGACGTCGCCGTCCCAGTGACGAGGACGAGACAGCAGAGAAACAGGATCGGCAGCACCCGTATCCCAAGCGGCCCCCGGCGGCGGACTGTGACACAGGTTCCCATTGTCATTTTCCTTAAATTCCGTCGTCTCGGCCAGAGAAGCCCCCGGCACGCCCCCCCCTGGCACATGGCCGATCCGGCAGTTGCAAGATCGCGCCAGGATCGCGAAACTTCACCCCATCGTCTCGCGGGGCGCAATGAAATTCGCAAGGGACTCTCTGCCATGGCCGTCGTCATCTATCACAACCCACGCTGCAGCAAATCTCGTCAAACGCTATCGCTGCTCGAGGAACGCGGGATCGATCCGCAGATCGTGGAGTATCTCCAGACCCCGCCGACCGCCGAAGAGTTGCGCCGCATCCTAGGCCTTCTGAGCCTGCGGCCGCGTGACCTGCTGCGCAAGAAGGAAGCCAAGGAGGCGGGGCTCGATGACCCCAGCCTCAACGACGACGCGCTGATCGCGGGCATGGCCGCCAATCCCATCGTCATCGAGCGTCCGATCGTCCTCGCCGGGGGCAAGGCCGCCCTTGGCCGCCCGCCGGAAGGCGTGCTGGACATTCTCTAACGCCCGGGCGCCGGGCCGGTCGACTCGCGCTGGATCAAACGCGTCTCAAGGACGCGCGAGATTGCCGGTGTCCTTTTTTTCAGCAGCATCTCGGCCGCCGCGACTCCCTTTTCGACCAGGGGCTGGCGGACGGTCGTGAGGGCCGGGCGAAACCGGGCCGCCAGGGGAATGTCGTCGAAGCCGACCACCGAAAGATCCCTCGGGACCTGAAGGCCGAGCTGCGACGCCGCCTGGAAGGCACCGATGGCAAACCGGTCGCTCATCGCCAGGATGCCGGTCGGCGGCGTCCGACCCGCCAGCAATTCCAGAGTCGCGCGGCGCGCGTGCTCCTCGCTGTTGCCCGGACACTCGAAAACCGGCACGCGCCGGAGATCGAGGCCCTTCTCCCGCATCGCCGCTCCATATCCCTCCAGCCGCAATGCCGTCGGCCGATAGTGGATCTCGCTCCTCCTTTGACGCGTCACGACTCCGAAATGTTCCTCGGTTTGCAGATCGAGGCTAAGGATTGCCAGCCGCCGATGCCCGAGTTCGAGCAGATGGGCCGCAGCCTGTTGCGCGCCGGCGAGGTCGTCGATACTGATCGACGGAACGCCTTCGACAGACACGGAATCGACCGTGACCACGGGGAGGCGCCGCTCCAGCACCTGAGGAACCACGGGACTTCCGTCCGGCAAGCAATAGAGGATGAACCCGTCGACCGCGGCGGCCCTAACCGCCTGGGCGGCGGCCGCGTCGTCCATCACCGGCAGGAGCAGGAGGCCGGACCGCCTTTTCTCGCAGACCCGCGCCAGCCCCTTGAGAAGCGCGATCGAGGTATCGTCGTCGAGGGCATAGGGCAGGGTGTCGCCGAACAGGAGGCCGATACTTCCGGTCCGCCCCGTGCGCAGCATTCGGGCCATGGGGTTCGGTCCGGGGTAGCCGAGCGCCTCGGCGGTACGCAGGATCCTGCCGCGGAGCTCGGCGGAGAGCTGTTCGGGCCGGTTGAACGCGTTCGACGCGGTGGTGCGGGACACACCCACCGCCTTGGCCAGATCGTCGAGCGTCCGCGCGCGTTCGCATGGTTTTTCATCGGCATGCATCCGGAAATCTTACCCCCCGTGATGGGCCGGTTTCGTGGCTGTGGAAAAGAAAACTAACAGACCTTCTTGATCGATCAAGATACTTCGGCTATATTCCACATCTGAATGCATTCAGTTCCTCCATTTTCTTGATCGTTTCAGATCACCCGTCAATCCCCTGGTGGAGGATAAGCATGAACTATCTCGCCAATTTCGTTGCTCTGGAAAGGCTGCATGAATTCTTGAACGAAGCGCATGCCGCCAATAGGCGCCAGCGCTGGCGGCGGTACTGGTGGAGCCGGAGCGCCCTGGAAAACGGAGAGCCCTTTGCGCCCGCGCCGACCCGGTCGGCGCGGGCCGTGCGGCACATCCAAAAAGCTCGGCGGAACGTATGACGTTCGCGACGTTGCCGCCGGCTTCTCATTCTGGAACAAAAAAAAAGGGGGTGCCGCTGGGGCACCCCCGAGTTTGCCGAAGAAAGGGAGGCGGGAGGAACACCTCCCCGTCGACCAAGGGAGTGGGGAGAGAAGGAGGAGGACTCTCCCCGGTTGGTCGCAGGCGTCGGCTAGTGAACCACTTCGCCGTGCAAGTTGATGTCGAGACCCTCGATCTCGACCTCTTTCGACACCCTCAGGCCCATGACCGCGTCGATGACCTTGAGGATGACGAAGGTGAGAACTCCGCAATAAACGATCGTGGCGACGATGCCCCAGAGCTGGGTCACGACCTGGCCGGCATTGCCCTCGATCAGGCCGGGCGTCCCGCCGATCGCTTCGACCGCGAAGACGCCGGTGAGGATCGCGCCGACGATGCCGCCTACGCCGTGCACGCCGAAGGCATCGAGCGAGTCGTCGTAGCCGGCCATCCGCTTCAGGCTGGTCGCGCCCCAGAAGCAGGCAACCCCGGCCACGATGCCGATGAACAGCGCCCCCACCGGACCGACGAAGCCGGAGGCCGGGGTGATCGCCACCAAGCCGCTGACGGCGCCGGAGACGATGCCCAGGATGCTCGGCTTGCCACGGGTGGCCCATTCCGCGAACATCCAGGAAAGCGCCGCGGTCGCCGTGCAGATCTGGGTGACCGCCATGGCCATGCCAGCGGCACCGTCGGCGGCGACCGCCGAGCCGGCGTTGAAGCCGAACCAGCCCACCCACAGCAGCGAGGCGCCGATCACGCTCAGGACGAGGTTGTGCGGCGCCATGTTCTCGGTGCCGTAGCCACTGCGCTTGCCCAGCACGATCGCCGCCACCAGGCCGGCCACGCCGGCATTGATGTGGACCACGGTGCCGCCGGCGAAGTCCAGAACCCCGTCATCGCCCAGGAAACCGCCGCCCCAGACCCAATGACAGATCGGCGCGTAGACGAGCACCATCCACAGGCCCAGGAACCACAGCATGGAGGAGAACTTCATGCGGTCGGCGAAGGCGCCGGTGATCAGGGCCGGGGTGATGATGGCGAAGGTCATCTGGAAGGTCATGAACACCGATTCAGGTATCGTGCCCGAGAGAGATCCGGACTCCATGCCAGCCAGAAAGGCACGGTCGAACCCGCCGTAAAACGCATTGAGGCCACCCCCGTCGCCGAAGGCGATGGAGTAGCCGATGACCATCCACAATACGGTCATCAGGCAGCAGGTCGCGAAGCTCTGCATGGCCGTCGCCAGCACGTTCTTGCGCCGGACCATGCCGCCATAGAACATGGCCAACCCCGGAATCGTCATCATCAGGACCAGGGCCGTGGAGGTCAACATCCACGCCGTATCGCCGCTGTTCAATTCCTCCTGGGCGTGCGCCTCGGCGCCCAACAGGCCCAGGGGCACGAGAGAGATCGCGAAAAGCCCAAATACTTTTGCCAAATGAACCATCACCAAGAACTCCTTAAATGGCCGAGTCGCCGGTTTCACCGGTTCGAATTCGGACCGCCTGCCCAACATCGAGAACGAAAATCTTGCCGTCGCCGATCGAACCGGTCTCGGCCGAGGCGCGAACCGCTTCGATCACGCGTTCGACCATGTCGTCCGTCACGACCACTTCGATCTTCGATTTGGGCAGCAGGCTGACCTCGTATTCGGCACCCCGGTAAATCTCCGTCTGCCCCTTTTGCCGGCCGAAGCCTCGGACCTCCGATACCGTCATTCCCTGAACGCCGAGGCCGGTCAGCGCCTCTCGGACCTCGTCGATCTTGAACGGCTTGACGATGGCCATAACCAGTTTCAAAGACATTTTTCTTCTCCCCCACGGAAGAACTGTTGCGGTGCGCCCTCGCTTTCGCACCCGTCGATCTGTTTTTCAAAATGCGTGCCGACTGAAGGCCGCTTGAATAAATTCATTCTTTTCAATTGGTTGCTCCGCCCTTGCCAGGGGCCGCCGATTCTGGCGTCAACGAATTCGCCTAATTTATAGGCATATTTAGGTTTGTGGTGAATATTTAGGCGGGCCAAGGGAGCCGATCCCCGCCTAAACGACGGGCAAGGCCGGCATCAGGCGTCGGCCGCTGGAAAAATAATCAGCCCCTTGTCTTAGGAGCTTAATTTATTCAAAAAAGGGGCGTTACGTCTTGGAGGCCGTATGATACCGACCCATCCTCAGCGCGCGGCCCAACTCGCCCTTATCTCCGCCCAAAAACTGCCCGCATCCGCGCCATTGCGCAAAGGAGCCCCCCATGACCGGCGCCCACGAGCTGTCCCGAGAAAAATACGACGCAGTCCTGTTTGATCTGGACGGCGTAATCACGGCGACGGACAAGGTCCATTTCGCCGCCTGGAAAGCGCTTTTCGACGACTTCCTCAAAGGTATCGCGGAACGCGACAACACGCCGTTCCAACCCTTCGACGAGGAGGACATGCGCCAATACGTCGATGGCAAACCGCGTTACGAGGGCGTACGCAGCTTCCTCGCCTCGCGCGGGATCTCCGTACCGATGGGCGAGCCCGACGATCCGGAGGACGCGGCGACCGTCTGCGGGCTGGGCAACAAGAAAAACCGCTATTTCAACGAGACCCTGCAGCGTGATGGCGCCACGGTGTTCGAATCGACCGTGGACCTGATCCACGCCTTGCGGCGGGTCGGGATCCGTTGTGCGGTCGTTTCTTCGAGCAAGAACTGCAAGACGGTTCTGGAGGTCACCGGCCTCACCGACCTTTTCGAGATCCGGTTCGACGGCACCCATGCCGCCGAACTGAAGCTTAAAGGCAAACCCACGCCCGATACCTATCTCAAGGCCGCGGAACGGCTGGGCGTCGACCCCTCCCGGGCAGTTGTCGTCGAGGACGCGATCTCGGGTGTCCAGGCGGGACGCGCTGGCAATTTCGGCCTCGTGATCGGGGTCGACCGGTTCGGCAATGCCGAGGGTCTGCGCGAGAACGGGGCCGACATCGTGGTCCAGGACATGGGCAAAGTCACCGTGCCGGAGGACAACCGATGACCCGGCGAATCAGCGAACTGCCGTCTGCGCTCGACCGCGGCGACGAGATCGCGGGAAAGCTCTCGGGTAAACGGGCCGCCGTGTTTCTCGACTATGACGGGACGCTAACGCCCATCGTCGAGCGGCCGGAACTCGCGGTTCTTTCGGACTCGATGCGGAGCATCGTCCGGGCGCTGGCCGAGCGTTGCTCGGTCGCAGTCGTCAGCGGCCGCGACCGGCCCGATGTGGAGAAGCTGGTCGGCATCGACAATCTGATCTTCGCCGGCAGCCACGGCTTCGACATCGCCGCCCCGGGCGGACGCGCCATTCAGCGGGAGGAGGGCGCCGAGTTCGCGGACCTGCTGGAAAACGTGAAGGCTCGCCTCAACCGGGAGGTCGCGCCCATCGAAGGATCGCTGATCGAGCCGAAAAAGTCGTCTGTGGCCGTGCACTACCGGCTAGTGGCGGAGGCCGACCGGCCCCGTGTCCAGGCCGTGGTCGACGCGATCCTGGCCGAGCACGACCGCCTGCGCGTGACCCCGGGCAAGATGGTTTACGAGATCCAGCCCAAGCTCGACTGGAACAAGGGCAAGGCGGTGCTGTGGCTGCTGGAGGCGCTGGATCTCAGTCATCCCGACGTGCTCCCCATGTATTTCGGAGACGATGTCACCGACGAAGACGCCTTTCGGGCGCTCGCCGGCCGTGGCCTCGGCGTCTTCGTCGGCAGCGTCGCGGAGGCCGGCGCCGATCGGCCCACGGACGCCGACTACGCCGTGGCCAACCCCGATGAGGCAGGAAAACTGCTGGACTCACTCGCCCGATAACCTCCGCCAAAGAAATGAGGAATCCCATGCCTACCTGGACTCTCGTCTATCAGGGCTACGCACCCGAGGAAGAGCGGCTTCGCGAGGCGCTATGCGCCCTGGGAAACGGCTATTTCTGCACCCGGGGCGCGGCGGAATGGGCGGACGCCCACGAGGACGCCCACTACCCCGGCACCTATGTCGGAGGCGGCTACAACCGGCTCGTGACCGAGATATCCGGCCGACCGGTGGAGAATGAAGACCTGGTGAACATGCCGAACTGGCTGTGCCTGACCTTCCGCATCGGGGACGACGCGTGGTTCGATCTGGCCGATGTCGAGATCGAGTCCTATCGGCAGGAGCTCGATGTGCGGGAAGGCATGCTCACGCGTACATTGCGCTTCAAGGATAGCGAGGGCCGGGAGACGGTGCTGGCCAGCCGCCGCATCGTCAGCATGGAAAAGCCCCATCTCGCCGCCATCGAGATGACGATTACGCCCAAGAACTGGTCGGGTCGGATGACGATCCGCTCGGCTCTCGACGGCTGCGTCATCAACGCCGGCGTCGCCCGCTACAGCAAGCTCAACAGCCAGCATCTGGTGCCCCTCGATGCCGGCGCCGAGAACGACGGTGTCATCCAGCTTCTGGTGGAGACGACCCAATCCCGGCTGATGGTCGCCGAGGCGGCCCGTACCGCCCTGTTCGATGACGACAGCCGGCCGCTCAAGGCGGAAACAGAGAACGAGGTCCGCGACGGCTATGTCGCGCGGCACTTCACCTTCGATATCAGCGAGGGCGAGGCGGTTCGGGTCGAAAAGCTGGTGGCCCTCTATACCTCGCGCGACCGGGCGATATCGCATCCGCAAACCGAGGCCGTTCTGGCGGCTCAGCGGGCGGAGAATTTCAACGAGTTGCTTCACGGGCACAAGGTCGCCTGGAAGCAGCTTTGGAGACGCTGCGACGTGGTGTTGGATCAACGCGAACGCATCCAGATGATCCTTCGCGTCCACATCTTCCATCTGCTGCAGACCGTATCCCGGAATACCATCGATCTCGACGTCGGCGTCCCGGCTCGCGGGTTGCACGGCGAGGCCTATCGTGGCCATATCTTCTGGGACGAGCTCTTCATCTTTCCCTTCCTTAATTTCCGGATTCCGGAGCTAACCCACTCGCTCTTGCGCTACCGTCATCGGCGTCTGGACGAGGCGCGCGCGGCGGCCAAGGAAGAGGGCTATCGGGGCGCGATGTTCCCATGGCAGAGCGGCTCGGACGGCCGCGAAGAGACGCAGTCGATGCATCTCAACCCCAAATCGGGGCGCTGGCTGCCCGATCTCAGCCGCAATCAGCGCCATGTGAACATCGCGATTACCTACAACCTTTGGCAGTATTGGCAGGCGAGCGGCAACAACGGCTTCATGTCCATCTTCGGGGCCGAGGTGATGTTCGAGATCTGCCGCTTCTGGGCCAGCATCGCCCATTACAATCCCGAGCGGGAGCGCTATGAGATCCACGGCGTGATGGGGCCGGACGAATACCATGAGAAGTACCCGGACAGCGACGAACCCGGCCTCCGGAACAATGCGTACACCAATGTGATGGTGGCTTGGTCCATGGAGGCGGCGCTTCGCATCCTGGACTCGCTGTTGCCCTACCGGCGGGAAGAGTTGCGCGAGGAGATCAACCTCACCGACGAGGAGGTCTCCGTCTGGGCCGAAATGAGCCGCAAGATGTTCGTCCCGTTCCACGACGACGGCATCATCAGCCAGTTCTTGGGCTATGAGGCCCTCAAGGAATTCGACTGGGAGGGATACCGCAAGAAGTACGGCAATATCGCGCGGCTCGACCGGATCCTAGAGGCGGAGGGCGACTCGGCCGATCACTACAAGCTCTCCAAACAGGCCGATGTCCTGATGCTCTTCTATCTGTTCTCGGAGGACGAGCTGACCCGGATCTTCAACAATCTCGGCTACGAACTGACACCCGACCTGATCCGCCGCAACATCGAATATTACGGCCTGCGGACCTCGCATGGCTCCACCCTGAGCAACATCGTCCAATCGGCGGTCAACTCGCGCTACGACCGGGAAAGCTCCTGGAAGACCTTCTGCGAGGCCCTGGAGAGCGACATCTACGACATCCAGGGCGGGACGACGCCGGAGGGTATCCATCTCGGCGCCATGGCTGGCACAGTGGATCTCGTTCAGCGTTGCTATACCGGGATCGAGATCCGTGACGGCATCCTCTTCTTCAACCCGCGCCTGCCGGTACAGCTCGGCGCCATCGATCTCGCGCTGCGCTATCGCGGCCTGTGGATCGATGTGCGGGTCACCAGCTTCGAGATCGCCATTTCGCCGCGCAACAGCGCCCATCACGAGCTGGTCAAGGTCGGCGTCCGCGACAAGGTATATTTCCTCAAGCCGGGGTACCGCAGGGTCTTTTCCCTGACCGATCCGGAGTGAGGCGGAGGCCGCCCTCCGCTGGCATGGCCCGCCTACCTCGCCTGTGCTAATCTGGTGGGTTGGGGCATTTCGTCCCGAGCACAGGGAGGAATGGGCCATGAAGTACGTTCTTCTGGGAACGCTCAATGCCGACTGGGTGGCCCGCCAGTCGGAGCGCACCGAGGCCGCCAGGGTCAAGGCCGGCGAACTCGGCGTTTCCATCGAGTCCGTCTACTACACCCACGGCGTCTACGATTTCGTCGACGTCGTCGATGCCGACCATGCCGAGGCGGTTCTGGCCTTCTCGGTATGGTACGCGAGACACGGCTATGGGCGAGTCGTCACCATGCCGGCCTTCAATGAGGCGGTGATGGAAGCCGCCCTCAATCGCGCATCATGAGACCGTCTTGCGCGGTTGAGGGCGCGCGGGCCGCGCCCGCCTTTGCGCCAGGGGCCTATCGTAAATCCAAATCTGACCGGGAGGATCGTTCGCCATGCCCGCCGCGCCCAGCGTCCGTTTCGGAGTGATCGGGGTCAATCACTACCATATCTTCGGCCAGGTCGGTTGCCTGCTCGACGCCGGGGCCGAGCTTGCCGCTGTCGATTTCACGGGCGGCCAGCCAAACCTCGTCACCGAGTTCCGCTCGACCTACCCGCAGGCACGCGAAGTCCGGGAAAGGGCGGAGATTCTGGAGGACGAGAGCCTCCAGTTGGTGCTCGCCGCCGCCGTGCCCTGCGACCGGGCCCCGCTCGGCGTCGAGGTAATGCGTCATGGCAAGGACTACATGACCGACAAGGGCGGCTTCACCAGCCTGGGACAACTGGCCGAGGCACGCGCCGTGCAGGCTGAGACAGGCCGCATCTATTCCATCTGCTTCTCCGAACGCTTCGAGAACCGGGCCACGGTGAAAGCCGGAGAGCTGGTCCAAGCCGGCGCCATCGGCCGGGTCATCCAGACCTTGGGTCTCGGGCCCCATCGCCTTAACGCCCCGCAGCGGCCGGACTGGTTCTTCGTCAAGGAGAAGTATGGCGGCGTGCTGGCGGACATCGCGTCCCATCAGGTCGACCAGTTCCTGTTCTTCACCGGCGCCGACAAGGCCGAAGTTTCGGCCAGCCAGGTCGCCAATTTCCATCATCCCGAATACCCAGAGCTCGAGGATTTTGGCGATATCGTCCTCAATACGGACGGCGCCACCGGCTATATCCGTGTCGACTGGTTCACCCCCGATGGCCTCGAGGTCTGGGGCGACGGCCGCCTTTTCATCCTCGGGACCGACGGGACCATCGAGCTTCGCAAATACGTCGACATTCAGGGCCGGCCGGGCGCCGACCATCTGTTCCTGGCCGACCACAAGGGGGTCCACCATATTGACTGCGGTGATGTCCCGCTGCCCTATGGCGGCCAGCTCATCCGGGACGTTCTCGACCGCACCGAGACGGCGATGCCGCAGGCGCATTGCTTCCTCGCCTCCCAGCTCTGCCTGGATGCCCAGGCCAAGGCCCGCCGGCTGGGTCACCTCGCGGGATAGACGGGCCTCGGCGAACCGATCACACGGTCAAGGCGGCGGCATGTCCAGCGCCGCCACCTCGCGTAGGATCTCGGCGCCCGCCGTCGCGAGGTAGCGGACCTCGTCCTCGGCGCAGCCGACGCTGCTCAGCCAGACCAGATGGCTGAGCACGGTTTCGCCCTCCACCGTGGCCCAGATATCGTCATTGGCGAGGTCTTCTTCCTCGGTCAGATCGCTGACCCGCATGGCAAAGGGCGGAAGGCCGACATGCGCGATCCAGCGGGCGACATCGATATCGCCCGAGGTCTCGTAGTAGATGCCGACGACAAAGCCTCGCGGCAGGTCTTCCTCGACCAGCAGATCCGGCACCGGGGCAAGGGGTCGGCCCGCCAAGCCAAGCAGGGTCGCCACGGTCTCGTCGTGAACCCCCTCGATCGCGCCGGCCAGGAGCGTCGCCAACTCATGGGTATCCACCGGCGAAGGCTCGAAGAACATGAGGTTGCCGAGCGCGAACCGTCCGTCGGAGGTGAGCGGGAAGGCGAGATCGCGAACGTCGCCGCTCGGGAGGCTCGTCTCCGGCCGATGAATGACACGCATGAAGAAGGTCGGATCGTCCAAATGAACGAGCCAGACGTCCTCTCCGTCCTCGGCGAACTCCGGCCAAGAATACAGTCGGCCAATGATGAAACCGCTCATACGCCGACCAGACACCGGATCTGGCGAAAGGTCAAGACCGCCAGCCAAGAACAGCCGGGAGCGGCCTGTGGCCGCCCCCGGTGTATCGACAATGCCCTATGCGGCGCGGCGGCGCGGCTCGTTGGCCGCCGGTGTCGCAAGCTTCCGCGCCTCGTAGTCCGGCAACGCGTCAAGGCCCTGCGGAGCGGAAACCGGCGTCTCGGTCCCGTCCAGCAGCCCCTGGGCACGGGCCACGAAATGGGGAATGTCCTCGCGTCGCAGGCCGATGTCGGCCAACGTCCGGTCGTCAAGGGTCGAAAGCTCGTGGTACAGGCGCGAGCAGGCGACGCCCTGGCCGATCGCTTCGATCAGACGGAAGATACCGAAGACGGCCATCCGGGCTCCACGGAAGAGGGCGCTCCCGGCCTTACGCAGCAGCCGGGCCATCGCCTCGCCCCTGATCCGCTCGACCTCACGCGAAAGTTCGAATGGGTCGATACCAGGATGGATGTTAAGTGTGCCTAAATTTTCATCACGTTCGGGAGTCGTGTGCATGTGCGACATGTCGCTTTGTTCTCCTGCATGTCTATCGCTGATACGCGCACGCTCCCAGACAAGCACAACCCGATAAGCCTTTATTTTTGTTCGAGGACTCTGCTTGTTCGGCCCCGGCTGCTTCTCAGCCTGCGGGGTGACCGAGCCGGCGGCACGCTTGGGGCCGCCTCCGGCGGATCCGCTCGACATAGTCGGGGCCGCCGTAATGAGCAAATATTTCGTTATATTTTGATGTAATTCTTCTCCAACTCCATGTCGAGATCGGCGTCTCTATTTCCCTCATCTAGGTTTAGATTTTGGCTTTTCCATGACATATTCATGAACTTCACATGACCTGTGCGGCTGATGCGAAACGAGGTCGAGGCCGCCTCGCCCGGCCGGAATCCTCGTTAGGCCCTCGCATAGACCTTGCAAAAAGGATGCCACTGGCAGGGGGTACGGAAAAATGCGCGGTCGTCGTCTTCTCGGATTTCTGGATTCAAGCCGCAAGGCTCGGGACTGTGAACTAGTCATCGAGGTCCATCAAGTCAACACCGGCAGCGCTGTGATGCGGCCGATCGGGCGTGTCGACCTTGCGAACTCGCCCCTTACTTGATCTGAAGACGCCCCTCGACGGCCGGTGAGACCGTCCCCGCCGCCTCTACGTACTCGATTACCTGGGCCGCCATGAGCCGTCCGGCGATCTCGTCGATCACGCGCGGCGCGTCCACGAACACTTCGTAACCGTCGCCGCCACGGGCCAGGAAATCGTTGGTGGCCAGCACGTAGGTCCGGTTCTCGTCAAGGGGCGCGTCCCCGACCATGACGGAGACGACGCGGCTGCCGGGCTTCGCCGAGGGATCGTAGACGACGCGCATTCCCGAGACATGGGGGAAGCGGCCGCTCATGTCCTCGATACGGCCGAAGCCGTTCTCCAGCGCGGCGATGATCTCGGCGCCGGTGAGGCGGAGCGTCACCGTCTTGTTTCCGAACGGCAGTTCGGACTGGATGTCCCGGCGCGTCAGCTTGGTTCCCGGCGCATAGGCGCGTTCGGCGCGGATGCCGCCGCCATTGGTTAACGCCAAGTCGGCCTCCGTGGCCTTGCGCATGGCGTCGGCGATCAGGTTGCCGATGGCGGCTTCGCGGGCGCGGATCACCGGCCGCGTGCTGTCCATCGCCGTCACCGTTGTTCCGATCTCCACGTCGAGCTCGTTGGACAGCTTGTCCAGGAAGACCTGGACCTCGGCCGCCATCTTCGGATCGGACTCGACGGACCGCGTATTAATGGTGCGGAAGGAAGGCTCCCAGGTCACCCGCAGGGACCCGTCGCGAGCTTTCACACGGTCGAGGGTCAGGGTCACCACGGTCACGTAGTCGGCCTGCGAGCCGGACTCGACCAGCGCCGTCTTGCCGTCATACTGGCTGCTGAGGATGTGATCGTCCCCCGACAGGATCAAATCGACCGTGCCGGCGCGGAACAGTGCCGCGTCCTCGCCAAGATCCGTGTGCGCCAGGGCGATGACCACATCCGCGCCCTTGTCGCGAAGAGCCTTCGCCTGCTCCGCGGCGACCTCAACCGGATCGAGGAATGTGACGCTGCCCGGGCTCGACTTGACGGCGGTGCTGGCGGCCGTGAGGCCGAAAATGCCGAAGGTGTATCCGGCTCGTTCGATCAGGATGCTGGCCTGGGCCCCGTCAATGACCTCTCCGTCGGCGTCGATCGCGTTCGCGGAAAGGATGGGGAACGTCGCCTCGCGGAAGCGCTCTGTGGCGATCGCGGGGCCGAAATCGAACTCGTGATTGCCGACGGCCATGGCGTCGAAACCCACCGAGTTGAAAAGCGCGATCATATGGGCGCCCTGGTCGAAGCCCGACAGCAGCGAGGGGGAGATCGCATCCCCGCCATGGGTCACGATGACATTGTCGGCGCGGGCCTCCTTCTCGGCCTTGATCGCGCCAACCAGCCTCGCCACGCCACCCTGCCCCTTCTGCTCTTCCATGCGGTCGAGATCGTTCACGTGCAGGATCGTCACGGTGACTGGCTCGGCAAGGGCCGCCGAAAACGGCAAAGCTGATGCCGCACCGGCAAAGAAAAGCGCCAAAACCACGGGGGCCAAACGTGCTTGTGTCATGGGAACCCGCCTCCGATCGATTGGAACTTCAGGCGCAAACATGGTCGGCGGCCATACCGGCGACCCGCGCCCTTTTAGCTGGAGGCGGCTGCAAGGCCGTCAACTCGCGTCACAAAAACTTCACGAAGCCGGAAAAGGCCGCCCCTTGCCCCCATGCCCGGCAATACCGGGTTCGGCCCGCCGGGTTCATTACGAAGCAACATCGAAGGCTTAGAATTTCTTCCGTTTGAGGTCTCACGTTAATACTTCCACAACGACCCGATGGCAAAAAAGGCGGAAAGGCCCGTCGGTTAATCCGTTCGAAATCTCACGGAGGGTTCGCTCAATGCGGAAAATCAACCTCACGCCCGGGGACCGTTTTCTTCGACTGGGCGGCGACGAGTCCGAGTGGCGCGTCGAAAAAATCATCGAGACTCCGGGGGTGCCCGATCATGTGCGCCTAGTGAACGAAACCGGCAAACGCCGTTATCTGACCTATGCCGTCTCGGTTCTCGGCGACAAGACCCGGTTCAAACGCCTCGAGGGCAGCGCCCAGGCGGCGCCTTCCAAGCGGATGGAAACCGGGGGCGCGGCCGTCAAGAAGGGCCTTCCCGGCATCGGCGGCGACGAGGCGGACAACCAAGCCTACGCCCTTCCGCCCGCAACTTCCTGGACCAGACAGACGGTTTGACCCGGGCGGCCGGGAAAGCCCAACCGGCTCCGCGGCATACTTGGACCGACGCGACACGTCACCCGCCACGGCGAACCTTCCATTCCAGGCTGGCCGCGAATCGGGAACCGAACCTGGGGTGGCGAAGCGCCGCCGGGTCGTCGACCGCTTGTCGCGCGCGACCTGAGCCTCTGGGATCGGTTTGCGCGCGTCACCCCGTAAGTCCCTTGTTCTTTTGCACGCTACGGCATCGGAGGCGCATTCGCGGCCAGCCGCCGCTCCCACGCCAGGGCCGAGCCGATAATCGTATCCAGGTCCTGATGGCGCGGTCTCCAGTTCAGGCGCTCGCGGATGAGCGTGGCATCGGCGACCAACTCGGCCACGTCGCCGGGCCGTCTTGGGGCGTCACGCCTTTTCAGCCGCACTCCCGCGACCCGGTCGACGGTATCGAGAACTTCCTTGACGCTATACCCGGAACCATAGCCGCAGTTCAGGACCATGCTTTCGCTGCCGCGCAAAAGGTGATCGAGCGCGGCGACATGCGCGCTGGCGATATCGCTGACATGGATGAAGTCGCGAACGCAGGTGCCGTCACGAGTCGGGTAGTCGTTGCCGTAGACGTCGATCCCGTCGCGGATGCCGAGCGCGGCCTGGCAGGCGACGCGGATGAGGTGCGTGGCGTCGGGCGCGCTGGCGCCAGCCCGCTGCAACGGGTCGGCTCCGGCCACGTTGAAGTAGCGAAGTATGATGTAGTTGAAGGACTCGTTTGCCGCCGCCGCGTCGCGCAACATCCATTCGGTCATCAGCTTCGACATACCGTACGGATTGGTCGGACTGGCCCGGGTCTGCTCGGTTACCGGAGAATGCTCCTGAAAGCCGTATACCGCCGCGCTCGACGAGAAGACGAAGCTTTCGATGCCGGCACGAAGGCAGGCTCGAATGAGGGCCAGACTCTTTTCCACATTGTTGGAGTAGTATTTGATCGGCTCTCTTACCGATTCCTCGACCTCGATGAAGGCGGCGAAGTGCATGACCGCATCGATCGACCGGCCGCCTTCCAACACAACTTGAACGAGCCCTTCGTCGCCGACGTCGCCATGGACGAATTCGACACCCTGGGGCACCGCCTCGCGTCGGCCGGTGGACAGGTCGTCAAGGACCAGGACGTCTCGCCCGGCCTCCAGCAAGGCCGGAACGGCGTGGCTGCCGATATAGCCAGCCCCCCCGGTAACAAGGACCGTCATGCGGCTTGATATCTTGTGAGGAGCAGCAGCGGTGTCATCACGATAGAGCACCTACCTTTCGGCGATGCTCCCGATCCCTTTCGCCTTGCCGTAAGCCCCCTCGGTGGATGGCGATTTGCCAAACACCTCCACCACCCAACCCCTACCAAAACTCCGGCACCACTTCAACTCGCTGCGGGCAATGGGACCTCTCCTAATCCGCTTGGATGCCCGCCTTTGGATAGGGATTTCTTGCCCGTTGATGAGCGCGAGAAATGTTCAGCCGCTTTGGCCGATTGGGGAGGCCGGTGCCGCTGCGGCCCGGCTCGGGGCGAAATGAAAAGACTGTCGGCAAAAGCCTTGGAAACTGGCGCGCCCGAGAGGACTCGAACCCCTAACCTTCTGATCCGTAGTCAGACGCTCTATCCGATTGAGCTACGGGCGCGCGGAACACGGAGCACGATCCCGTTTCCGCGGGCCGGGACACTACTTCAGGCGCAAGCGAATCGCAAGAGAATCCAATGGACAATGGCAATCCGCTGTCCATTAAGGGAAATTCCGTCCTTGTCGGGCCTAGGGGCTTTGTTTAAGATCCCGAAAAATCAATGGAAAAGACTTTTTTTCTAAGGCCCGACAATAGTCCGCACGGTCCTGGCCATGGCTTCCGTATCCAATGATGGGCGCTTATACAAAATGGTTATGTCACGATTCCGGTTTGCGGCCGTCGCGTTGACGCTCCTGCTTCCCGCCTGCGCGTTTACCGAAGAGACCCTATGGCCCTCGCTTGAAGCCGAGGATCCAGCTGCTTCCGCGGCGGAGACAACGAGTCCGGAGGTGGCCCGGACGGGCCCCGGGCAAATGTCGCCGGAAGGCGAGGGCGCAACCGCCCAGCCGCCGCTCGGGACGACCGACTTCACCCCGCCGGGCGTCACTCCGGCGCGGTCCACGGGCACCTTCGTCGGCCAGAAGGTGATCGAGCTGCAGGGGGAACTGGTCAAGCTGCAGACCTCGATCGCCGACCAGAACGCCTCCCTGCAGGATCTGCGGGTCAAGATCGTCGAGGACTCGCAGCGCTACCACGACACCGTCGGAGCCATCAACGCACGGCTTCAGGTCGGCACCACCCCGGGCAACCCCATTCTCGTTCAGCAGTTCAACAGCGCCCAGGCGGATCTCGACCGTATCGCCACGGACGTCGCGGAGTTGAACCAGTTGGCGACCGGCGTGTCGAGCGCGTCGACACTCTCGGCCTATCTGTCTGAATCGACCCGTGCCGCCTTTGGCTTGTCCGGCGCCGTCGACGAAGACCACCAGCAGCTCGCGGTGCTGGAGGACGAGGTCAACCGCACGGTCGTCCTCATCGATCGGCTGCTCAAGGAAATCGCGGAGGACGTGCGGCGCCAGACCAACTACGTCGCCACCGAGCGCAGCAACCTCAACGCCCTGTCCGCCGCGATCAAGAGCGGCGAGATCTATGGCGCGAGCCTCGTCAATCGCGCGATCGCCTCGGTCGCCGGCCCCCCGACCCCGCAGGTGGCGTCGACGGGGCAGGTCAGTATCTCGGGGCGCCGGCCACTCGTCGTCATTCGCTTCGACAAGGCCAACGTCCAGTATCAGGAAGCAATGTACAACGTGGTCAGCCGCGTGCTCGAGCGCCGGCCCGACGCGACCTTCGACCTTGTTGCCGTGGCGCCGGCCTCGGGCGGCGCGGCGCAGGTCGCCCTCAACACGACCAAATCGAGGCGGCACGCGGAAAACGTGCTGCGGTCCCTGGTCGAAATGGGGCTACCCCCGGGGCGGGTCGCCGTGGCGGGAACCACGAGCGCGACGGCGCTGACCAACGAGGTTCATCTCTACCTCCGCTGATCCGGAAGCACCCTCTTTCACGCGGATTCCGGACGCTTGGATTGAAGCGCTCTGAAACGTGTCAGCGGATCGTTGCGGGCGGATCGTTCTTGCGGTTTAATCGCGCCGTCTTCAAGCCGCCGGCAAACGAAAGGGCCTCGGAATGCCCCAGTTCCGTGACGATGTGATCAATCAATCCGTGACCTGGGTCGAGGTCCACCGCGACACTAAGCGTCTCGCCCTTATGCTCATGGATCGCGGGCCCTGGCAGGGAATCGTCGCCCTGACCCGCGGCGGTCTCGTGCCGGCCGCGATCATCGCTCGCGAGCTCAACATTTTTGTCGTCGAGACCCTGTGCATCAAAAGCTATGACGAGCAGGTTCAGGAGTCGGTGAGCGTGCTGAAGACTCCGTCCCGGGCCCTGGAATGCGGCGGCGCGGGATGGCTCCTTGTCGACGACCTCGTCGACACCGGGGCAACGGCGAGGGAGGCACGCCGGCTGCTCCCCGAGGCACATTTCGCCACGGTTTACGCCAAGCCGGCCGGCCGCGAGTTCGTCGACACCTGCGTTACCGAGGTCAGCCAGGATACCTGGATCTACTTCCCCTGGGATACGGAGCCGCAGTACGTTCTGCCGCTCGCCGATGGCGTCCAATCCCGTTGACGATGACACCTCGCCGGTGGGAGTACACGATCCGCTCCCCCGTCTTGGTCTGATTCTGCTCGCCGCCGTTACCCTCGGCTGGGGGTCAAGCTGGGCGGCCATGAAGACCGTGTTGATGGAGATGTCGCCCTGGGGTTTCCGTACCATCAGCATCCTGCCGGCCGGCCTTCTCCTCATACTGATCGCCCGCGCGTCGAGAATATCGCTGCTTGTGCCGAGCGGCCGTTGGGGGGCGCTGACCGTGTCGTCTCTGCTGAACATCACGGGTTGGCACATGTTCAGTGCCTTCGGTCTGGAATATCTCCCGGCCGGTCGGGCCGCGCTGGTTGCCTACACCATGCCCCTCTGGGCGTCGCTGCTGGCGGTCATTGTCCTTGGCGAGGCATTGACCCGACGGCTCGTGACGGCGCTCGCGCTCGGCATGGCGGGAGTGTGGGTGCTCTTGTCGGGCGATCTCACGGCCATCGGCGCCGCACCCCAGGGCATTGCCTTCATGTTGGCCGCGGCGCTGAGCTGGGGCGCGGGCGTAGTTTACCTGAAATGGGTGGATTGGCGCATGCCGACAATCTCGGTCGCGGCCTGGCAGCTCGTATTGGGCTCGATACCTGTAGTCGTGGTATCGGGCATCATCGGCGAGTGGCGGCCGCCGCCGCTCTCTGCCGTGGGTCTTTTCGCCCTGATCTACACCATCCTCATCCCGATCACCTTCTGCACCTATGCCTATACCAAGGTGATCCGGCTGTTCCCGGCGCATATCTCGGCCATCGGGACGCTGCTGATTCCGGTCATCGGGGTACTCGGCGGTGCCGTTCTTCTCGGCGAGTCGCTGAGCTGGCGTGAGGCGGCGGCGATCGGATTCATCGTCTCCGCGCTGACCCTGATCCTCTTGGTTCCCGCCCGGCGCTCCGAATAGGGCCTGTTGACATTCAGCACCTCGGACAGACCCCCTTGACCTCGATGACGCAGGTATGGGGACGAAAGCCCATCTCGCGCGCCGAGCGCATGACCTCGGCCTCCGCACGCTCGCTCTTGAGTTCGGCCACGGCGCCGCAATGAGCACAGACGAAAAACTCGGCGACATGCGGCTTGTCGGGATAACGGCAGGCCGCGAACGCGTTGAGACTCTCGATGCGATGGACCAGGCCCTGGGTGAGAAGGAAGTCGAGGGCACGATAGACGGTCGGCGGCGCCGCCCCTCGGTGTTCCTGCTTCAGGGCCTCCAAAATGTCATAAGCCCCGACCGGTCTGTATTCTCGCCAAACCAACTCCAGCACCCGACGCCGAATGGGCGTGAGGCGGACGCCACGATCGCGGCAGAGAGCCGCCGCCTTATCGAGCGCCTGACGGACGACCTGACTGGGCGGTTGCCCCTCCCGAAAAAAAACCTCCGTGTGGTCGAATATCTCTTGCACCCCCCTTTGCCTCCCAAGAAAAGGAAAAACCGAGTGTTCCGGACGGCCAAAGCATTCGCCAACCTCCCCCGCCAAACCGACCTTCATGACCAAGTGCTAAGACCAGTTGACCCAACGGCGATGATTGGTGCGCCCCATATTTAACTGCCAGTATACGTGACCATGCACCCGGAAACGCAGTGGAAAATGCGCCGCAGGAAACCGGCTACCCTGGTCGATCCCTGGGGAGGCCTTCGGCCGAACCCGAATGGCGTCGGTCAGGATGGTTCTATTCGGCCGGATAGTGCTCTAGCCTTGGTGAAAAGTCCGGGCTAGGGTATGGGCCTTGACAGACTTGGCCTGTCAGGGCGTAAGAGCCTGTTTGAGGAGGCCTGGGGGAACATCGAGACTATAGGGAGGGAGATAGCATGCTTCTGAGGACCTTCGGACTTCTTGCTCTGATTGTCGCCATTTCCTTTGGTTCAGCGCAGTTGGCCCGCGCCCAATCGCAGGAGCCGATCCTCGATCTTGAACTCAACAGGGTTCAACAGGTGAGCGAGGCCTGCCAGTTCACGTTGGTCGTGCGAAATCGGTCGCAGATTGACTTCTCCACGGTTATCGCGGACCTGGTATTTTTCGATCAGAATGGCGTCATCTCGAGCCGGCGATCCGTGGATCTGGGACGCATCCGTCCGAGCAAGACCCAGGTCCTCGGATTTGCGTTGAAGGAAGTGGAGTGCATGAACCTCAGCCAGGTTCTGTTGAACGAGGTGCCGGAATGCCAGCAAATGACGGCTGAGCAGATTGATTGCACTGCCTTGACGCGCGTCAGCTATCGAAGCGAGGTGGAGTTCGTCAAGTAGCCTCCGGCGCTCGTTCTACCCCGATAGAACCCCTCCCCGGAGCGCGGAGACCCGCGTGGTCCATGGGAGGGGTTCGCCGATCCGTGCTGCCGCGCGGTTGCGCGGCCTGGAAGCATGGCGGCGGGGGGGGCCGCCTCTATTCAGCCGGGACGAGCGCCTCGATCTCGACGGCCCTCTCGATCGCCCGCGTGATCGTCGCGGACACGCCGGTGCGAAGCGTCTGTAAGGTAATCTCGACGCCATTCTCGAAGCGAATGCCGTCGTGATACGGTCCCTGGTCGAGCCGCACGAAAGTCACTTCTTCCTCGCCGCTCACGCCGAAACGGCGCTGGACGTCTTCCGGAATTCCTTCGAGCCGAAGCTTGGTGTCCGGCTGCATGCACACCGCCGTGGTGCAGTCAGCGGGAGACGCCAGCCCGATGGATCCCCGATCGAATCGATGAGTGACGTATTTCTCGCCGGTCTGGGCGGGACGGGTACGATAGGCTTCCAAAGAGTAGTCGCACATGATGCCCTCCATAGTCGGATCTCAAGAACCGAACTCCTTGCAATTGGTTGGAGAGCGTGAGGGGTTCAATAAGAAAATAACGTCTAAAACATTGATTTTATGATAAAATATCTGCCCACTAAGAATAAAAGCGCGAACTGCTACAAATCCAGGACACTTGTCTTTGCGGGAAGAAATGTCCCCCATATTTCAACTCCTGGTCTTCATCCCGCGGCTTCGCGGGCGATTATCCCTCTTGAGATGATAAAGTCCGGGGAAAGGGATAAGAGTTGACGGAGGTGGACATCGCCGCCAGATCCGAAGGCGGCTCGTAAACGTATTGGGTCCGTCATCAAGCGCCGACCATGGCGGAAAGCAGTGGGGGTTCTCATGCGCGCTCGGAAATCGGGGAAGTCACTGATCGCCTGGCTCGCATCGGGATGGGGCATTCTGGCCCTCCCTGGATGCGCGCTGTTTCAGCCGCTTCCCGAGCCGACGACGCTGGAGGATAGGCTTTCGGTCTTTCCCGCGGGCGAGCTTCCCATCGAGAAGCCGATCACTATCCATTGGGACCGGCATCAGATCCCCTTCATCGAAGCCGAAGATGATGGAGATTTGGCTTTCGCCATCGGCCTCGTGCACGCCCATTTGAGGCTTGGACAGATGGAGTTCATCCGACGGGTGGCCTCGGGTCGTCTCGCCGAGATGGCGGGGCCCCTCGCTACCGACATCGACCACTCCCTGCGAGTTCTGGATTTCAGCCGGGCCGTACCGGCGAGCGAGCAGGCGCTGCCCGAGGAGACCCGGATGTGGTTGCAGCGTTATGTCGATGGCGTCAACTACTATCAGGCCCAGGTCGACCCGCTTCCCCATGAGTTCGCCGTTCTCGGGCTCGAACGCGAGCCCTGGAGCATCGCCGACGTGCTGACGATCGGCCGCCTTGCGTCAACGGACTTCAACTGGGTCGCCATCTTTCCTCTTCTAAAATTGAGGAAAAGGCCGGACTGGCCGGAGATCTGGCAGCGCGTCCTCAAGGACGGGCAGGCCTCAGTCACCAGCTTCAACGGCGACGACATCGGCGACCCGCTACCCAGTCTGCTCCTCGGATCGAGTCGTACCGGCAGCAACTCCTTCGCCGTCTCGGCCAGGAAGAGCGCCAGCGGCGGTGCCTTGATGGCCAACGATCCCCATGTCGGGCTGTCCGTGCCCAATGTCTGGCTCATCGTCGGCTACAAATCGCCTTCCCATCACGCCGTGGGCCTGATGATTCCGGGTGTGCCGCTCATCACCATCGGCCGCAATCCCGAGATCGCCTGGGGAGGGACCAATCTTCGCGCCGCCAGCAGCGATCTGGTCGACGTCTCCAATATACCCACCGATCAGATTCGGTCGCGCGATGAGACCGTTCGTGTCCGCTGGTGGTTCGGCCGGGACATCACGGTGCGAGAGACCGAGTTCGGCCCCGTAATCTCCGACGCGCCCCTCGTCAACGGCGTCGACGGCGAGGCCTTTGCCCTCAAATGGACCGGCCACGAGCCGAGCGACGAGTCCACGGCCTTGCTTCGCGCGAGCAAAGCCAAGGACTGGGAGTCCTTTCGTGAGGCTTTCGCAACCCACGCCGTACCCGGGCTCAACATGCTTTACGCCGACCAGGCCGGCAACATCGGCCAGTTGATCGCGGTGAAGGTGCCCGACCGCGAAAACGGCCCCCCTCCGGACCTGCTGCGCCCGCCCGAGGCCGCGAGGGACTCCTGGCAAAGCTTCACGGCCAGCACGGAGCTGCCCTACGCCTTCAATCCGGAGCGCGGCTATCTCGCATCGGCCAACAACCGCCCCGCCCGGACCGATGTTCCGCTTGGGCTGTTCTTCGCCCCGGACGATCGCGTCGAGCGCATCTCCGAATTGCTGGAGGGCCAGGACGGGCTGACCTGGCGGGACCTCGCGCGCATCCAGCAGGACGTTTATCAGGAATCGGCGGATGAGCTGAGGCGGACCTTGCTTGCCGCCGTGGACGGCCGCGCGCTCACGCAAGAGGCCGAACGGATACGCGATCTCATCCGGGCCTGGGATGGCGCGTACCGGATCGACTCGCGGGGCGCCGTGGCGTTTGAGCTCTTTCTCAACGCCTTCGTCCCGGCCTTCTACGGAAATGTCGAGGATGGTCAAGAGGCGAGCATCGTCCCGCAGCTTCGCGGCGCCCGCAGCCTGCTCCGCGAGGATATCGAGGCCGCCGACAAGGAACGCCTAGCCGATGCCGTGGTGGCCGCCCTCTCGGCCTCGGCTCCCGACATCGACAAGTTCGCCGAGTGGGGCGATTTCCACCGCCTTCACGTCGCCCATCCCATGGGCATGGCGCCACTCATCGGCGGCCGCTATCGCTTTGGCGAGTACCCGGTGTCGGGGAGCAACGACACGCTGATGAAGTCCGCCCACGCCATCACCGGCGAGCGCCACGCGGCCCGCTATGGGACCAATTCGCGGCATATCTCCGACATGTCCGATTCCGACGAGAACTATTTCGTGCTGCTCGGCGGCCAGGACGGCTGGCTCAACAGCGCCAACTTCCTGGATCAGCTGCCGCTGTGGCGCAACGGCGAGTATGTCCGCGTGCCCTTGCGGCCGGAAACCGTGCGTGAGGCCTTTCCACACAAGACCCAACTCGACCCGGCCGGGTAAGCCGGCGGTTTATATCGCCAGGTTGTCGATCAGCCGCGCGCGGCCGAGCCAGGCCGCGGCAAGCACCCGCGATGGATTCGAGGCATCTGCGATAGGCTTGAACGTCGCCGCGTCACGTGCCTCGACATAATCGACCTTCTGGAACCCCGCCTCCAGAATCCGCCCGGTCGCCTCCTTGCAGGCCGCGGCCGGGTCGCCGCCGGCCCTCACCTCCTCCGCGACCTGGATCAAGGCGCGGTGAAGCGCCGGCGCGATGGCCCGCTCGCCGGGTGTCAGATACGCGTTGCGGGAAGACAGCGCGAGCCCGTCCGCCTCGCGGACCGTCGGTCCGCTGCGGATCGTGACCGGGATGTCGAGATCGGCGGTCATGCGGCGGATGACAAGCAACTGCTGATAGTCCTTCTCCCCGAAAAAAGCCGCGTCTGGCAGGGCCTGCAAAAGCAGCTTGGCGACCACCGTCGCCACGCCGGTGAAGAAGTCCGGCCGGTGCGTACCTTCGAGTTCGTCCCCGAGGCCGGGAACCGAGACTCGGGTCGCCGCGCCGGGCGGATACATCTCCTCGGCCGTCGGCGCGAAGAGCAGATGTGCGCCAAGCTTCGACACCTTCTCCATGTCGCTCGCTTCGTCGCGCGGATAAGTGGAGAGATCCTCGCCCGGGCCAAATTGGCGCGGATTGACAAAGAGCGTTACGCAGGTCCGGTTGGTCTCGGCCAAGGACTGGCGGACCAGCGAGAGATGTCCCTCATGCAGCGCGCCCATGGTCGGCACCAGACCGACGCCATGGCCATGGCCTCGCCAATCCCCGATACGCGCCCGCAAATCGCCGACGGTGCGAACGACGTCCATGGTCTTTTTCCCCGACATGGCGTCAAGGCTTGGCTGTGTACAGGTTTTCGGGGCCGGGGAACCGCCGCGCCCGAACATCCTCGGCATAGGCGGCGGCGGCCTTCGAAACGTCCACGCCAAGCTCGGCATAACGCTTCACGAAACGCGGTTTGAAATCGGCGAACAGGCCGACGAGGTCGTCGGTGACCAGGATCTGTCCGTCGCAGGCCGCCGAAGCACCGATGCCGATGGTGGGGATAGAGATCGCCTCGGTGATCTCGCGGGCGAGCGGTTCGACCGTGCCCTCGACGACCACGGCGAAAGCGCCGGCCTGGGCCACCGCCCGGGCATCTTCAAGCAGCCGCGCCGCCTCCGTCTCCTCCCGTCCATGGGCGCGATAGCCGCCGTCCGCGTGCAGGGACTGCGGCGTCAGGCCGATATGGCCCATCACCGGGATTCCGCGGCCGACCAGGAAGGCGATGGTCTCGGCCATCTCCACGCCGCCCTCCAGCTTGACCGCCTGGCAGCCGGTCTCCGCCATCACCCGGGCACCAGCGCGATACGCGACCTGCGGCGACTCCTTGTAGCTGCCGAAGGGGAGGTCGACCACCACGCAGGCATGCCCGACGCCGCGCATGACCGCCGCTCCGTGCGCGATCATCATGTCCAGGGTCACCCCCAGCGTCGTCTTCATGCCATAGACGACCATGCCCAAGGAGTCCCCGACCAGAAGAAGATCAACATGCGGGTCGAGGAATCGCGCCATCGGCGTCGTATAGGCGGTCAGGCAGACGATAGGCTCGCCCCCCTTGCGGGCCCGGACATCCGGGACCGTGACGCCGCGTCGCGCGCCTTGTGTGCTCACTGTCTTTCCTTCCACATTTTGGATATGGGCCCGTGTTCTCCGGGACGGCTGCGGCGGCGGTCGCCGCGGGCCGTGGCGCGTGGCGTCTTGGCCAGCCACGGTCGGCTCCCGGCCAGCCGTTGCGCCGCCGAACTATAGGCTCCGCGTAGCGCCCTCGCAAACCCTTCGTTTAGTCCGTGACGCCAAAGACAATTCCTTGCATTATGACAATAGTGGGAAACCCGGGGTGCGATGCCCCTCAGTATCGTGGAACGGGATGATGGGAGACTCTTTCGGCGTCCTCACGCGGGACTCGCTTGGATTGTCTATGCGGGCGATTCTGGCCGGTGTCCTCTTGTTCGTCGCGACGGGATGCGCGCAGCCGCCGGCCACGTCTGACGCTTCAACCGCCGCCGAACCGGCGGCCACCGGAGAAGCCGCCGCCGCGGAGGGGACCGAGGTCCCGGCCGACGCGGCCACCATGACCGAGGTTCCCGCGGCTCCCGAGCCCGACCCCGGCCCGCCACCGACCGAGAAGGCGCTTGCCAAGGCCGAGCGCTTCATGATCTCCAGCGCCAACCCCTTCGCCACCGAGGCCGGCCGCGCCGTCCTTCGGCAAGGGGGTAGCGCCGTCGACGCGGCAATCGCCGCCCAGATGATGCTGAACCTCGTGGAACCGCAGTCCTCGGGCATCGGCGGCGGCGCCTTCATGCTGTACTACGACGCGGCCTCGGGCACGACCACCGTCTATGACGGCCGCGAAACCGCGCCGGCGGAGGCGACGCCGGACATGTTCCTCAACCCGGACGGCGAGCCGAAGAAATTCTTCGAGGCCGTCGTCGGCGGCCTTTCGGTCGGTGTCCCGGGTCTTCTGCGTATGCTCGAGGCGGCCCACCGGGATTACGGGCGCCTGCCCTGGCACCAGCTTTTCGAGCCGACGATCGAGTTGGCGGAGAAGGGGTTCCCGGTTTCGGAACGGCTGCACCGAATGATCTCGGAGGACAAGTACCTCAAGCGCTTCCCGGCCACCGAGGCCTATTTCCACGACGAGGCCGGCAACCCCCGGGCCATCGGCGACATCCTCGCCAACCCGCTGTTCGCCGATACCTTGAAGCAGATCGCCAGCGGCGGCGCCGACGCCTTCTACAAGGGTCCGATCGCCCGCGATCTGGTATGGGCCGTGCGCAGCGCCTGGCCCAACCCCGGACGGCTGACGGAGACCGATCTCTCCGGCTATGAGGCCAAGACGCGCGAGCCGGTCTGCCTGCTCTATCGCGCGTGGATGGTCTGCGGCATGCCACCGCCATCCTCGGGCGGCATCACCACCCTGCAGATCCTCGGCATCCTCCAGACCTTCGAGCTCGCCAACCTTGAGCCGGGCTCGCTGGAGGCCGTGCATCTCGTCGCCGAGGCGAGCCGGCTCGCCTTCGCCGACCGCAACACCTACATCGCCGATCCGGACTTCATCCCGGTTCCGACCGAAGGCATGCTCGATCCGGGTTATCTTGCTCTGCGGGCCCAGGAGATCGCTCCCGACGCCATCATCAGCCCGGCCTTTCCGGGCATGCCGGGACCGTCCGGCCAGACCGGATTCGCTCCCGACACCTCGCAGGGCGGGCTCTCGACCACCCATATCAGCGTGGTCGACACCGATGGCAACGCGGTGTCCATGACCAGCAGTATCGAAAGCGCCTTCGGATCGCGGCTCATGGTACGCGGGTTTCTTCTCAACAATCAGCTCACCGATTTCTCCTTCAGGCCGGAGAAGGACGGCGCCCCCATCGCAAACCGCGTGGCCGCCGGCAAACGGCCGCGAAGCTCCATGGCGCCGACCCTGGTCTTTCGTGGCGACGGTAAGCTCGAGATGGCTGTGGGATCGCCCGGCGGCTCGCGCATCATCGGCTATGTCGCGAAAACCCTGATTGCCACGCTCGACTGGGACATGGACATCCAGGCCGCGATCGAGATGGGCCACTTCGTCAACCGCAACGGCCCGACCGACCTCGAGGAGGACACCGACATCGCCAGGCTGAAATCGGCGCTCGAGGCACTGGGACATGAAGTCAACATCCGGGAGCTGACCAGCGGTCTCCATGGCATTCGGGTCACGGAAGACGGGTTGACCGGCGGCGCCGATATCCGCCGCGCGGGCGTGGCGCTCGGCGATTGAACGCCTCCTCCGATCTCCCGCGAGTCTTTGTCCTGGCCGGCCGCGACAGGCGAGTCGTACGCGGCCACCCCTGGACCTATGCCAACGAGATCCGCATGGACGCCGAGACCAAGGCCCTGCCGCCGGGCAGCACGGCCACGCTCCACCGGGTCGACGGCAAACCCCTTGGCGTCGGCAGCTTCAATCCGCGCAGCCTGATCGCGTTTCGGGTCTTCGACGCCGACGCGGCCATGCCTCTTGATAGGCGCTTCTTCGCGAGCCGATTAAGGCGCGCCCTGGCGCTGCGCGAGCGTCTGTTTACCGAGCCCTATTATCGTCTCGTGCATGCCGAGGGGGATGGGCTGCCCGGGCTGGTCGTCGACCGCTTCGGCGAGGTTGCCGTGGTTCAGTCGAGCACCGCGGGCATGGACGCCCTTCTGGACCACCTCCTCGGGGCCATGGAGGAAGTGCTGGCGCCCTCCACCATCGTCCTCCGCAATGACGGCCGCGGGCGCGCCCTCGAAGGCCTCGATGCGCGGGTCGACGTCGCAAAGGGACGGGTTGGCGGCCCCCTGGTGGTACGCGAAGGCGGGCTCGATTTCCTCGCCGATCCCCTCGGGGGGCAGAAGACGGGCTGGTTCTTCGACCAGCGCGACAATCGGGGCTTTCTGGCCCCGCTCGCCCGCGATACACGCATGCTGGACGCCTATTGCCATACCGGCGCCTTCGCCCTCCGCGCCGCGGCGGCCGGCGCCAGATCCGTGCTCGGTCTCGACGGGTCGGGCGCGGCCCTTGCCCTCGCCCGGGAATCGGCTGCCCGGAATGGCCTGGACGCCGTCTGCGACTTCCGCGAAGCCGAGATCTTCGAAGAATTGGCACGGTTGGACGAGACGGGTGAGAGATTCGGTGTGGTCGCCGCCGACCCGCCGGCTTTCGTGAAATCCCGCAAGGAGTTGAAATCGGGACTCAAGGGCTACCGCAAGCTGGCCCGGCTCGCGGCCCGTCTGGTCGAGCCCGGCGGGCTGCTGTTTTTGGCCTCCTGCTCCCATAATGTCGCGATGCCCGACTTCCTGTCGGAAACGACGATCGGCATCGGCCGGGCGGGCCGTTCGGGGCGCGTCCTGCGGGCCGCCGGCGCGGCCGCCGATCACCCGGTCCATCCTGCGCTTCCGGAAACCGCCTATCTCAAGGCGCTCGTGCTCCAGCTCGACTGAGCTGTCGTGATTCCCCGCTCATTCGGCGGCGTTGAGGGTCCAATCAAAGCCGTAGCCGTCGATCTCGACCACGTCATCCAGCCGTTTCTTGAGTGTCCCGTCCGCATAACGTCTGAGGTGGGCCAGGACGTTCTTGTCGCTGCCCCCGAAATCGGCCTTGAACCAGCTGTAGAGGCTGGACACGATCAGCCTTTCCCCGACGAACTGGACCCCGCGCGGGTGATTGACGAATTCACGCGCCGAGTTGGTCAGCAACTTATCGGCGGTCTCCGCGGTCGCGGCGACGACCGGCAGGTTCGGTCCACCGACGGCGGCCCGGTTGAGCCCATAGTGGATGCGCGGGTCGCGCCAGATCGGCCGCAGGATCCGATGCTCGATGTCGTCGAGGCTCAGCACCTCCCCTTCCACCATCAGATCGGTCTGGCTGCGCGGCAGATCGCTGGCCGGGATCAGATCGATCCCGCCGCCGTCCTCGGCGTCATAGCGCTGCAGCACGGCGCGCACCGTCTGCGCGTTGTAAAGATTGATCCAGTAGGCAAGCTGTTCGGGACGGTTGAGCGTGCCGACCCGCAAGCCCTCCAGCCGGGCCACGTAATGATCCAGCAGGCTGCGGTCCGACTCGCTGACCTCGCCATAGGCGATGCGGCGGACGCCATCCTCGTCGACGACCGAGTAGGTCTCGATGAAGCTCGTCCAGAAGGAGTGATCGACGCTCTCCCGCGAGTCCGGGTCGAAGGCGGTCCATTTCGCCCAAAGGTCGGGTTCGGGGGCGGCCTGGGCGGCGGTCGCCCAGACGAACAGCAGCGCCGCAATTGCGCGAACTCCGAGTGTCATGCCGTGATTCCTGGCCGGCCGCCAACCCTCTTCCAAGATAGCGACTGGCTCCTGAACCCGCCAGACATCAATAAAGGGGATTACCCTTAGGACCTTTCGGGGGATTACGCAGGGGCTGCGGTTTGGAAAGGGGACCTTTTCGGCTGGGCCTTGTCAGCGGCGCCGGGCTCTCTTTCCAAGGCTGGTGCGCACAAGAACTTGGCGTAAGGAAATCCATGCGGCCTCATGATGGAGGAGGTGAGTTCGGTTTTTGGCGATACCAAGGTGTCTGTGGCTTTTTCTGTGGATAGGCTCGTAACGGATCGAAACAGGTCGGCCTTAGATGGGGCAGTGAATCTAAAGTTGTATTAATAGTTAAATTTTGCGACTATTAGATATACTAATACCAAATTTATAATCTTATACGATTATTCTAATATAGAATAAATCTGAAAAATTGGTATAGCGTTCACCTTCCATGTCGTTAGGTGGCAGCTTACAGGGGGAATTGGATCATGGCGGAGCAAGCCCAATTCGAATTCGGCGGCAGCGATGGCGAAAACCCGGGCGCGAGCCAATCGCTGGATGAAATCTCTGTTGAGGAGTTGATGGCCTATCCGGAGCGGCCTCAACGGGTCGACTGGGCGAAGACTTGGTACCCGGTGGAGATGGACGCGTTCCAAGAACTCAATCAGGCGGCGACGCAGCCCGACGCGGAAACCGCGCCCGAGCAAGCCAGGGTTGACGAAAGCGCCGACGCCGATCTCGATATCGAGCGGGAGTCCGACACGCGGGAAGACGATATCGGCGAGGACGAGCTCGATCCCGAGTTCGCAGCTATGTCGCCAGAAACGCTCGCGCCGGCACTCCGCACATCCTTCGAGGGGATCCCTGCGACCGGCTGGCAGCCGCCGGATAACACAATCGCGGTTGGCAACAGCGACGTGCTCGTCGCGGTCAACACCGATCTCGCCGGCTACAGAAAGTCAGGGCAGTTGCGTTTCCGGTGGAACAATATGACGACCCTTTTCAGGCGGGTACTGCCGCAGGGGGCTGGCCTGTTCGACCCGCGCGTTTACTTCGATCACTACGCGCGTCGCTGGATCGTCATTGTCGATGCGCGCCGCAACAATCCGGTGGGATCATGGATCATGCTCGCCGTATCGCGCACGACCGATCCGCGCGGATCCTATTGGGTCTGGGCACTGGATGCACGACTCGACGGTTCGACGACAACAAACAACTGGGCGGACTACACGACCGTTGGGTTCGATACTCAGGGGCTTTATCTCTCAAACAACATGTTCGCGTTCAATGGAGGGTTCCAATACTCGAAGCTTCGAATTTTGAACAAGAGCGAACTATACGCCGGTGGCAATGGACCCAATCACACGGTCAAATGGTTCGATTTCTGGAATATACGCAATCCAGACGGGAGTCTGGCTTTCACTATACAGCCATGCGTTCACTATAGGGGCCGCGGCGCAAACTCACCAGCATACCTCGTCAACGCGCTTTGGCCAAAGGGTACCACGCTCACCTTGTGGACCTTGCAGAATCCACTGGCTCATTGGTCCGGCGGACGGCCGTCGCTCGGGAACAGCAGCGTCGCCTGCCGCTACTATGACCTTCCACCGGATGCCGAACAGAAAGGAACGGCGGCGCCGATCGAAACGAACGATACGCGCCTTCTCAACGCGATCTACCAGCATGTGCGCGGTGTAAGGCGGATTTGGACTGCGCATACCACGAAGATCTCGTGGCGTGGCGACAACGCGGCGCGCTCGGCCCTGCAGTGGTACGAAATCGACGTACCCTCGGGACGAGTCGAACAGCAGAACGCTTATGGCGCCAAGGGCAAGTACTACTATTTTCCCGCCATTCAAACGGATATCCGGCGCAACACCTATCTCGTATTCGGCAGATCGAGCGCCACGGAGTATGCCTCTCTGCGCGAGACGGGTCGGCGGCAAAACGCAACGCCCAACGACCTTGAGAACAGCCGCCTCGTCAAATCGGGCGAAAGCGCCTATAGCGGCAACCGCTGGGGCGACTATTTCGGAATCTGTCGCGATGGCGACGATCCGCGTCAAGTCTGGTGTTATGGCGAGTTCGCTGACGCTCGCGGCAGATGGGGAACCTGGGTGGGAGAGATCGGGTACTAGAGCATGTCTCGTCTATATGGATTCACACTTTCGGACATCTCACAGATTGGAAACTATGAAATGTTCAGCTTGATAAAGGCGTATTCACTCAAAAACGTCCTAAGCGTGCAGGCTCCGTCACTAGTCACGGCGCTCGCGATCGCGGAGTTGTTCTACAAATTCGGTAGTTTTTTGCTTGAAGCGATCGCATTCCTTGCGACTTGGTTTATCATGGACGCAATCCTGTCCTTTGTTCTAAAATCTACTCCGAAAACAGTCGAGTCGAAGCCAACGGTGGTCGATTGAGGTCCGGATGTGCGACTACAGGTCACCGGGGCTAGGAATGAAGGTTGGGATCCATGAGTGGCCCAAAGAGTAGCAATCGGGCAAACAAAGGGGCTGGCGGCTGTGCGGGCCGCACCGGCGGCGATCCGAATGGTGAAACGCCGGTCAAGCCGGCGGTGCGGGATGGGGGCGGAATTCCGATTGGAATGCCCGTCGATCGCGAGACATTCGAGAACATGAAGCGGAACTCTCGGATCACGGATTCGATTACCGATGTGAACGGTGAGAAGGATCCAGACTAAGGTCTCACCGCGTCGCGACAATGAAAAGCCGGCGGAAGGGAAATAGGGTCCGCCCATCCCGTTCCGGCGGGTAGGCGTCCCGAATGCGCCGCCCGTAATCCGCGAGAAAGGCGGTTGCCTGGGTCTCGTCGAGGGCGGCGAGGATCGGCCTCAGGATCGATCCCTTGGTAAACTCCGTCACGGGATTCTCTCCCTCGAGAACCTGCTGGTAGACGGTCTCCCAGATATCGAGCCGTCTCGCATGCGGCGCGAGCCACCGGTAATACATCTCGGGCGCGGCCACCGGCCGAAGCCTTAGCTTCGGCAACAACGCCTCCCTCCATGGGCCGGCCTCGACCGTGTCGCGGATGCAGGTATGGGACGGTTCGTCGAAGTTACGCGGCATTTGAACCGCCAGAACCCCGTCCTCCGCCAAGACACCCACCAGCCGCGGGAACAGCTCGTCATGGCCGTCGAGCCAGTGCAAGGCGGCATTGGAATACATGAGATCGGGCGGCGTGGGCGGCGACCAGCCGCCGAGATCGGCTTCCACCCACTCGATCCCCTTGCCTGGCCCCGCCTTGCCGGCCTTGGCCAGCATCTCGGGCGAGGAGTCGACACCCAAGATCCTTGCGTTGGGCCATCTTTCCGCGAGCAACCGCGTCACGTTGCCGGCCCCGCAGCCCAGGTCATGGACGAGGCGCGGCGCCGCCAGATCCACGCGCCCGAGCAGCTCGATGGCCGGCCTCTGGCGCTCGGCCGCGAATTTCAGGTATTGCGAGACGTCCCAGGCCACGGGCGCGGCCCTCCGGTTATTGTCCGCTGGCCAGCCGTCCCAGCTCTCCCGGCGTGACCCCATGCCGATTGGCGATGTCGCGCAGGGCCTCCTGCTCCTCGAAGTCGATGTTCTGAGCCGCCAGCCGGCTCCGTACCTCTTCATAGTCGAGGCCATGGCGGGCGGCAACATCCCGAATCGTCGTGCGGCCGAAGCCGCCTCCGCCGCCATAGCCGCTTCCCTCTATGTGCTCCTCGGCCGCGTCCGAAGGCATCGCCCGTGCCTTGCCGGTTTCCCCGGCCGCCGTCTGCCCCTCGGCCTCATCGAGGATCGCGTCGATACCCGCGCCCACTTGGCGCAGGGCGTCCTCGTGCTCGGTCGACCGCGCCGGCGAGCGGACGGCGGTTCCGGCGACCGCGTTGTCGAGCCACATCTCGTCCTTGGCCCATTCCCTCACCTCGAGGATCAGGTCGAGCGGCGGCACCCAATTCACCGAACCGACGACGATGAAGGCCGTGAGCGCCAGAGCCGTCATCATCTCCCACTTGCGGTTCAGGCTGCCCCGTGCCCGCGAGTAGAGATAGGCCTTGAGCGGCTTCCAGTTGAAATAGAGATGGATAAGCCCGGCGACGATGAACATCGTGCAGGTGACGATGTGGATGTTGGTCCAGTCGTCCTTGCTCAGGCCAAGGATCTGCCATGCCGACCAGTTGGCGATGCGGCCCGCCGGCGCGAAGAACATCACTACGCCGGTGACCGTCGCCACGACAAATCCGGTGACCATCAGGAAAGTGACCAGCCCGCGGGTATAAAAGGGTCTCCTTCGCGTTGCGCTCATCGTCTTGCTCCGATTGAGAGGTCCATCGCGAAAATGACAGCACGGGCGTGTTTCCGGCGGATGTCTGAGGGTGGCCGGATTTGTAACCGAATGTTGCGGGTCGAAGTCGGGGACTACGGCGTCGGCAGTTCGAGCCGGAAGGTCGTCCCCTCGGAATCGGTTTTGGCGAGCCGAATGTCCCCGCCATGGGCCCTCACGATGTCGCGCGCGATGACCAGCCCGAGGCCCGTGCCCCCCGCCCGCGCCGAGCCGGCAAAAGGCTGGAACAGTTTGTCCCGAGCCTTGTTCGGCAGGCCCGGGCCGTTGTCGGAGACTTCGACGACGGCTCGATCCCCATCCAGCCATCCCCGGACAACCAGCGTCTTGGCGCCCGCCTGGGCGGCGTTGCGGGCGAGATTCCCGAACACGCGGAGGAGCTGGCCGGCGTCGCCGTCGACCTCGAGGTCCGGCTCCATTTCGGTACGGACATCAATCCCAAGAGGATCTTCATTGGACAGCTCGAAAGGGTCGGGCGTCGACATCTCCTCGACCATGCGGACGACCAACTCGCGCAGCCCGACGCGCCCCCGGTCCAACCGCGGAAGGCCGTCGCCGACATAGTTCAGGGTCTGACTGCAGAGCGTGACCGCGCGGTCGATGGCGTCGTAGAGGCGCGGCGTGACCCTTTGCACCTCTGGGTCGTTGATGTTGGCCAAGCGGTCGGAGACCAGCATCGCCGTCGCCAGGCTGTTGCGCAGATCGTGATTGATCTTGGCCACCGCCGCGCCGAGGGTGGCGAGCCGGGTCTTCTGGGCCAGGGCCGCCCGCACGTCACGCTGCATCACGGCGAGCGTCCGCTCCGCAACGCCGATTTCGTCGCTGCGGTCGCTTGGCCGGATAATCCGTGACTCGTCCTCGGGGTCCGCTTGAAAGGCGGTCATGTTATCGGTGATACGCCGCATCGGCCGGACCAGAAGCCAATGCAGGCTGAGATAGACGGCGCCCGCCGTGATCAGGGAAATGACGATCGAAAGCTGCAGGATGCGGGTCGAATAGCCGTACATGGCTTCCCGCATCGGCGTTTCATCCATGATCACCTCGACGATGACCTCGGCTTCCTTGGGCGAGGGCCCGATCACGCGGAGAACGCGATTTTCCCTTTGAACCAGGGTGTCGATGGCATCGGGGAACCAAGCCGCCACCGCCTGCGTGCGCAAATCCAAGGTCACATCCATCTGTGGCGGCATGTCGTGGCTCAGGACCAGCAAGCGGCGTTCGGGCCGGCTGATGACGATGGCGTAGGCGCCGGCATGGAACAGGAGTTCGTCCTTGAGCTCCATGCTGACCGAGGCATCGGCCGTGCCTTCCAGGGCCAACGCCGCCAGATGGGCGCGGGAGATCATTTCCTCCAGATAGACCTTGCGAAAACGGGAGATGGAGGGCGCATAGATCATCAGCTCCGAAATCATCACGAAGCCGATGGTCAGGAGGAGCAGCCGCGCCGACAGCCCCATCCTCGCCCCGCCTGGACTGGAAGCCGCATCCGCCATGGCGCACAGGTTACACCACGCGCCGTTGCTGGCCTAGATTACGATGTCGTCGGCTCAGCCGAGACGCATGAGCAGGCGCACGATCTTGCGCGTGCGGTCGCTGAACAGCTTCGGCGTGTAGAAGCTGCCGGCAGCCCGTTTGTTGACCTCGCCGAGCGTCGGATAGGGCGCGATCATGCTCGCGATGGCGCCCACCTTGATCTTCTTGTTGATGGCGAGGGCCCAGGTCTGCAGCAATTCTCCGGCCGAGGGTCCCGCGATGCCGGCGCCCAGGATCTTGCCCGAAGGCGTCACCACGGCTTTGACCAACCCGTCCGTTTCGCCCTCTGTCTGGGCCCGATCGTTCTCGGCATAAGGCCAGCGGAGGATTCGGATTTCGCCGCCCCGTTCCCGTGCCCGGGCCTCGGTCAGCCCGACCTGCGCCACCTCCGGATCGGTATAGGTGACCCAGGGCACGGCCCGGTGGTCGACTTTCGCCGGCATCCGAAACAACGCGTTTCGAATCACAATGCCGGCGTCGTAGCCGGCCATATGCGTGAACTGGTATCCGCCCGTGACGTCTCCGATCGCGAAGATTTTCTTGTTCGATGTCCGCAGCCGGGCATCCACCTGGATCCCCCGCTCCGAATACGCGATCCCGGCGGCGTCGAGATCCAGCCCCTCGACCGTCGGTCGCCGGCCCACGGCGACCAGCAGATGGCTCCCCTCAACCACCGCGTCTTCTCCGTTGCCGTCGCGCGGCCCGAAATGAACCCGAATTCCGGCGCCATTGGCCTCCACCTTGCGGACCGCGGACTTCTCGCGAAGATCGATGCCGTCCTCGATCACCCGGCGGCGGACGACATCCACCAGCTCCGGATCGTCCTTGGGCAGGATTTGGGAACGCTGGAGCACCGTGACCTTCGCGCCGAGCTGCCGATGCGCCTGCGCCATCTCAAGGCCGATCGGACCGCCGCCCAAAACGATGAGATGCTCAGGCAACTCGTCGACATAAAAGATCGTCTCGTTGGTCAGGTAGGGCACCGCGTCGAGCCCCGGAACCGGCGGCACCATCGGGGTCGACCCCGTCGCCACGACGAAGCGGCGGGCGCGCACGCGGGTTCCATCGGCCTCGATTTCGCCCGGCTCCGTGAAGCGCGCGGCGGCCTGGATGACCTTGACTCCCAAACCTTCGTAGCGTTCCACCGAGTCCATGGGCGCGATCGCGGCGATGGCGCCATGGACATGGGCGTAGACCTGCTTGGATTGGACGGTCGGCTCGCCCGCCTCGACGCCGAAACGCGTCGCCTTGCGCACGGCCTGGGCGGCGTGCGCCGCGGCGAGGAGCGCCTTCGAGGGTACACAGCCGTAGTTCAGGCAGTCACCGCCCATTTTTCCCTTTTCGACGAGAACCGTCGAGGCTCCCATCTGGGACGCCCCGGCCGCCACCGAAAGGCCGCCCGAGCCGGCTCCGATCACGCAGATGTCCGCGTCGATGATATTGGCCATCTATCGTCCCCTTCACAGCATCCATTGGTGACTAGGATGCTTTTTCTAGTGTCCCGATCGCGAGATTCGATACCTTGAATCTCGCGTGAATCGGCACACGAACTTATTGAGTCTCGTGTGATTCAGCTTCCGAAGTCGGCAACACATGATGCGCCGAACTTCGGAACCATCACACTAGGCCGTGCGTTTCTTGTATTTTTTGTAGACTACCGGAACCAGGGCCAACAGAGCCAACCCGATCAAGCCGGCGATGATCTCGGGTTTCAGGACGCCGGCTAGGGTCAGCTCCTGGTCTGAATCCAATATGCTGCCGATGCCGGCACCGAAGGTCGCGTAGACGGCGGTTCCCGGGATGATGCCGAAAAATGTGCCGATGACATAGGTCCGCAGGCTCACCCCCAGAAAGGCGGGCGCGATATTGACCAGCCAAAACGGGAACAAGGGGATAAGGCGCAGGACCAGCATGTAGCTCATTTCGTTCTCACGGAAACCCGCTTCCATCTTGCGCAGGGCGGGGCCCGCCCGGGCCCGCAAGACGTCGCCCAAGGCATATTTCGCCGCGAGGAAGAGCGCGGTGGCCCCCAGGGTCGCGCCGAACACAACGATGAACGTTCCGAAGACGGCGCTGAATATGAAACCGCCGGTCACGGTCATCAGGGTTCCAGACGGCGGAAGAAAAACGATGGTAAGCGCGTAAAGGACGACGAAGGACAGCACGGCGATGGCCGTATTGGCATCGACCCAGGCAACAAGGTCCATTCGATTGTCGCGCAATGTCTCCAGGCTCAGATAGTCGTCGAGGCCAAATCCGAAGAAGAGGCCCGCCCCGACCGCGAGCACGACAAGGGGCAACAGCCGCTTCCACGAAAAACCGCGTTTCGCCCCGTTCTGGCTCGTTACGTCCCTCGTGGCATCCATCCCGGATCTCCCTGAAGTCACTCATCTGGCGGCAGGACCCGCGCGAAAAACCCCGTAAATATGAGGGAAGGGGCAGTACCAACCAGTAAACAATGCGTGACCCCAAGGTTATCCCAGTCCTCCCACCACGGACTAGATGCGGCAATATCGTCACCGGCCGGCGTTGACTTCGCAACAGCGAGTCCTTAATACAGCGGTGCCCGTTTTCGTTCGGAGAAAGTCCGTGAAGCGTACATTTCAGCCTAGCAATCTCGTTCGCAAGCGCCGCCACGGCTTTCGCGCCCGCATGTCGAGCGTCGGCGGACGCCGGATCCTGGCCAAGCGCCGCGCCAAGGGACGCAAGCGCCTGTCGGCGTGACCCGTGATGTCCCCCGAACTCTTGCCCCTCAAGCGGCGGTCCGAGTTTCTCAGGGTTGCCGGGGGACGGCGGAAATGGGTGGCGCCAGGTCTCATCCTGCAAGCTCGGCCCTGCCCCACCGGTGCCGTCTCGGGTAGCGCGGAGGATACGGCCAGAGTCGGTTTCACCGTCAGCCGTAAAGTCGGCAACGCGGTGCAACGCAACCGGGCGCGACGGCGTTTGCGCGCCGCCGTCCGGCACGTGATGCCCGGTCACGCCAAGGCCGGGTACGACTTTGTGGTGATCGGGCGGTCGGCGACGCTGACGCGCCCGTTCATGTTTCTGTTGAGTGATCTGGAGTCCGCCCTCAAACGCCTCGACGCCTACCGAGAGTCGCCGGGATAACCTTTGAAATCGAAGCCCCGAAGCCAGGCGCGCGACGCGAGACCGGAAATCGACATGACCCTATCGAGACGATTGGCAACCGCCGTGATCCGGGCATACCAGCTTCTGCTCTCGCCCGTGCTTCCGATGTCCTGCCGCTATAGCCCCACCTGCTCGGCCTACGCGGCGGAAGCGATTGGCCGGCACGGCGTGGGCCGCGGCGGATGGCTTGCCCTCAGACGGCTTGCCCGGTGCCATCCCTGGGGCGGCTGGGGATACGATCCGGTCCCCGAGAACACCGAGCCTCGAACGTCCGGTCCCGCGCCGAACGCCGGGATTTCTTGACGAATAGGCGGGGAAAGAAGGCCAACGCGCGGAGCCATGAACAGCATGATGGACACTCGCAATCTGATCGTCGCGATCGTGCTCTCGGTGCTGATCATCGTGGTCTACGATTTCTACTTCATGGCCCAACCGCCAGAGGTGCCTCCCGCGCCAGCGCCGACGACCGGAGAGGTCGTACCGCCCACCGATATCCCGGTTCTTTCGGACGGTGTCGCCCCGCCTTCCGCCGTTCCCCTTCCGGCACCCGAGGCCGTGCAGCCGACGCTGACCGTCGACCGCACGTCCATGCTCGCCGAAACCCCCCGCGTGCGCATCGACTCGGCCCGCCTGCACGGTTCAATCGCCTTGATCGGCGGCCGCATGGACGATCTCACGCTCGCCGAATACCGCGAGACCGTCGATCCCGGGAGTGCGGAGATCGTGTTGCTGTCTCCCCCGGAATCGGAAACGGCGTATTTCGCGCAGTTCGGGTGGATTTCCCCGTCCGGCTCGACGGTCCCCACGGGCGAGACGCGTTGGACGGCGGATGGAACCACGCTCTCGCCGGATAATCCGGTGACCCTGACCTGGGACAACGGCGAAGGCCAGGTTTTCCAGCGGATCATCTCCCTCGACGAGGACTACATGTTCACGGTGACCGACCACGTCGAGAACACGGGGTCGTCCGCCGTCGTGCTCCACCCCTACGGTTTCGTCGCCCGCTTCGGAACCCCCGATGTCCTGGGCTTCTACATTCTTCACGAGGGGCCTTTGGGGGTGTTCAACGGCGTGCTCGAGGAGATCGACTACGACGACCTCCAGGAAGACGGGCTGTACGAACACACCTCGCCGGGCGGGTGGATCGGCATCACCGACAAATACTGGCTCACCGCCCTTATTCCCGACCAGTCCTCTGAAATCAAACACCGCTTCGTGCACCGCCGGGACGGAGAGACCGACAAGTACCAGGTCGACACCCTGGGCCCCGCCCGAACGGTGGCGCCGGGCGAATCGACCGAGATCACCCAGCGGTTTTTCGCCGGCGCCAAGCAGGCCAAGCTGCTTGATCATTATGTGGAGGAGTACGGGATCGTTCTTTTCGACCGGGCCATCGACTTCGGCTGGTTCTGGTGGTTGACCAAGCCGATCTTCTACATCCTGATCTACCTCAAGGGGCTGGTCGGCAATTTCGGCGTCGCCATCCTGATTCTCACGGTTCTGATCAAGCTTCTTTTCTTCCCGCTTGCCAACAAGTCCTACAGGGCGATGAGCAAGATGAAGAAGCTCCAGCCGGAGATGTTGAAGCTGCGCGAGCGGTTCGGCGACGACAAACAGCGCTTGAACCAGGAGATGATGGCCCTCTATCGGCGCGAGAAGGCCAACCCGGCTTCCGGCTGCCTGCCGATGCTGATCCAGATTCCGGTGTTCTTTGCCCTCTACAAGGTGCTGTTCGTCACCATCGAGATGCGGCACGCGCCGTTCTTCGGCTGGATCGTGGATCTTTCGGCCCGCGATCCGACCTCGCTCTTCAACCTGTTCGGCCTGATTCCCTGGGACCCGGCTACCATTCTTCCGGCGGCCATCAATATCGGCGCTTGGCCGCTGGTCATGGGCGCCTCCATGTACTTGCAACAAAAGCTCAACCCGCAGCCCGCCGACCCCATGCAGGCCAAGATCTTCCTGATGTTGCCCATCGTCTTCACCTTCCTGCTGGCCCAGTTCCCGGCCGGGCTGGTGATCTATTGGGCGTGGAACAATATTCTGTCGATCCTCCAGCAATGGGTGATCATGAAGCGGGCCGGGGCGACCTGACAGCGTGCGATATGTCTCCCGATCCGAACGCCCGGGATGACAAGGAGATCGCGGCGGACTTGGAAGCCGGCCGGCGGCTGTTCGCCCAGGAATGCCGGTTTGTCGCCGGCGCAGCACGGATCGAGCAGATCCCCGATCTCGGCCTTCCCGAAATCGCCTTCGCCGGCCGTTCCAATGTCGGCAAGTCGAGCCTGATCAACGCCCTGACGGGACGCAGAACGCTTGCCCGCACGTCCAACGAGCCGGGACGAACCCGGGAGGTCAACTTCTTCCTCCTCGGCGGCCGGCTTGTGCTTGCCGACCTGCCCGGCTACGGCTATGCCCGGGCGCCCAAGAAACGGGTGGCCAGTTGGACCGCGTTGATCGACGACTATCTGAAAGGGCGCGCGCCCTTGCGCCGGGTCTGTCTGCTGATCGACGCCCGGCACGGCCTCAAGGACGCCGATCTCTCGGTGATGGCGATGCTCGACACCGCCGCCGTCTCCTATCAGGCCGTCCTGACCAAATGCGACAAGATCAAGGAAGCGCAGCTCGCCGCCGACATCCGCCGATTGGCGGCAGAGCTCGCCCGCCACGCGGCGGCCCATCCTGATGTTATCGCCACCAGTGCCCGGAACGGCCGCGAAATCCCCGAGCTGCGCGCAGCCCTCGCGGCGCTGGCGGCAGCGAAAAAATTGAGCTAGGTTCCCGCTGTCATGAACGAGCCTCCCCAACTGTCCCGCGAAGAAGCTCTAACAAAGGCGCGTGTTCTCTCCCAGGCGCTGCCCTATATGCGGCGCTACGCCGGCGAGACCTTCGTCATCAAGTATGGCGGTCACGCCATGGGCGACGCCGAGCTGGCGAAGCTTTTCGCGCGCGACATCGTCCTGCTGAAACAGGTCGGAATCAACCCGATCATCGTCCATGGCGGCGGCCCCCAGATCGGGGACATGCTCAACCGCCTCAAGATCAAGAGCGAATTCGTTCAGGGCCTGCGGGTCACGGACCACGCAACCGTCGAGGTCGTGGAAATGGTCCTGTCGGGAACGATCAACAAACAGATCGTCACCGATATCAATGGCGCGGGCGGCATGGCCGTGGGCCTCTCCGGCAAGGACGGCGGTCTTGTTCTCGCGACCAAGGTGCGGCGGACCGTGCGTGATCCCGATTCGAACATCGAGCGGATTCTCGATCTCGGCCTCGTGGGCGAGCCCAAGCATATCAACCCGCATGTTCTCGACACTTTCGAGGAATCCGACATCATTCCGGTCATCGCGCCGATCGGCCTCGGGCCGGATGGTGAGACCCTGAACATCAACGCGGATACGGTGGCGGGCGCCATCGCCTCCGCCATCAAGGCCCAGAGGCTGATGATCCTCACGGATGTCGCCGGGGTTATGGACAGGGAAGGCCGGCTCATCCCGGAGCTTACGGTCAGCGAGTCGCGCGCCTTGATCGCCAAGGGCATCGTCAGCGGTGGCATGATCCCAAAGATCGAAACCTGCCTGAGCGCGGTCGAGAGCGGAGTCGAGGGCGCGGTCGTGGTCGATGGCCGCGTCCCGCACGCCCTACTTCTGGAGATCTTCACCAAGCACGGCGCCGGCACGCTCGTGCAGCCGGACTAATCTGGATCCGCTGTTGCTTGTTGCTTGCTGACGAGCTGGTAGAAGAAATCGAGCTGCCAACGCATTTCTTCCCCGGTCATCGGATACTCGCTTGGATCCTTGGCGCGGATGATACGCTCGGGATGAACGCGTCCGAGCTGAGACTGAAGCTGCGGCATCGAATGGGCGGGTATGCCCGCGCGCCAGGCCAGCGCCACGATGCCCTTGGCGCTTTGCATGGCGACGATCTTTTCAGCGACGTTCGCGGGCATATCGGCAAGAACCGACAAGGCGGCGACCACGAAGTTCAGGTCGCCCGCCGAGAGGGCGTCAAGCACCGTCGACGCACTCAATTCCCCGGATTTCTTCAACGCGAGAACGGTATCGATGGACAATGCTGCCGAGGGCGAGGAGGGGCTGTCGACCGCCTCCTTCCCCTCGGCTTTTCCGGTTGCCGATTCGGTATCCGCCTTGTCCGCCTCGCCACCATCGAGCCGGCGGCGGACCTCGTCGCGAAGCGCAAAGGTTGTCTCTGGATCGAAATTCTCCCGCTCCGCAAGAACCTTGAGGAGGCTGTCGGCGACGAAATCGGCAAGTCTTCGCGCCGCTTTAGCCGGCAAGGCCGGCCGTCGAACCAGCGGGGCGTGCCAAGTCTTTACCGCCGGCGCCCGCTCGACAATCAGGTCCAGCGTTTCCTCACGGATCTGCGCACTATGGTTGCCAAGGAGGACGCTCACGGCCTCCTCGTCCTGGGTCGATACGACGGCGTCGCAGACCGCCTCGCTCACGACCTGCCGGCGTGAAATGGCGCTCAGCGCCCAGCTCACCGCCCCCTCGGCAATGATTTCGAGAAGGTCCTCGTCCGTCAGAACAGGCGAGTTTTCAAGGACGGGTCCGGCGACAACCTGCTCGGCGTCGCGCGCCAGGCGGCGGATCACCTCCGGTGGCGCGTTGGCCACGTCCTTGAGCGCCTCCGAGAGGATTTGCCGAACCCGCGTCATCTGATCCCGGGCGAGAATGTCGAGCGCCTCGAAGGTCATCTGGCCAATGCGATCGCGTTCTTTTTCGGACAGCTCCGGGGCTATGCTTGCGATCTTCCTCGCCAGCCGCGAGCGCACACTTTCGTCCGAGTCGCGGGCGAGAAGAACGTCTGCCCGGCGCGGGGCGGCCGCGTTTTCGGCAATGGTTCGACGCACCTCGGGCGAAGGATCATCGGCCAGAAAATACAGGATCTCCGGCATGACATCGGCACGGGCCGCCAATGCCTTTCGCACCTGAGAGTCCTTGTGGCAAGCGAGCTTCTTGGCTTCGTCGTACGAGATGGTTCCCGGTTCCGTCTCTTCTTCCACTCGAGTTTCCCTCGTATTCTTGAAACTGCGGCGTAGTTCGCCTCACTCCCCGACACCGCCTGGCGGTGTCGTTTCCGACTGTTCCGCCATCGCAAATCCCCCTTTGCTGCGGCGCTTGACCGAATACATCGCGCCATCGGCACGGGACAACAGATCGTCCAGTGATTCGTTTTGTCGGGGATCGTAGATGGCGACCCCCACCGACATGCCGAGCATCCTCTCATCGCCTTCCGAAAAGCGATGAAGGCGCCGGCCCGCGGCGGTGAGTTTTTCGGCACGGTCCTTGGCCACTTCCGGCGAAATGCCGTCCAGCCACATCACAAACTCATCGCCGCCCAGACGAGCGATCAAATCGCCCGGCCGCGAGTGCTCGATCAGCAGGTCACGCAGCTCGAGAAGCGCCTCGTCACCCCGGTGATGTCCGTGGTTGTCGTTGACCTCCTTGAAGTTGTCGAGGTCGACATAAAAAAGCGCCGCCATCTGCCCGCTGCGTTTCAGACGGCGAATGCGGCGCGGCATCTCCTCGTCGTAAAAGGCACGGCGGTTCAGCAAACCGGTCAAGGAGTCCGTCCGCGACAGGCTGACAATACGTTCATGATTGATGATCTGTTCGATGGCGATGCCGAGTTGGCCGGCGACGTCGCCGATTAGGAAACGCTCGTCCTCGGTCCAATCGCCAAGTCCCGTCGCCTTCCAAATGCAGACCCCGCCGTTCACGGTATTTCGATAGTGCGAGGCGGCGCACAAAACCTGCCAGGGACCGGAGCTACGGCCAGAGATTGCGCTCGGATCCTCCGTTTCTCGGAAGAACTCCTCAAGGCTTTCCAGCCCGACGATGTCACCGTACTCGGCGGCAACGGCAAAATCGCCCGGCGCGGTCATGCGATAGATACGGCAGCCGGCGGCACCAAGGGCACGGCGGGTGGCCGCGGCGGCCGCTGTCAACATGTTGCGCGGCTCGACCTCGTCGCGAATGGCGCTTACCACATAGTGAAGAAGCTGCTCGCGATGGCGCGCCCGCATCAACGCCGCCTCGCGTTCCCGTTCCTGGGTGATGTCCCGGCACACGCCACGGCAGCCGAGCCATTTTTCCTCCTCCGTATAGAGCGGGCGGCAGGAAACCACGACACAGGCCAGGGAGCCATTGGCCCGGCGCATCCAGAGCTCCGCGTCCTCGACCGATTGCGGGCTGACAAAGGGCAGCGGGCGGTAGGCGCCAGCGTCGATCACGAACTCCTCGGGCCGCTTGCCAACGAGATCCTCGGCCGTGTAGCCCAGGGCACCGCGCGGCGAGACGAAAACGAACTCGCCCTGGGGTCCAACCTCCCAGGCGAAGTCGCTCGAGACCTCGACAAGGTCCTTGTAGCGCTGGCGGGATTCCATCAGGGCCGGCCGCAGATTGCGTTCCATGGTCACGTCGCGTGCCAGGACGAGGCAGGTACCCTCTCCGCCATGGGGAACGACGATCAATTCGAAGCTGGTCTGGCCGATCGGCGTCTCGAAGACCACTTGATCGGCAAGGATACCCCCGGTGTCACTCGCCTTTTCCACCAAAAGCAGGATCTCTTCGGCCGCCCCTTTCTCCAGAAGGTTGACAATTCCGTCGGCCTTACCGTTCGCGAGCAGGACTTCCCCGTCGCCCGTGACCAACAGGGCGGCCTCCGGACACCGCTCCAGAAAGGCGGCCTCGGGCGGCGGCTTCATCGCCGTGCCGTTGGTCGTCTGATGGGTCATCGGGCAGCCCCGAACAAATGAAACCCCGGCAACGGCTTGAAATCGCCGATTTTTGTCGAAGGTTTTCCAAAAAGCCAGCCTTGCACGAAGTCGACTCCGCACTTCTGGACAAATAGAAGTCTCGCCTCGGTATCCACCATTTCGGCGATGGTATTGATCGCGAGGCTGTGACACAACGCGGTCAGCGCAGTCAGAAAGGCTCGCCCCCTATGGCTGCGCTGAGCGTTGCGGATGGCACCGCCATCGATCTTCACCACGTCCACGTCAAGAGCGCTGAGATACTGGAAGCTTGCGGCGCCGGCCCCGAAGTCGTCAAGACACACTTGGTGCCCCCGTTTGCGCAGACCCTGGATCACACGATTCGCGGAGCGGAGATCCGCCATCCGTGACGACTCGGTGATCTCGAACAGCAATTTATCGCTCACCCATTGGTTCTCTTGGAGCAAAAGATGGAGGGATTCGACATACCGGTCGTTTGCGATCGACACGCCCGACATGTTCAGGGCAACCCGGCACCGGGTCGTGTTTCTCGGCCATTGAGCCAGCCATTCGACCACGCGTCGCGCCACGGCCAAGTCGAAATCGATGATCAGCCCCGTTTCCTCGGCGAATGCGATCTGCCGGTAGGGCGACTCGTTTTCCCCGCCGCCGTGGAAACGGGTCAGTGCTTCGTAGTGATGGATTTTCCCCGTCATTACTTCGACGATAGGCTGGAAGGCCAATTCGAAAGCTGATTGGGTGATCACACGCCGCAGGACATCGACGGATTGCATGGTCTCGTCGACCAGCGCCGGAAGGTTCCTCGATAAGCTCTTGATCGTGAATTCCGCTCCTTTCGTGTCGCGGAAGCGGTTGATGAGAAAGAGGAGGCAATTTGCCAAATCCGCCTCGCTGACGCCTGGATCGCTCATGTCGAAGGTGACGGTCTCCGCCGCCATTCCACCTCCCGAAGGGTCGACGTCGCCCGCCGTGTCCCGGAGCTGCCTCCTGAAGGCGTCGTCATCGAGCGCGCCCTGATGCACAAAGCCGAATCGATCCTCATCGATTCGCGCCACCGTCTCTCCGTCCACCGCCTGGGCACGAAACTGAGCCCCTACGGCTGCCAGCAACGCCTGATCACCGCCGGTATCCAGACGCATCCTCAGATCGGTGAAGCCGGGAAGGGTTATAAGCGACAAGCGCGCGTCTTCTCCCGCCTCTCTCAGCCGGGAAAGGCTCTCCGTCGCGGCTTCGGCAAAAGCCTCGGCGCTAAGAAGCCCTGTCTCCACATCCCTGGACGAGGTTCGAAAGCCCAGTAACTGCCCCCCGTCCTTCCCGGCATGCAAGGCCAGGAAGAAATGCGCGTCGAGGTCGTCCAGCCGATAGCCGGCCAGCGCCATCGGTGGGGTGTCGCCAAGCCTCCCCGACAAGCAAAGTGATTCGTCGTCGATCCTTCCTTGCCGTTCGGCGATCCCAAGCAATTCCAACGCGCGTCCTCGATCACCAGGCGCCACCAAGCTCTGGAAAGCCTGCCCCACCAAGTGGTCATGACGTTCTCCAAGCAAAGGAAGAGTGGCACCGCCGGCGAATACGATTCTCCGCTCGCGATCCAATTCAAACAACAAGTCGGCCCAGCAAAATGCCAGCGCCACGAAACGGTCGCGCTCGGCTTTTAGTCGATTCGCCCGCAGGACGGTGCCCCCGTCAATATGACCGTCCGCCTCCATTCCCCACCAATGTAACCATACTTAGAATACGTCTTGCCATCTTCGCCGGCTTAATGCCAAGGGAAAAAAGAGCAGAAGGCCGCCATGCGCCATCGATCAAGCTACGGTCCCGCTTCACGCTGTGTCCCCAGGCCGGGGCAACGACTTGCGGCAACGCCCGACGGCCTCCAATATGAGGCTATGAGTGGAAAATCGGATGACGCGTTTGTGAAGACCGGCGAGACGGCCATCCTGGCCGAAACCGACACCTGGGTGTTCGACCTCGACAACACGCTTTATTCGGCGTCGGATCACGTCTTCGTTCAGGTCAGCAACCGTATCCAAAGCTATATCGCCGATTTCCTTGGCATTCACTCGGACGAGGCGTACCGCCTCCAGAAGCGATACTTCCAGGACTATGGAACCTCCCTGCGCGGTATGATGGTCGTTCATGAGATGGATCCGGGGCCGTTTCTTGACTATGTCCACGACATCGATCTCAGCCCGATCGGACCCCATCCCGAACTCGATCAGGTGCTGTCCCAGCTCCCGGGCCGCAAGCTGATCTTCACCAACGCGTCCGCCGAGCATGCCGACCGTATCCTCCGGCGGCTCGGCGTCGACCATCACTTTGCCGCGATCTTCGACCTCGCCGCGGCACATTACGTGCCAAAGCCCCAGATTGAAGCTTATGAAACTTTTGTGGCGCGATTCGGACTGAACTGTAGCCGATGTGTGATGATCGACGACATCGCGCGCAATCTCTCTCCGGCCGCGCGTCTCGGCATGACGACCGTCTGGTTGCGAAACGAAACGGAATGGGGCGGTAGCGGCCGGGAAGACGGTCATATCCACTTTGTCGCCGAGGATCTGGTCGATTGGCTCGGCCACGCCCTGGGCGAAGGATAGGCGGGAAACGAGAGCGCGTCCGCAATCCAGCGATATTGACAGGCGCTCCGCCCTCCCTCATGTTCGGTGCCGCGTTCGAACCCGCCCCAAGGACAAATTGGAACGATGACAACCAGCGATCTGCAAGCGACGATCGATGCTGCCTGGGAGGCGCGCGAGACAATAACCCCGCAAACGGAGGGTGGCGCTCGTGACGCTGTGGCGGCAGCGCTTGACCTCCTCGATTCGGGAAAGGCCCGTGTCGCCGAGAAGCATGACGGCGTCTGGCTGGTCCACCAGTGGCTCAAGAAAGCGGTCCTGTTATCGTTCCGCCTCAACGACATGACCGTGCTTCCCGGCGGCCCCGGAAAGGCAAGCTGGTTCGACAAGGTGCCGTCGAAGTTCGAGGGATGGGACGACAACCGCTTCCGCGCCGCCGGCTTCCGGGCCGTGCCCAACTGCACGGTCCGGCACTCCGCCCACATTGCGCCCGGCGTCGTCCTAATGCCCTGCTTCGTCAATCTCGGCGCCTATGTCGACAGCGGATCGATGATCGACACCTGGGCCACCGTCGGCTCCTGTGCGCAGATTGGAAAGAACTGCCACATCTCCGGCGGCGCCGGCATTGGCGGCGTGCTCGAGCCGCTGCAGGCGAACCCCGTCATCATCGAGGACAACTGCTTCGTCGGCGCCCGCTCCGAGGTCGCGGAGGGAGTCATCGTCGAGGAGGGCTCGGTCCTCTCCATGGGGGTTTATATCAGCGCGTCGACCCGGATCGTGGACCGCGCGACCGGCGAAATCCACTATGGACGCGTGCCGGCATATTCGGTGGTCGTGTCCGGGACGATGCCCGGCAAGGCGCTGCCCGACGGGTCGGCGGGACCGGGGCTCTACTGCGCGGTGATTGTCAAGCGCGTGGACGAGCGGACCCGTTCCAAGACCTCGATCAACGAACTGTTGAGGGATTGACAGATATCTTCGTCGAAGGGCATCGACCCGGTTGAGCTGAGCCGAGCGCTCATCCGTTGCCCCAGCGTCACCCCCGAAGACGCCGGCGCTCTAGACGTCGTTCAGAGTGCGCTGGAGGGCCTTGGCTTCGCCTGCCACCGTCTGCCCTTCTCCGCCGCCGACACGCCCGACGTGGACAATCTGTATGCTCGTCTCGGCTCGGAGCGACCGAATTTCTGCTTTGCCGGCCATATCGACGTGGTTCCTCCCGGACCCCGGTCCGGCTGGAGTGTCGATCCCTTCGCCGGCGAGATCGTCGAGGGTCGCCTGATCGGCCGCGGCGCCTGTGACATGAAAGGCGGTATCGCCTGTTTCGTGGCTGCTGTGGACCGCTTTCTCGCCGGCTGCCGGAACGATTTCGGCGGCTCGATCAGCCTGCTCATCACCGGCGACGAGGAGGGGCCCGCGGTCAACGGCACCGTCAAGGTGCTGGACTGGCTGGCGCGGCGCGGTGAACGATTGGATCACTGCCTGGTTGGCGAACCGACGAGCCGGCGACATCTCGGCGAATCCATCAAGATCGGGCGGCGCGGTAGCCTCAACGGCCTGCTGACCGTGTTCGGAACGCAGGGACATTCGGCCTACCCTCAGCTCGCGGACAACCCGATCCCGCGTCTCATGCGCATGCTCTCGGCGGTCGCGATCGATCCGCTCGACGAGGGCACCGAACATTTCGAGCCCAGTTGGCCACAGGCCACGACGATCGACGTCGGCAACCCCGCCACCAACGTGATTCCTGCGCAGGCGCGTGCCGCCTTCAACATTCGCTTCAACGACCGGCATGACGGGGATGGCTTGGCTGCGTGGATCCGCGCCTGCTGCGAGGAGATCGGCGGACGGTACGAACTGGACATCGAGGTTTCCGGCGAGGCGTTTCTCTGCCCGCCGGGACCCTGGATCGACTTGCTTGTGACCGCCACGGAAGCGGCAACGGGCCGGCGGCCGACGCTGGATACCAGCGGGGGCACCTCCGACGCGCGCTTCATCAAGGAGTACTGTCCGGTTGCCGAGTTGGGGCTGGTGGGAGATAGTCTCCATAAGATGGACGAGCATGTCGCGCTCATCGATCTCGAAGCCTTGACCGAACTCTATCGCGGGGTGCTCACCCGCTATTTCGCGGAGCCTCCGCCGTGACCTTGCGCGAGGTCGCCTTCGGCCTCTTCGGCGCGTATCGGCTGGCCCGGTTCGACGCCCTCGGCATGACCTTTTTCGACACCTCGATCACCGGCTTCTGGCGATCGTTTTTCGCCGCGGCGCTTGTCGCTCCGCTCTATCTCACGATGCTCTTCTCGCAGATCGTCGCAGGAGACGTGGTCGCCGCCCTGCCGCGCTTCTTCATTGTCCAGGCCATCGGCTACGTCATCCTTTGGGTTGCCTACCCCTTGCTGATGATCCCGGTCACCGACTTCCTCGATCGCGGGAACAAATACCTTGGGTACATTGTCGCTTATAACTGGTCGGCGGTATGGCAACAGCTGCTTTTCGTGCCGCTCACCGTGCTCGGGAGGGCCGGTGTTTTATCGCCCGAACTGGGAATACTGCTGACCATCGCGGCCTTTATCTATGTCTCCGCCTATATCTGGTTTGTTGCGCTGGCGGCTCTTGAGATCCCAGGCCTCGTCGCTTTCGCGATTCTCGCCGGTGACTTGCTCCTGAGCTTTCTCATTCAGCTGTTGGTGGCGTCGATGATCACCTGAGCCTAGTGTGATGGTTCCGAAGTTCGGTACATTATGTGCGCCCAACTTCGGAAGCTGAATCACACTAGAATCAATAAGTTCGTGTGCCGATTCACGCGAGATTCGATGTCACGAATCTCGCGATCGGGACACTAGCTCAGTAGACCACTTCCATCAGACAAAGGCCGCAGGCAGGCGCGGTCGGACCGGCTGCGGACCGGTCGCGCGCCTCAAGCGCCGACCGCAGGTCCTCCGGCGACCATTTCCCGTCCCCGACCAGCTTAAGGCTGCCCACGATGTTGCGTACCTGATGGTGGAGGAAGGAGGGTGCCCGAGCCGACACCTCGACATCTGGCGCGGTCCCGACGACTCGCAGCTCGGCCAGGGTCTTGACCGGCGAGCGGGCCTGGCATTGGGCGGCGCGAAAGCTGGAAAAGTCGTGGCGGCCGACGAGGATCTCCGCCGCCCTGTCCATGGCTCCAACATCCAGGGGCGACGGCACCCACCAGACCCGCCCCCGCTCCAGCGCCGGCGGCGCCCGTCGGTTGGAAATCCGGTAGAGATAGCGCCGCTCCCGGGCCGAGAACCGGGCATGGAATTCGGCCTCCGCTTGGGCGGCGTCGAGGACGGCGACGGGGGCCGGCTTGAGGTGGAAGTTCAATGCGTCGCGCACCGTTTCCGGCTTGAATTCGCGGCTCAGGTCGAAATGGGCAACCTGCCCCCGGGCATGCACGCCGGCGTCCGTGCGGCCGGCGGCGAAGGTGACGACCGTCTCCCCGCAAAAACCCGTGATGGCCTCCTCGAGCACCTGTTGCACCGACAGGCCGTTTTCCTGCCGCTGCCAGCCGACGAAACCGCCGCCGTCATACTCGAGTGTGATCCGATACCGTGGCATGGCGCTGTTGTAGCCCGCGTCGGTTTGGCCGACGACCATTTTGTCGGAAGTTCCCCAGACTCCGGCCCAACTCCCGGATGTTTCGTGCGTGATTGGCGATAAACTGGTATGAGGGTGGTTCGAATCGACTGAAACGTTTGGGCCATGTCCGTCTCACCCGAGATCCGGGATATTGATAGGGATTCCCTGCATACCCTGCCGCTATCGATCCACCCCTTCCAGAGCGGCCGCCTCAAGCATGCGCGGCTGATCAAGAACTCCAAGCTGGAGCCGGTTGTCGAGTTTTTTCGCGGACCGCGCACCGGTAGCGGCCAAGTGGCCATCGAAGACCTTTGGCAGGAGCTCGAATGGTCGGAGGACCAACCCCATCCCGATCTGATCCTGCTGCGGAAGCTGGCCCCGCTTCCCAGCTATGACGTTTACAGCCTGAGAATTCTCTATCGCCAACACGGCATCCCGGTTTCCCGCATCGACTATCTCAAGCTCTCCGACTGCAAGGTCGAACAGCTGACCGGTTACATGCGCGAGTTCACGCACCCCCTGATCCTCCAGGTCTACGGGCGGGACGATATGTCGATCCGAAATTTCGAGGACGTGATCACCCTGTTCCGCGAACCGAATCTCGAGCAGGCGCGGGAAAAACTGAAGAAGATGGCGGACATCCTCGACATCGCCCTTGACGACCTGCCGGCCTTTCTCGAGGACTGCGGCGATACCTTCCTTTCCTTGTCCTACTATCGTCAGTGCCTAGACCAGATCGAACCGCTGATTGGCGCTTTCATCGAATCCCTTTCGGATATCCGCTCGAACCGCCAGCTTCAGGACGATCCGTACTTGATGAAGGTCTGCGACCAACTGGAGACCCTGTTTAGCCGACTCCGTAACACGCTTGAGCGGCGCTTCGCGACCTTCGATCGCATCACGCGCGATATGTGGGAAGACGTCTCGGCGGAGCGTTTCCGTCGGATCGCCGCAATGATCACCGGTTACCACACGACGATCGGCGGCATCCTTTGCGCGTTGACCGTCAAAACAAGCGCGTGGAACAGCCTGTTCCCGACCCATCAGGCGGGCGGCCCGGTGAGCCGCGCGGAATTCATCGTCTCGGACATGAAGTTCGGCCTGGAGATAATCCGCAACATCGAGGCATCGGCGCCCGATCTTCGCGACTTCGAGTATATGGACATACCCTAACCCAATACCGTTCCCGCCGGCAGCGGATATCCCCTCAGAAACGCCTCGGCGTCGGTCGCCTTCTTGCCCTCGCGCTGGATCCAGGTGAGCCGCAGGGCGCCCTCGCCGCAAGCGACCGTAAGTCGGTCATCAAGCACGGTTCCCGGCGTCGTTCCGGTTCCCGTCCTGGCGATCTCCGCAGCCAGCACCTTGATACGGTGCCCCTCATAGTCGAACCAGACGCCGGGCCACGGGTTAAGGGCGCGCAATACGCGTTTGATATGAAGGGCGGGGGCGGCCCAGTCGATTCGTCCCTCGCCGCGCTCCAGCTTCGCCGCGTAAGTCACGCCCTCCTCGGGTTGCGGGACCGGCGTGAGGCGCCCGACATCGAGATCCGCGAGGGCTCGGACGGCGAGATCGGCGCCCAGCCGCGACAGGGTATCGTGCAGCGACGCGGCCGTGGTCTCACACGTGATCGGCACGGCCTCGGCAAGCAGGATCGGCCCGGTGTCGAGCCCTTCGTCCACACGCATGATAGTGATGCCGGTCTCGCGGTCGCCCGCCATAATGGCCCTCTGGATCGGCGCCGCGCCGCGCCAGCGCGGCAGCAGCGAAGCGTGGACGTTAACGCAGCCCAGCCGTGGCGCGTCGAGCACCCGCTTCGGCAGAATGAGCCCATAGGCCGCCGTCACCGCCGCATCGAGGCGAAGCGTGGCGAAGGCCTCTTGCTCGGCCTCGCCCTTCAGGCTCCGGGGTGTTCGAACGGCCAGGCCCCGTTCCTCGGCGAAGGCCTGAACCGCGGACGGGCGCTCCTTCTGTCCCCGTCCCGCCGGCCGCGGCGGCTGCGCGTAGACGCAGGCGATCTCGTGCCCGGCCTCGATCATGGCGGCGAGCACGGGAACCGCGAAGTCGGGCGTTCCCAGAAAGGCCAGGCGCAGGCGCGGCATGGCGGAATCTCCGGCAGGGCGTGCAAACGCCCAGCATAAAGCACGCCCGAGGCCTTCCGGGCAAGTGATGGGACCGCGTGCCGACCCTCAGTCGACGATGCTCAGATAGGTGTGCTGCCGGGTCTCGCAGCGGCTCACCCGCCATTCCACCGGTTTGTCTTCGATGCTGAGAGCCAGACGATCGATCTCAAGCAGCGGCGCCCCCGCCGCCAGGCCCAGCAGCTCCGCCTCCCGCGCCGTGGCCGCGACCGCCCTCAGCTTCTCCACGGCGCGAACGATGGTCATCCCGTATCGCTCCTCGTAGAGCTCATAGAGCGTGTTGGGAAGATCGTCCTTCGGCATCCGGGCGAGGCCCGGGAAACTCTTTGCCGCGACCACGATGAACTCGACGATCGCCGGCCGGCCGGCCATGTCGCGGACGCGATCGATGCGAATGACGCGGCTGCCGGCGCGCAGCTCCAGACGCGCCTCTTCCTCGCGCGTCGCGCGCCGGGTCTCGACGGACAGCACACGGCTGCTCGGGAGCTGGCGCGACCCGTCCTGACCGACCAGGTGGAAGAAATGAAAAAGGGCGCGGTGGGGCGTATGGGTGGCGACGAAGGTGCCCCGGCCCTGGCGGCGGATCAGAACGTTCTGCGCGGTGAGTTCGTCCAGCGCCTTTCGGACGGTGCCCTGGCTCACGCCGTACTCGGCGGCGAGCCGGAACTCGCTCGGGAGCTTGTCGCCGGGACGCCAATCACCGCCGATCAGCTTGCCGATGACGGCGTCCTTGACCTGCTGGTAGAGCGGTCGGAAGTCGACGTCGGACAGGACCGCTTGCGGTTCATCGCCGCGTTTGACGGGGGGTTCGCTCGCGCTTCTCACCATGGCCTCGCTCCGGGGCCGTCCGTCCGTCTTCGGACCATCGGGCCCCTGCGGTGAACTTTCATATAGTCTTCTATAAGATATAACGTTTTGAATTGACAACCCCATGAACGGCCTTCTAGCTTTAGGCGGCCAAACGCCGCCGCCGGCGGCACGGGAAAGGGAGGATAAATTGGCTGCACCCGACTTCCTCGTTCACGAGACCAAGGACACGGTCGGCGTCATTGTCGTCGAAGGCATCGAGGCCGGCCAGGATATGACGGGCTGGATGATGGATACGGACGAGACCATCACCGTCAAGGCACTGGACCCCATTCCATTGGGACACAAGGTGGCGCTGCAAGATATCAAGGACGGCGACACCATATTCAAGTACAGCAACGACATCGGCAAGGCCGTGGCGGACATCGCCAAGGGCGGCCATGTTCACGTGCACAACGTCAAGACGAAGAGGTGGTAGAGATGGACAAGCCGACATTCTACGGATACCGCCGGGAGAATGGCCGCGTGGGCATCCGTAACCACGTCGTCATTCTACCCCTCGACGACCTCTCCAACGCCGCCTGCGAGGCCGTGGCCAACAACATCAAGGGCACGCTGGCGCTGCCTCACCACTATGGCCGACTGCAGTTCGGAGAGGATCTCGAGCTTCATTTCCGGACCATGATCGGGACCGGATGCAACCCCAATGTCGCCGCTGTCGTCGTTATCGGCATCGAGCCCGGTTGGACGCAGCGGATCGTCGACGGCATCAAGGAGACCGGCAAGCCGGTCGCCGGCTTCGCCATCGAGCGCAATGGCGACATCGCCACCATCGCCGCGGCCTCCTGGAAGGCCAAGGAATTCCTGCAATGGGCGAGCGAGCTCGAGCGCGAGGAATGCAGCACCGAGGACCTTTGGGTTTCGGTGAAGTGCGGCGAATCGGATACGACTTCCGGCCTTGCTTCCAACCCCACCGTGGGTAACTTCATCGACAAGATGGACGTGTGGGGCGCCACCACCTGTTTCGGCGAGACCTCCGAGATCACCGGCGCCGAGCAGGTCTGTTCCACCCGCGCCGCGAACTCCGAGACCACCGAGAAGTTCCTGAAGACCTGGAACGCCTACAACGACTTCATCATGGCCGAGAAGACCAACGACCTTTCGGAGTCGCAGCCGACCAAGGGCAATATCGCCGGCGGCCTGACCACCATCGAGGAAAAAGCGTTCGGCAACCTCCAGAAAATCGGTAAGGAGGCGACGTATATCGACGTTCTGGAGCCGGCCGAGGCGCCGGCCAAGGGCGCGGGCCTGTACTTCATGGACACCTCCTCGGCGGCCGCCGAATGCGTCACCCTTCAGGCGGCGGCGGGCTTCGTCGTCCATCTGTTCCCCACGGGGCAGGGCAACATCATCGGCAACCCGATCGAGCCGGTGATCAAGCTGACCGCCAATCCGCGGACGGCCCGCGATATGAGCGAGCATGTCGACCTCGACGTCTCCGGCATCCTGCGCCGGGAGATGAACTTCGACCAGGCCGGCGATGAGCTGATCAAAATGGCCATCCGCACCTGTAATGGGCGATTGACGGCGGCCGAAGCCCTCGGCCACCGCGAATTCGTGATGACGAAACTCTATCGAAGCGCCTAGAGCGGATCGTGATCAATTGGGAACACGGCATGTTTGCAATTGATCGCGTGAATCCGCTCTACCTCAATGAACCAGATCAGATTCACGCGATGAAATGGTATTGCCGGGCGATTCCATTTCATCGCGATCTGATCTAGAATACCCGGGCCGCGCGTTCCCAAGTGACGCGCGGCCCGATTGATTCGGGACGACGCCTGACACGATCATTGAGCGTCACGCCTCAAGATAATTCTCTTCCTCGATTCTGTCTTGATCGATGTCCATGCCAAGCCCTGGCACGGATGACAGGTGGATATCGCCTGCTTCCGGCCAAGGCGGGTTTTTCAGGAAGTGCATATTGATCTGGTTCCACTTGACCAGATACTCGATCATCGGCGATTGCGCCGCCGAAAAATGGATGCCCGCTGGTGTCGAGGTCCCGTGAGGAATGAAGGTCAGGTCATGGGTCGTCGCGAGTGCCGCAATCTTGAGGGTCTCGGACAGGCCACCGCACCAATAGATATCAGGTTGGAGAATATCAAGCGCCTGCCTCTCGATGAAGCGCTTCACGCCCCAGCGGGTGTATTCGTGCTCGGCCCCGGCGAGCGGGATCGACGTCTTCGCCTTCAGGCGAGCATACGTCCCGATCCGATCCGGAAGGAAGGGTTCTTCGAGCCAGCGGGGTCGGTATTCCTCGATACGCAACGCCAGGTCCGCCGCGTACTCGTAGCTGAACCCCTGCCAGCAATCGAACATGAGGTCGTAGCCGTCTCCAAGCGCCGTGCGTAGCTCATGGACGAGGGCAACGTTCCTCTTCAGGCCCTCGGCCCCGCTCATAGGCCCATGGCGGAAGAACCACTTCTGTGCTCTGAAGCCCAAATCTCGATAGGTGCGTGCCCTTTCGCACACCAGATCGAGATCGTCCACCGAGAAGCCCAGCATCGAGGCATAGGCCGGTACAGCTTCCCGCGTAGCACCGCCGAGAAGCCGCCAGACGGGCTGGTCCAGCCAACGTCCCTTCAGATCCCAAAGCGCACAGTCGACGGCCGACAGCGCAAGCATCGCATCACCCTGCCGACCATGAACCTGCGCCCGGTGCATCCTGTCCCACAGGTATTCCGTGGCCAGAGGATCCTGGCCGAGAAGACGGGGCGCGAGCTGGCTTAAGATCAGCCGCGCCGAGTCACGCCACAGCGGCCCGGCGATTCCGCTCACTCCTTCGTCGGTGTCGATCTGCAAAAACCATTGCGTGAGCCGGAAAGACTTGTTGTCGATCTGTTCTCCACCCTCAAAGGCGGGATCAGGGCGGAGATCGTCATAGATGTCCAGCGGCCGCAGCTGGCGCTCCTCCCATAACGGGCCCTCGGTCTCCATGGTGCCGCTCAACTGGCGAATCCGGACTTTTTCGACTTTCATGCTCGATCCTCACGAGGCGCCGGCTATGGCTTCGAGCGCCACGCTGTTTTGTTCGGCCTCGAAGAGCGAGAGGATCTCCTCATGGATCCAGCAGACATGCTTTTGCATCAACGCGTCTGCCCCCGCGTCATTGCCAGAGACGATCCTGTCCACGATTTCGCAGTGCTGCGCATGGGACTGCTGGATCTGTACCAGTGTCGTGGTCAGCCGCCACCTCAGCGCTGATACCCGCCCGGAGATGCGCTCATAAGCCTCGGTCAGATTCGCGTTTCCAGCGACCCGGAAAATCGTTTCATGGTATTCGATATCGAACGGTTGATAAGCTTCGGGGCCTATGGCCAGAAGACGTTCCGAGCGCCTTGTCACGTCACGGAGCGCCGTGACCAGACCTGCCCGATTCCGCCCGGCTGCCAGCCGCATGGCGCCGATCTCGAGGATCGCGCGATGCTCGCAAATCTCACGTGCTCCGTCCGCGTCGCAGGTGAAGACGAACGTGCCCCTGTGAGGCCGTACCTCCACCAGCTTCTCGGTCTCAAGCGTCATGAACGCCTCTCGCACGGGCGTCCGGCTGACGCCGAGTTGGGCGGCAAGTGTGTTCTCCGAAAGCTGCTCACCTAGCCTGATACGCCCGTCGATGATCATTGCACGAAGTTGATCGGCTACCCGTACGGAGACAAGCTTCGGACGTTCAAACGGCTCGATTGTCGGCCGGCCGGGTGATGGCCAGGTCGCGCCTCTGCGACTGCTTTCCTTGCCCTCGGTCATCCATCCCCTCCGCTTTCCTTGCCCTTTGGTCATCCATTAACCACACCGCAGAATCTATACGGGCTCGCCATCTCGTCATCAACAGGGAACTTGTATGTCACATATGAGCATGTTACATCAATGCATAACTTGTATGTCACATACAAGAATGCTGCTGAAGCACCTCGATGTTGGGGTGCATGTCCCCGAACGCAAACACCTTAAGGGAGGAGCACATGCTCAGAAATTTAATCAGATCAGCCGCGTTCGCGGTGATCATCGCCGTCGGATTTGGGGTTACGCCGGTGGTCGCGCAGGACACCAAGATGACCCTTGCCACGACTGCGCCCTTCGGAGACAACGCCTTCTCGTACACGCCATTCGAAGTCCTTTCGCGTGAAATTGAGGGGCGTTCGGGCGGACGGCTCTCGGTGGATTTCTTCCCCGGAGGCCAACTCGGCAGTGTCGAATCGATCGTCAACCAGGCCCGTGACGGCGTGATTCAGGCCGCAGTGGCCGCCGACGGGGCGATTGCGTCTCTGTTCCCCGAAATTCAGGTTCTGAGCGTTCCCTATGCCTTCGCGTCGCGTGAAATCGCGTGGCATGTTCTTGACGGACCCTTCGGGCAGAAATTGAGCGGCATGATGGCGGAAAAAACTGGGCTGCGCCCTCTGGGTTGGTACGAAAACGGGGGTACCGGCATTATTCCAGCACGGATCGCGAGCTGAAGACGGCCGATGATCTTGCCGGTCTCAAGATGCGGACGATGGCGCACCCGATGCATATGGAAATCGCGTCAAACTTGGGAATGTCGCCAACGCCGATCCCGTGGGGTGAGCTTTACACCTCGCTTCAGACCGGTGTCGTCGACGGTCAGGAGAATGCCATTCCGACATTCATCGTGCCGAAGCTTCAGGAAGTGCAGAAGTACATCGTCCTTGACGGCCACGTGTATGCAATCATTACCGTGGCGGTGAACGAGGCTTGGTATCAGGGGCTACCTGACGATCTAAGAGCGATTCTAAAACAGGCGACCGAAGTGGCCGTTTGGACGAATCGGGGTCTTTCGGTCTCGAATGAGATTGCTGGCATCAGGTTCCTGGAGAACGAAGGCGTGACGATCAACGACGTCTCGGCCGCAGAGAAAGCGCGATTCCGGGAAAAGACCCAGGGTCCCGCGATTGAGTGGCTTCGGGGCGAGATCGACGGCGCGATCATTGACGATCTCCTGACCGCCGTCGCCGAGGCCGAAGCCGCCTTTGGCTACCAATAAGTCTGGACGTCACCAAGCCGGCGGCCGTCTCGGTCGGTCGCCGGCGTGCGCCGGGCCTCCTCGTGAGACCATTCATGTACGCTGTCTTCCGCCACGCCATCGATCTGCTTGATCGCTTCCTGATCGCGGTCTGCTGCGTGCTTCTGTCTGTCATGACCGCAGTGATCGTGATGCTGGTCTTCACGCGCAACTTCATGGGTTTTTCTTATCCCTGGTCGGAAGAGATCACGCGGTTTCTGATGATCTGGCTGGTGTTCCTCGGCGCGGCGGTGCTTGTTCGCCGCGACGATCACATCGCTTTCGACCTTTTGCCCAAGGCGCTTTCGGGTGCCCGCCGTTCGATGGTGAAGCTGCTAATCCGCCTGCCGATCCTCGCGATGCTGGGCCTTCTAATCCAACAATCCGTGATCATCACCGAGACGCGCGGCGGAATAACGTCACCGGCGCTTGGTGTTCCGCTGAGCTGGGTTTACGCCGCCATCCCGACCGGGGCGATACTGATGGCGCTTTTCCTGCTCTTCCGGATCTGGGGCGATATCCGAACCCTCATGGGCCGGGAGGCCTGAGGTTTGTCTATCGTCGAGTTTGTCGCTCTCTTCCTGTTCCTCGTCGCGCTCGGCGTGCCGATTGCGTTCGTCACGCTTATCTCCTCGGCGCTCTACTTCCTCTTCTCCGGAAACCCACTGTTCCTGCGCATGCTGCCCGAGAAGATGATGAACGGGATCGATGTTTTCGTGATCATGGCGATCCCGTTCTTCCTTCTGACCGGAGAGATCATGAACCGGGCGAAACTCACCGACCGCCTGTTCGTTTTCTGCAACATGCTGATTGGACGCGTCCGCGGCGGCCTGAACGTGCTGGCGAGCGTGATGTTCTCCGGGGTCACTGGTGTGGCGCTTGGAGATGTCGCGGCACTCGGCAAGATGTTCATTCCGGCGATGGTGCGCCAAGGCTACGATACGTCGTTCACGGCCGCCGTTACGGCCGCCTCGTCGCTGATCGGCGCGATCATTCCGCCGAGCACGATGATCATTCTCTACTGCGCTGTCATGAGCGTCTCGGTGGGCGCGATGTTCATGGCCGCGATCCTGCCTGGCATCCTTCTATCGGTCGTTATGATGGGAACCGTCCAGTTCCTCGCGTGGAAGCGGCGGTATCCCAAGGTCGAAGTCGAGGTCACTGTCAGAGGCCTCGGCATCGGTTTCCGTGACGCCTTTTTTGCGATCTTCATGCCGATCATCATCATCCGCGGCATTATCGCGGGTTGGTTCACGCCGACCGAGGCGGCCGCAGTCACGGTTGTGTATTCGCTCGTTGTGAGCCTCGTGTTTCTCAAAACTCTCCGGTTGCGCGACCTGCCCAGTATTCTCGCGACCGCCTCGCTCGATACCGCGAGGTTGTTCCTCATCATTGCCGGCGCCGCCGCGGTGAGCTGGGTCTTCGCGATCGAGCAGATCCCGGCCGTGGTCAGCGAACTCTTCGCGGATGTCGCTGGCAGCCAGGTGACCGTTGTCGCCATCCTGATCCTGTTTTTCCTGTTCTTGGGGCTGTGGCTCGACCCCAGCATCTCGATAATCCTTTTCGCGCCGGTCGTCCTCCCATTGGCGCTGAAGGCCGGTTTGCACCCCGTGCAACTTGGCATCTTTATCATCGTCAACTGTGTGGTTGGCACGATCACACCGCCAATAGGCAACATCCTCTTCGCCGTCTCGAACATCGCAAGGATCGGAATTGGCTCACTTGGTTGGGCGATCGTTCCGTTTATCGGCGCCGGCATCGTCGTGCTTATGCTAATCGGCCTATGGCCCGACCTGACGCTCGCGCTGCCCCGCGCGGTTGGGCTGCTCCGCTGAGCAATTTCGGGGACTGCTCCTTTTCCCGATAGCCCCCAAGGCCGTCAAACGTACTATCTTCCCTCCTGTGAACGTCGGTACTAATATACCCGGGCCGCGCGTTCCCAAGTGACGCGCGGCCCGATTGATTCGGGAAGACGCTAAAAAATCGGGGGCCAACATCGGGGTCACCCACAAACGGAGGCATACATGACGAAACTTGGCAAGCTCACTCTAACGGCGGCCCTGGCTGCCGCCGCCGCGACGTTCGGGTTGGCGGGACCGGCCGCGGCCGAGTTCCCCGAGAAACCCGTCAACTACATCATTCCCTTCGGCGCCGGCGGCGAATCCGACATCACCGCGCGCTTCCAGGAACCCTTCTTCAAGGAGAAGTTCGGCCAGAACCTGGTCATCTCCTACAAGCCCGGCGGGGGCGGCGCCGTGGCCTGGGCCCAGCTCAACAAAATGCCGGGCGACGGCTACACCATCATGGGCACGAACCTGCCCCATATCGTCGTCCAGCCACTTCAGAAGGATGTGGGCTTCACCACCGACGATCTCGTCAACATCTACATTTTCCACTACACGCCGGACGCGATCGTCGTGAACGAGGACAGCCAGTTCAAGACGCTTCAGGACCTGATCGACTACGCCAAGGAAAACCCGGGCAAGACCACCTTCTCGGGCTCCGGCAAGGGTACGGCCAACCACTTGGCACAGGTCCGTTTCGATGACTTGGCGGGTATCAAGACCACCTATGTGCCCTTCAAGGGAACGGGCGCCGCGGCCACCGCCCTGCTGGGCAAGCAGGTCGTAGCCGAATGGGGCTACACCACGGTTCCCGCGAAGTATCAGGGCATGCGCCTGCTCGCGGTGGCCATGGAGGAGCGCCATCCGAAATACCCGGATGTGCCCACCTTCAAGGAGCTCGGCTTCGACCTCGTCAGCGGCGCCTATCGCGGCATCGCGGTGCCCGGCTCGACGCCGGAGGACATCCGCCAGAAGCTCGCCGACATGATCGATGAGATCAACAACGACCAGCGCTTCATCGACAGGATGATCGATGGCGGCTTCGCGGTCACCAACGTGCGGTACGGCCCGGATCTCGACGCCTTCATGGAGAAGGCGAAGAAGGACTTCGCCGCCGCCGCCAAGGCCGCGGACGTCATCAAGTAGAGACGTGAGCTAACGGGGGAATCGGGGCGGGCTCGGGTCATGTTGCCTGGCATCGACTTCTTGTTCACGGCGCTGACTCCGTTCCACATCGCCCTCGCCCTCGGCGGGGTGATCGCGGGGACGGTGATCGGCGCCCTGCCGGGACTGACCGCCACCATGGCGATCGCCGTCCTGGTTCCCCTGACCTTCTACATGCCGCCGGCCTCGGCCCTCATCCTCATGGGGGCGATTTATACCGGCGCGATCTATGGCGGCGCCTATGCCGCCATTCTCCTCAACACGCCGGGGACGCCCTCGGCCATCGCCACCACGTTCGACGGCTTCCCCATGGCCAAGCGCGGCGACGGCGACCTCGCCGTAACGCTGGCCTGTCTGGCCTCGGTTACCGGCGGCTTCATCGGCGCCGCCTTTCTGCTCGGGCTCGCGCCGCCGCTGGCCCGGGTCGCCCTCGCTTTCGGCCCGGTAGAGTACTTCTGGCTTGCTCTGTTCGGCCTCACCCTGATCTCGGCGCTGTCGGAAGGCAGCCTGATGAAGGGCTTGATCGGCGGATGTTTCGGCCTCCTGCTCGCCTGCATCGGTGTCGCCGAGGTCAGCTCGGACATCCGCTTCACCTTCGGCAGCCAGACCCTCCTTGGCGGCATCGAGATCGTTTCCGCGCTGATCGGGCTTTACTGCGTGCCGGTACTGATCGACATGGTCGCGACTCCGGCCCGCCATCTTCAGGTCTCCGGCGAGTCCCGCGGCTTCCGCTTGAACGAGGCGCTGCGGATCTCGCTCAAGAGCAAGCTCAACCTGATTCGCAGCTCGGTCGTCGGCACACTGGTCGGTATCCTCCCAGGCGCCGGAGGCTCGATCGCCGGCCTCGTTGCCTATTCCGAGGCGCGCCGCACCTCAAAGCGCCGGGAACGCTTCGGCACCGGGGAGCCGGAGGGCATCCAGGCGACCGAATCCGCCAACAACGCGACCGTCGGCGGTGGCTTCATCCCGACGCTGGTGCTCGGCATTCCCGGCACGCCGCCGGACGCCGTCATCCTCGGTGCCCTTCTGGTGCAGGGCGTGCGCACCGGCCCGCATCTGTTCACGGCGGGCGAGGGGTCGATCGTCTACACTTTCATCTATGGACTTTTCCTGGCGACCGCCTTGATGCTGCCCACCGGCCTGCTGATCGGGCGCTACGCCTATCGCACAATCGTCACCGTGCCGAAGGCGCTTCTGGTGCCCACGATCGCCTTCATGACGGTGATCGGCACCTTCGCCATTCGCAACAATGTCTCCGACGTCGCGATCATGATCATCCTCGGCGTCATGGGCTGGACCCTCAACCGCTTCGGTTTCCGCCCCTCGCCGATCGTCCTTGGACTGATCCTCAGCAGCATCGCCGAGCAGGGTTTCGTGCAGGGCTGGACGATCGGCGCCGCGACCGAGAATCTGATGGGCATGTTCTTTGGCCGGCCCATCGCCATCGCCATCATCGCCTTCATGCTGCTGTCGCTGTTCTACCCGCTGATCGCCCGACGCCTGCGGTTCAACAGGGAGGAAGCCGGTGCCAAGTGACGGCCAGCGCGATATCGGCGGCATGGCGGTCGCGGCCGTCATGATCGTTATCGGCCTCGTCTTCCTATGGGACACGACGAATTTGGTCGACTCGGACTCCGTCGTTTTTCCGCGGACCGTGATCTTCGGCATGATCCTTTTCTCGATCATGTTCATCGTCTGGAACTTCCTGCGCCCCTCGGGCGCGGATACCGAAGGCGTCCAGGGCGGGTCGACACCCAGGCGGATCGGCCTTGTCGCGGCCATGCTGGGCTGCGCTTTCTTGATGCCCTATACGGGTTTCCTCCTGTCCGGTCTGGCGGCCTTCATGGTGATCATGCTGCTCGCCATGCATGAGGGCTGGACACGCGGCCGGCTGATCGTCTATCCGCTGATCGGGCTGGCCGTCGTGCTCGGCTTCTACGGGCTCTTCGCCAAGGCGCTCCTGGTGCCGCTCCCCGAAGCGCCATTCCTGTAGGCCGTCGTCGAAGCCCGTCACCCGTTCCACGTGTCGGCCAACGTGTATCCCTCGCGAAATGGGTCGGTCGGGTCGTAGCCGTGCTGGAAGATGCCGGTGATCCAGGCCTGCCCCGCGATGGTGGCGAGCACGCCCGGCCCTTCGCCGACCCGGGTCGTGTCGAGGACCGCCGCTTCGAAACGCGAACCGACGATCGACTCCGAGACGAAGCCCTGGCCCGGCTGGATCAGGCCTCGGTCGTGGAGCACGGCCAACCGCGCCGTCGTTCCGGTGCCGCAGGGGCTGCGGTCGATGCGGCCGGGTGACACGATTACGGCATTGCGGGCGATGGTTCCCGGTCCCTCGAACGGCATCGCGAACTCGACGAAGGTGATGTTGCGAATCTCGGGGTTCTCTGGGTGCTGCACGGGGAGCTGCTCGGCAGCCGCCTTCTTGATGCGGTTGCCCATGGCCACCAGGTCCTTCGCCTCGTCGGGACGGATGGCGAAGCCGAGCGACGGCGCGTCGACCAGGGCGAAGAAGGCGCCGCCATAGGCGACGTCGACGGTGACGGTGCCGAGCCCCTCGACCTCCACATCGGCATCGAGATGGGTGACGAAGGCCGGCACGTTGGTGAAGGCCACGGATTTGCACTTGCCGTCCCGGCAGGCCGCCACCACCTCGACCAGCCCGCCCGGCGTGTCCAGCACGAGCCGCGTCTCCGGTTCCTGCATCGGAATCATGCCGGTCTCCAGCAGCACGGTCACCGTGCAGATGGTGTTGGAGCCGGACATCGGCGGGTAGTCGGTCGACTCCATGATGATCAGGCCCACATCCGCTTCCGGATGCGTCGGCGGCAGCACCAGGTTGACGCAAAGGGTGGACTTGCCGCGCGGCTCGAACAGCAGCCAGCGCCGCAACTCGTCCCCCTCGGTCTCGAGATAGCGCTTCTTCTCGAACATGGTGCGGCCGGGCGGTGGCAGAACGCCGCCCACGATCACATCGTTCTCCTCGCCGCCGACATGGCAGCCGACGACGGTCACGGTCCGCTCGAAACGCATGGCCCCCTCCTCCCGAAAAACCACGTTTCGAGCCTATCACAGCCAGCACGGTCCCGTCCTCGCCCCACCGCCCCACCCCTGGCGCCGGCATCGTCCCCAGGTTACCCTGCCCCCGGCAAACAAACCTTGGGGGAGGAACGACAATGACGCGACAGATCGAACGGGTTCTCGTGGTCGGCTCGGGCGTGATGGGGCGTGGCATCGCCGCTTCCTTCGCCGCCAGCGGCTTCGACAGCGAGATCCTCAGCCGCGATCCGGACCGCCTCGCGGGCGCGTTGCCGGCGGGTGTCTCGGTGGTTGGCGAGCCTCCTTTGGAGACTCCCGACCTGATTGTCGAATCGATTCCCGAGGATCTCGATCTCAAGAAGGATCTCTTCCGCCGCCTCGACGCCACCTACCAGGGCCGGACCATTCTCGCTAGCAACACCTCCTGCCTGCCATTGGACGAGCTGTCCGCGGTTGTCGGGCATCGGGACCGCTTTTGCGGCCTCCACTACTTCCAGCCGGCGGAGAGCTTCGAGTTCGTCGAGCTCATCCGCATTGCAGAAACCGCCGACGATGTGGTCGAGGCCGTAACCGGCGCCCTGTCCCGTGCCGGCAAGCGGCCGATCCTGCTCAACAAACCTGTCATCGGGTTCCTGATCAACCGCCTCCAGCACGCGCTCATCCATGAGGCCTACCACCTGATGGAGGGGGGCGTGGTCGACGCCGCCACCGTCGACCTCGTGCTCAAGAACCTCATGGGCCCGCGCATGAGCGTCACCGGTATCTTCGAGCAGAAGGATCTGAGCGGTGTGGACACCCATGCCCTGGCCCAGCTCGCCGTCGTCCCCCATCTCCACCACGGCGCCGAGCCCAGCCGCATCTGCCAGGATCTCCACACCAAGGGCGATCTCGGGGTGAAGACGGGCCGTGGCTTCTACGATTGGCGCGACCGTGACGTCGACGCCGTGCACAAGGCCAACGCCGACAAGCTTGCCCGCATTCTTGCCATCGTCCGGGAATAGGCTGTAGTCGTCTGAGAAGGGCGTGCCGTCCACGAGCATTGAAGGGTTATTGTCCTTCTCGTGAACTGCTGTATACCCACAATGCTCTAGGTCGCTAACGGCTTGGTTCTTGTGCTAAAGCGAGACGGAAATAATACTAGTTCAAAGTATATCGAGCGGTATCGCTCGATATATGACCAGGGGGTTGATCCAGAGCCGGGACCGCCGGGGCCTTATTCCACCCCATTTGCTAAACGGCTCACAACGTTGACGTGATGCGCGAGAAGCCCCTGATGACGTGGGGAGACCGCATTTTGTTGCGACTCCAAAGGGCGTCTCTGGGATGACCGACACCCGTGAGACGGTCATCGTCGGCCTGGTTTTGTTCCTGGCGGCCATCAGCACGGCTGTCGGCGTAAGCCTGTCGGAGCAATCCCTGGCGTTCGCGCTTTCGCCGATGGCGGTGCTCGCCGCCGCCGCTGTTGCCCTGTTTGCCTTTGCCGTGATTTCAGGGCGCAAATGGCCGGTGGCGCTGGTTTTCATCATTGCCATCCTGGTCTTCAACACGGCCTTCCGGACCGAAGGG
>JANQJG010000228.1 GCA_028281785.1 Rhodospirillales bacterium
CGATAACGCAAATTGCCACCCCAAAACCGTCTGACCGAAAAGACAGTTGCTCACCCGGCTCGCCGAGCTTGCGCTCGCGCTCGCCACCCTCTCCCCCCAAATGGGCGGAGAGGGTTTAGTGGGCCGTGCCGCTCCCGACCGTCTGAGCTTTCGGCCATCGTAGCGGTAGAAGCTCGCATGATTTCCGCTGAAGCGGAGACGGGAAGTGGGATAGTCTAGCCGCGTGAGCCAGCGAAAGGAGGACGCGATGGCCATCACCGGCGGCTGCCTGTGCGGGGCGGTGCGTTTCACCGCCGAGGGCGATCCCCGGCGCGTCACCCATTGCCATTGCACGATGTGCCGGAAAGCGATGGGTTCCGTCGTCGCCACCTTCGCCACCTTCGCCCGCGACCGGGTGAGCTGGGAGGGCGAGCGGGCCCTCTATGAGTCCAGCGATATCGGCTGGCGCGAGTTCTGCCCGCGCTGCGGCTCCTCGCTCACCTACAACTACCGGCCGCGCCCGGAGCGTATCTATGTCGCCATGGGCTGCTTCGACGATCCGTCGGCCTTCCCCGCCGGCTTCCACGACTTCCGCGCCGATAAGGTGAGCTGGCTGCATGTGGACGAGGATCTGCCCGACGCGCCGTAAGAGCCTGTTTAAGAAGTCCCACGGAGCTGCGACGCCGGCGATTTCGCCGACCGAGTAGGAGCGAGAAGCGACGACATGCCCGAGCATATCGAGCGACGAGCGACGCCCTCGGCGGCGATAATCGCCGCGTCCCGAGGGGTTGGTCCAGGCCGGCCGCCCGGTTCGTTGCCGCCGCTCGCCGGGGCCCCTGGGCCCGCCTTCGCGACGGCGCCTGCCGGAGCGGCCGGCCTGGACCAACGCAGCCTCCGTGCGACTTCTCAAACAGGCTCTAAGCGTCGACGCCCAAGCGCATGACCGAAACACGGCATTCAGAAACCGTCCCCGGGGCCAGCGACCGCCGGATCGCCCTGCGCCTGGCGGTCTATTACGGCGTCTATTTCGCGGTCATGGGCATCCATATGCCGTTCTGGCCGCTGTGGCTCAAATCCCGGGGGCTCGGCCCGGAGGAGATTGGAATCGTCGTCGCCATCGGCGTCCTCGCCCGCGTGATCACGGCCCCCATGATCGCCCATTTCGCCGATCGACGGGGCGAGCGCCGACGGTTGATGGTGATGCTCGCGGCGCTTTCGGCGCTCAGCTTCGCCTTGTTTCAGGCGACCACCGGTTTCTGGACGATAATCCTTGTGACGCTGCTGTTCCTGCCCTTCTGGTCGGGCATCATGCCGCTCGGCGAGAACCTGACCGTCGTCACCTGCCAGGAGCGGGGGCTGGTCTATGGACGGGTGCGGCTGTGGGGGTCGATGTCCTTCATCGCCTTCGCGGTCATCACCGGCCAGGCCCTGGTGGGGCGGCCGGCGGACCTGGTCTTCTGGCTGATCCTCGGCTTCTGCGTGCTGCTGATCGCGGCCTGCGCCCAGCTTCCCGACCACCGCCCGCCGCCGGGACCGGCGCCACGCTTCCCGATGCGCCAGCTCCTCGGAGACCGCGTGTTCGCCGGCTTCCTCGCCGCCATGACCCTGGTCCATGGCAGCCACGGCGTCTACTACGCGTTCTCGAGTCTGCACTGGAAGACGGCGGGATACTCGGAGGTGGTGATCGGCGTGCTGTGGGCCGAGGGCGTCCTCGCCGAGGTCGTCCTGTTCGCGGCCAGCGCCGGCCTGGTTCGCCGCGTGCCGCCGATGACGCTGATCGCGCTGGGCGGCGTGGCGGCGACAATTCGGTGGGTGGCACTGGGGCTGACGACGGCGCTGCCGGTGCTGATTCTGGCGCAGGCCCTGCACGCCTTCTCCTATGGCGCCGCCCATCTGGGGGCCATGAATTTCATCCTGCGGACGGTCCCGGCCAACCGGGCGGCCACGGCCCAGGCCCTTTATTCGGCGATCGGATTCGGCTTCGGCATCGGCGTCGTCACCCTGTTTTCCGGCAAGCTGTTCGCAGCGCTGGGCGGCCTCGCCTATCTGCCGATGGCGGCGCTGAGCGCGCTCGCCGTAGTCCTCGCCCTGCTGACGGCGCGGGCCTGGCGACTGGAGGGATAGCGGACGCGCCTACCCCTTCTTCTCCCAGCCGCCGATGATCGATTCCATCAAGCTCACGGAGAGAGTTCCAACGGTTTGGTCGTATTGTCGTAGTTCGGGTCACCTCTGAGCCGAACCATATTGCCGGTTTCCTAGGCCGTAAACTCATAAAATTTCTTCCAAGATGTGTTGGATTGTGATTCACGGTTCTTCTCAGTGAAGGAGGATTGTGATGAGCCGGCGGCGCCAC
>JANQJG010000231.1 GCA_028281785.1 Rhodospirillales bacterium
CGCCCAGCGCCTCCTCGATGCGCAGCCCCTCGTTCCATTTCGCCATGCGCTCCGAGCGCGCGAACGACCCGACCTTGAGCTGCGGCACCCCCCAACCGACGGCCAGATGAACGATCGTCACATCCTCGGTCTCGCCCGAGCGGGCCGAGACGATGGCGCCCCATCCCGCCGTCCGCGCAGCCTCCACCGCCGCCCGCGTTTCCGTCAGGGTGCCCGCCTGATTGGGCTTGATCAGCGCCGTGTTGCAGGCGCCGTCGGCCGCCGCCGCCTCAATGCGCCGGGCATCGGTCACGACGAAATCGTCGCCGACGATCTGAACGCGCCCGCCCTCGGCCGAAGTGAACGCCCGCATACCCCGGGCGTCGTCCTCGGCCAGCGGGTCCTCGATCGAGACGATCGGGTAGCGTTCCAGCCATCCCGACAGCATCTCCGCCATCCCGTCCGAGTCGAGCTCGCGGCCCTCCAGGGCCAGGCGATACCCCCCGCCCTTCCCGAACTCGCTGGCCGCGATGTCGAGGGAGATCGCCACCTGCTCGCCCGGCCGGTAGCCGGCGCGCTCGATCGCCCTCAGCAGGATCTCCAACCCCTCCTCGTTCGACTCGAAGGCCGGCCAATACCCGCCCTCGTCGGCGATGCCTTGCAGCTTGCCGGCCTCGGCCAGCACCTCTCCGGCCGCGCGATAGACCTCCGCCGTCCATTCCAACGCCTCGGCGAAGCTCGCCGCGCCCGGCGCCATGACCATGAAGTCCTGAATGTCGACCCGCAAATGGGCGTGCGCGCCGCCCCCCAAAATCTGGATCTCCGGCAGCGGCAGCTCCGCCGCCTCCCCGCCCCTGAGATACCGCCAGAGCGGCAGACCGGCGGCAGCCGCCGCCGCATGGGCTACCGCCATGGAGACCGCGATCAGCGCGTTGCCGCCGAGCCGGCCCTTGTCCGGCGTGCCGTCGAGTTCGATCAGGCGCTGGTCGACGGCCGCCTGGTCCCCCGCGTCCAGATCCATAAGCGCCCAACCGATCTCACCGCCCACATGGCCGACCGCCCGACCCACGTCGAACCCGCCGAGCCGCGTGCCGCCGTCGCGCAGATCCACCGCCTCGCCCGAGCCCGTCGAGGCCCCGGCCGGCGCGATCGCCCGGCCGAAGGCGCCACCGGCCAGCGTCACCTCGGCCTCGACCGTGGGCCGTCCCCGCGAGTCCCAGACCCTGCGTCCGTGGACCGCCCGGATCGCGGTTTTGGTCATGCTCCGATCTCCTCCCCCCAGGCCGCGCGCACCTCCCCCAAGCGGTCGACAGGCCGGGCCAGCAGGGCCCGGGCCACGCGCCGCACGCGGTCCTTGTCCTCGTCCTCCGTCAGATATTCGACCGGTGATTTGCCGTCGACCCGGGCGAGGAACAGCCCCGGCAGCAGCCGCGCCGCCCGCGCTTCCAGCTCCCCGCGCGGCTCCCAGTCCGCGCCGGCCAGATAGGTCTCGGCAAGCCGCTCGAAGCAATGCAGGAACCGCCCCGCCGCCGCCGGCGTCCACAGGCATTTCAGCAGCAGATGGTTGAGGCAAAAGGCGATATCGAAGGCCGGGTCGCCATACCAAGCGCATTCGGCGTCCAGAAACACCGGCCCCTCCGGCCCCACCAGGATGTTCTTCGGGCTGACATCGCCATGCACCAGCGCCCGTTTGCTCCCCGCCGTCACCTCCGCCAGCGCTTCGAGCGCCGCCGCCCGGTCGGGATGGGCCCGGGCCGTGGCCAGCAGATAAGGCTCCAGGCGAATCGGGTGAAAAATGTGGTCGGTCGCGAATTCCTCGGCGATCTTCGGGTCTCCCGCCGTCGCGCCGTGGATGCGGGCCAGGCGTGCGCCCACGGCCTCGGCCGTCGTCGCCTCCGCGATCCCGTCGCGAAGCTGCGCCTTCCACAGCGGATAGGCTGCCGGCTCCAGATAGGCCATGACGAAGACGCCGAGCGCCAGATCCGCGCCGAGCGGTTTCGGCACCGCCGCCGGCTCGATCCCGCCCGCGATCCGCATCCAGGCGAACTCGAAGGCATTTCGCTCGACCGGTGCCCGCCAATCGGCCGCGACCCTCAGCTTCGCCAGCGCCCGTTTGACGCAGGCCGGCCCGTCCGCCAGTTCGACCCGGAAAATGTCGGAGGACACTCCGCCGGTCAGCCGCTCGAAGGCGACGGTTTCCCCCGCGCCCATCAATCCCATCTTGACCAAGGCGTCGCGGATGATCCACACGGCCTCCTCGTCGATCCCGCCGCCCCGGCTGGTTTCGGCCTCGGTCATGGCGGTCATGTCTCGGCGATGACGCCGTTGCGCAGAACGCCGATGCCCGAGATCTCGATCTCCACCTCGTCGCCCGGCGTGATCGGTCCGACGCCATGGGGCGTGCCGGTGATGATCACATCGCCAGGCAGGAGCGTGATGGCAACGCTCAAATAGGACACCAGCTTGGCCACCGAAAACAGCAGATCCGACGTGTTGATCGACTGTCGGACCTCGCCATTGACCCGCGCCTCCAGGTCCAGATCGGTGGGGTCGAGCCCGGTCTCGATCACCGGTCCGAGCGGACAGAAGCTGTCGAACGCCTTGCCGATCAGCAGGCAGCCCATGCCCATCTCCCGGTGCTGGATCACGCGCTCGCTGACATCGTCGGCACAGGTATAGCCGAGCACGCAATCGAGCGCCTCGGCCTCCCTCACCCGCCGCACGGTCCTCCCGATCACCGCCGCCAGCTCGCCCTCGAAATGCACGTTCTGGCCCTCGCGCGGATAGACGATCGGCTCCCCGGGCCCGATCACCGCCGTCGTCGGCTTCATGAACAGCATCGGGATCTCGGGCGGCTTCTGGCCGCTCTCCTTGGCATGGGAGACATAGTTCAGGCCGACCCCGAACACGCGCGGCGCGGCCACCGGCGCCAACAACCGAACCTCCCCCAGCGCGTACTCCTCCTCCGTGACCTCCAGTGTCTCGAAGGGCGAGCCGGCCAGCACACGTAGGCGGTCCTCGTCTTCCAGGATGCCATGGGCGATCCGCCCGCCGATCTCGAATCGCGCGATCTTCATCCCGTCCTCCCCCTTACTCAGCTTATTCCAGCTCCCGGCAGAACTGCTCGTACAGCGCCGGCAGATCGGCCGTCTCGGCGTCCCCGTCATGGACCACGAACCGCGCCCGCATCGCCACGCGCTCGCCGGGCTGGATCACCTGCGCGTTCGTCAGAAACGGCTGCAACGTGACCGTGCCCCAATCGGCGGCAAGCCAGCCGATCTCCTCCCAGGCGGGATCGGCCATCAGCGCAAACCCGGCCAGATGGCCGCCGCCCACCGGCCCGGAGTAGTCGACCCATCGCGCGCCCGCGCCGCTGATCGCCCTGCCGCCCGACCGCCCCTCGCTGTCCATAAGCGTGCCGCCGCACACAACCCGCATGGACTCCGCGACCCGGAAATTGAAGTAGGCGTGCCGCGTCGGCCCGATCGAGACCTCCCACTCCCCGGTGGTAAGCTCGGATGTGAGATCCAGCACATGCGCCGTCTCCCCCGGCCGGATTTCCAGGCTCCGTCGCTCGTGGAGGACCACACGGCCGTCCTCGGCGGCCCATTCCGGGGGCCCGATCCAGTTGAGCTCGCGCACGGTGCGGAGTCGATCCTCCCCCACCTCTTCCGACGACGCGGCCCCGGCCTGCCGGATGCGCCCCGGCGCCCGGCCCTGGAAGGTCTCGTTGACATAGAAGTTGTAGGTATAGGTTTCCCGTCCCGCCGCCGCCGGAACATGGGCGTGGACATGGTCGGCGCCGGCCCAAACTGAGTTGTGGTGCGGATGGTCGGCCGGGCTTTCCGTGGTCACGGCGAAGCCGGCCGGCGTATAGACCGGGTAGAGGTAGGGCCGGTGCAATCCTTGCGTGAATGCCAGGATATCGCGCCCCCGCCAGCGCAAGCTGCGGCGATGCGTTTTGGCCCACGCCCCCTTGGGCAGGGCGATCTCGTCGCCCACCAGTTCGAACGCGCTCACTTTTTTGTCCTCCCTTTTTCCTCCGCTGCCGGTCACGGCCCGGTCACCCTTGGCAGGGTCAGACTCAGGGCCGGAACATAGGTAACCAGCAGCAGAACCACGATCAGCCCGGCCAGGAAAGGCAGAATCGCGCGGAAGACGTCCAGCACGTTGGCCTGCCCGACCCGCGCCGTCGTGAACACCAGCATGCCGAGGGGCGGCGTCAGCGCCCCGATCACCAGATTGACGACGATGATCACGCCGAAATGCACGGGATCGATCCCGGCCGCCGTGACCATCGGGAGGAAGATCGGCACCAGGATGACCATCGCCGCGATCATCTCCATGATCAGCCCGACCGCGAGCAGGAAAACGTTGAGCAGGAGCAGCAGGATCCAGGGCTCGCTCGCCAGCACACCCAGCCATTGCGCGATCTTCTGCGGCACCTGCTCGGTCACCAGCACCCAGGCAAAGGGCGAGGCCGCCGCGATGATGATCATCACCGCCACCGTGTCCAGCAGCGACTCGCGCATCGCGCTCAGCAGTCCCGGGCCGTCGAGCTGTCGGTAGAGCAGGAACCCGCAGATCAAGGCATAGAGCACGGCCACCGCGCCCGCCTCGGAGGCGGTGAAGGCGCCGAACCGGACCCCGCCCACGATCAGCACGGGCAGGATCAGTGCCGGCAGCGCCCGCCATAGCGCCGCCATGCGCTCACCACCCGTCGCCCGATCCGTGTCGGCGCCGTAGCCGCGCCTTAGCGACACCAGATAGACGACGATGGCGAGCGCCGATGCCACCATCAGCCCCGGCACGATGGACGCCATGAACAGCGCCCCGACCGAAGCCGAGGCCAGCGCGCCATAGATGATCAGCCCCAGGCTCGGTGGGATCAGGTTGGCGAGAACCCCGGCGGCGCTGGTCAGGGCGCAGCCGAAGGGCCGGGGATAGCCCCGCTTCTCCATTCCCGGCACCAGCGCCTTTGCGATCGCCGCCGCGTCCGCCATTGACGAGCCCGAGAGACCCGCCATCATCGTGTTGGTCAGCACGTTGACCTGACCGAGCCCGCCGCGCAAATGCCCGACCAGCCGCGTCGCCAGCTCGATCAGGCGCTCGGTGATGCCGCCGGCGTTCATGATTCCCGCGGCCAAAATGAAAAACGGAATTGCCAACAGAATGAATGAGTCGAGCGCCGCCGTCATGTTCTGCGAGACCGTCAGCAGCAGAAGACTCCCCTGCGGGCTGAAGGCGGCGAAGGCCCCGAACGCGAGCGAAAAGGCCACCGGCACGCCGAGCACGATCAGGACCAGCGCGGTCACCACCAGCGTCGTCGAGGTCGCCCAGCCCGGGAACAGCGTCGCCGCCCAAAGCTTGACCGCCAGATAGAGCGCGCCGCCGATCAGGCAGGTGACCAAGCTGGTCGCCGCGAAGCGGTCGCCCAGCTCGCGCATGCGCGCGAGGTTCAGTAGATTGAGCGCGGCCCCGACCGGGATCGCCAGGTAGAGGTATTTGAACGGCCACTCCATGGCCGGCGAGACGTAGGTCGAGCGGCCGACCAGATCGAGTCCGTGCACGATCAGCATGACGCTGATCCCCGCGACCACGCTCCGCACGATCACGCTGTGCGCGGGGTGCCAGCTCGTCGGCATCCGCCGCGACAGGAAGTCGATGGCGATATGGGAGCGTCGCCGCGTGTTCAGCGCCATGCCTAGGAACACCAGCCAGACGAAGGACCAGCGCGCCACCTCCTCGGGCCAGGCGAGCGAGGCGTTGAGCACATAGCGGAAGAAGACCTGAGTGAGCGCGATCACGACCGTGCCGACCAGAAGCGTCAGGCAGATCGTCTCCAACGCCCGGTCGAACAGCCGCGCGGCGCGTTCAAGCCCGGGCGGCGGTGCCGTCTTTTGCTTTTCGCGGGTGGAGTCGAGCGCCAGGGACATGGAGGTTTCGCGGCTTGCGGTCAGATTGGGCGCGCGGCCGGCGGGGCGCGCCCGCGCCCCGCCAGCACCAACATACGACTTACGCGTTCCGCGCCGCCATGATCTTGTCGATCATGGCCTTGACCGCCGGGCCCTTGGCCGCGTACTCCGCGAACATAGGCTCCGCCTTCACGAACCAGGCGTCCGGATCGTCCGGCTGATAGACCTGGACCCCGGCTGTCTTGAGATCCTCCAGCGCCGCTCCCGTCTTCTCTCGGTTGAATTTGCGCTGCTCGGCGAAGATCTCCTTGGCGCTATCGCGGACAAGCGCCTGAAGATCATCCGGCAGGCCGTCCAGCCACTGGGCGTTGACGCGGATCGCCTTGGGCAGGAACCAGTGATGGGTCAGCGTCAGATGCTGGGCCTGCTCGTACCATTTGAAGCCGCTGATCGAAAAGTAGTCCGCCTCCAGCCCGTCGATGACGCCGGTCGACAGCGCATTGTATTGCTCGGCATAGGGCAACGGCGTCGGGTTGGCGCCGAGCCGCTTCCAGAAATCGATCCAGACCTTGAGCTCCGGCACCCGGATCTTCAGCCCTTCCAATTCACCAAGGCTCACGACCTTGCGTTTGGCCAGCAAGTGGCGGAAGCCGACCTCGGCATAGGCGACGAACTCCACGCCCGTCTTCTCGCGGGCGACCTTCGACACCTCGTCGCCGACCGGTCCCTGAAGCACCCGGTCCACATGGCCCTCATCCTTGTAGATGAAGCCCGGCGCGCCGCCCGTGACCGCGATCTCCGGGGCCACGGCCTCCTCTGTGTCGGGGCCGCCGGCGGTCGCCTGGATGGTGCCCAGCCGACTGCCTTCGATGAGTTGGGTGTAGTTGCCGAGCTGCCCTGCCGGGAAATGCTGTGCCTCGATACGGCCGCCGCTCTTCTCGTTCAGCGTCTGTCCCCATTTTTCGAAGGCTTCCGTGATCGGCGTGCCCAGGGCCTCGGCATGGCCCATGCGGAAGGTGAATTTCGGCTGCGCCCCGGCCCGCCTGAGCGGCGACGCCGCCAGCGCGCCCGCCGCCGTCGTGGCCGCGGTCGTCTTCATGAATGCACGGCGCCCGAGCGCCACCTTGGTGTCCCTCATGCTCATATCATTCTCTCCCTGTGGTCCTGTCTCGGCCTAGATGTATCTTTGGACAGGGCAGCCGCCCCTTGGCCCCGCCCCGATTTGGACGGACCTCTCCTCCCTCGGCGCCTGCGTGACTAAGGAAGGTAATCTGCAAACGTGTACGTTTCAAGACCAAACTCTCCGACATACTGAAAGCCAACCCTCTCCGCCCGCGGGAAAAGAACTGGAATCCAGCCAGACCAAGAAGGGGCACCACCGAGAACACAGAGAACACGGAGGCTTCACAGAGGCCTCGCTGGCGCGAGGCAAAGAAACGCGCGCAGCGCGCTCTCCTTCTTCTCTGTGTCCATCTCTGTGCCCTCTGTGTTCTCTGTGGTTCAATTTCACGGTTCATACGAGCGTAGAGAGGATTGACCCTCTCGATTCACGAGCCACGGTCTCCCTACACCATGGCTCTGGCCTCTTCCCATCTCCTTCTTGGCAAGAGCTAATATACGTGCTATGTACACGTGTGCATAAATTTCCTCATCCACAAGGAACGCCTCGACCGTGACCGTCCTTCGCACCAACGGCCCGGGCCGCCGGGTCACCATCAAGGACATCGCCGAGCGCCTCGGCATCTCCCACGCCACGGTCTCGCGCGCCCTCGCCGACCATCCCCATACCAGCGAGGCGACCAAGGCGCGGGTGCAGGCGGTCGCCGCCGAGCTCGGCTACATCCCCCATTCCGCCGCCCGCGTCATGCGCGGCGTGCCCAGCTCCCTGGTCGGGCTCATCATTCCCGACATCCAGAACGACTTCTACGCCACCGTAGCCAAGGCCCTCGCCGAAAGCTGCAACGAGGCCGGCTTTCAGCTCGTCCTCGCGATCACCGAGGACGACCCGGTCACCGAGGTCCAGCATGTCCGCGAGCTGGCCGAGGCCCGCGCCGCCGGCGTCGTGATCGTGCCCAGCCGGGGCATCCGCCGTGAAACCGCCGCCCTTCTCAAGGCGCTTCCGGTCGTGCAGCTTATCCGCCGCAGCCCCGCGCTCGCGACCGACTGGCTGGGCATCGACGACGGCGCCGGCATTGCCGCCGCCGCCCGCCATCTCCTCGATCTCGGCCATCGGCGCATCGCCTATGTCGGCGGCCATAAGGAGCTCAGCACCGGCGCCGCCCGTGCCACCGGCTTTCGCACCGCCTTGGGGGAACGCTCGAAAGCGACGCCGGTCATCGAGGTCGGGCCGCCCCGCGCCGCCTTTGGGCGCGAGGCCATGGTGCATATTCTAGGCACCAAACGACGACCCACGGCCGTCGTCAGCGGCGGCGCCCGAACCACCATCGGCATTCTCGAGGCGATCGAGGCCGAGGGGTTGAGCGTCCCGGCCGACCTTTCCCTCGTCGGCTTCGGCGATCCGCCCTGGTTCCGCTGGTGGCGGTCGGGAATCACGACCCTCGGCCTGCCCGTCCGCGACATCGCCTTCGCCGCCGGCGCCCTCCTCGTCCGCCGCATCCGCGAGGCCGTGCCGCCCGATCCGCCGACCCGCGCCACCTACCCCGCCATGCTCCTCACCCGCGGCAGCACCGCCCCGCCAGGAAAGGCCCCGCGATGACCACGCGACGCATCGGCATCATCATGAATGGCGTCACCGGGCGCATGGGCACCAACCAGCACCTCGCCCATTCCATCCTGCCCATCCGCGAGGAGGGCGGCCTTCTCCTGCCGGACGGGTCGCGCCTCCTCCCCGATCCCATTCTGATCGGCCGCAACGCGGACAAGCTCCGCGCCCTCGCCGAGCGCTTCGGGATCGCGCGTTGGAGCACCGATCTCGACGCCGCGCTCGCCGATCCCGACGACACGCTCTATTTCGACTCCGGCGCCACCCAACTGCGCGCGGACAACCTCACCAGGGCCATCGCCGCCGGCAAGCATGTCTATTGCGAGAAGCCGACCGCCGCCGGTCTCGACCAGGCCGTCGAAATCGTCCGTCTCGCGTCCTCCGCCGGCATCAGGCACGGCGTCGTTCAGGACAAGCTCTGGGCGCCGGGCATCGCCAAGCTGCGCCTGCTGCTGGACGGCGGTTTCTTCGGCCGCGTGCTGACGGTGCGCATCGAGGGCTGCTACTGGGTCTTTGAAGGCGACAAGGAGCCACCCCAGCGCCCGTCTTGGAACTACCGCAAGGAGGACGGCGGCAGCATGATCCTCGACATGATGCCGCACTACCGATACATGCTCGACATCTTCGGCGCGGTCGAGCGCATGACCTGTACCGCCGCCACCCATATCCCCCGGCGCTGGGACGAGGCCGGGCAACTTTACACCGCCACCGCCGACGACGCCGTCTTCGCCCTCATGGAGCTTCGGGGCGGCATCATCGCCCAGATCACAAGCTCCTGGTGCGTGCGCGTGCGCCGCGACGACATCATCACGGTCCAAGTCGACGGCACCGAGGGCTCGGCCGTCGCCGGTCTGCGCGAGTGTGTCTTGCAGCCGAGCGGGGCCACGCCGCGCGCGCAATGGAGCCTCGACATGGCCGAGCCCATCGATTTCCACGCCGGCTGGCGCGCGCTCCCCGATCGCGGCGAATACAAGAACGCCTTCCGCGCCCAGTGGGAGCTGTTCCTCCAGCACATCGCCTGCGGCACCGACTTCCCCTGGGACCTCGCAGCCGGCGCCCGTGGCGTGCAGCTCGCCGAGCTCGCCTTCGAAAGCTGGCACGACCGCAAATGGGTCGAAATCCCCGCCCTGGCGGTGTAGAGCTTGGACACAAAGAACCGTCATTCCGGACGCGAGTTTCCTTCAAATCTGTGATTTGAACAGGAAACCCAGCGATCCGGAATCCAGTCTTCCACACGCATCGGAAAGATCTCTGGACCCCGGATCGTAAGGCTCACATTCCGGAAATCCCGGATTTCCGGGCTCGCCTAACGTCCGGGGTGACGAAGGAAGCTGATTAAGTCCAGCCCTCGGCCCATCCCCCTCCCCGATTGCGCGGTCCGGTCCGGCGGGCTACACAACCGCAGCGGAAAACCTGGACGTGGGGAGGCGGCGATGGCGCGAATCGTGGTGCTCGGGGCGGGCGTGATGGGCACCGCCTTCTGTCTCGCCCCCTTCGACGCCGGCCAGGAGGTCCGCCTCATCGGCACCCATCTCGACCGCGACATCATCGCGTCCATCACCAAGAGCCGCCGCCATCCCCGCCTCGGCATCGCCCTGCCGGAGCCGATCCGGCCCTTCCACCACGACCGCCTTGCCGAGGCGCTCGCGGAGGGCGCCGACCTCATCGTGCTCGGCGTGAATTCAGCCGGCGTCGGCTGGGCGATCGAGCGGCTCGCCGAAGTCCTGACCGCGCCCCTCCCCGTCCTCATGCTGACCAAGGGGCTGGCGGCGGAGGGCGGTACCTTGCGCATCCTCCCCGAGGTCGTCCGCGACGGCCTCGCGGACGTTCCCGTGGCCGCCGTCGGCGGGCCCTGTATCGCCGGCGAGCTCGCCGTCCGCCGCGAAAGCGGCGTGGTTCTCACCCATTCCGATCCCGCCCTGCTCGACCGCCTCCTCCCGTGGGTCGCCGCGCCTTACTACCACGCCCGGCCGAGCACCGACCTGATCGGCGTCGAGACCTGCGCCGCCCTTAAGAACCTCTACGCGCTCGCCATCGGCTTCGCCGCCGGCCTACTCGACCGCGCCGGCCCGGCCGAAAACGCCGCCCAGATGCACAATCCCGCCGCGTCGCTGTTTGCCCAGGCGGTCGTCGAGACGCGCTTGCTCAACGCCTGGATGGGCGGGCTTGACGAGAGCGTGTTCGGGATGCCCGGCGCCGGCGACCTTTATGTCACCTGCCAGGGCGGCCGCAACAGCCGCATGGGGCGCCTGCTCGGGGCCGGACGGCGCTATCGCGAGG
>JANQJG010000239.1 GCA_028281785.1 Rhodospirillales bacterium
CATGAGATGAGCCAGATCTTGCTTGCGCTCGACGGTGGCTTTATCGCGCCGTCCCCCGGGGGCGATCCGGTGGTGGCGCCGGCCTCGCTGCCGACCGGACGCAACATGATCGCCATCGATGCGGAGCGCGCGCCAAGCGAAGCGGCTTGGCGCGTCGGCGAACAACTCGCTGACGCGTTGCTGGCACGCCATCAGGCGCGTCATGGACGCCTGCCGAAAAAAATCGCGGTGACGCTCTGGCCGGGCGATTTCATCCAGAGCGAAGGCGCCATGATCGCTCAGGTTCTACACCTCATTGGGGCCGCGCCGGTGCGGGACCCGTTCGGGCGGGTTACCGATGTCAGGCTCGTCCCCGCCGAACAGCTCGGCCGTTCGCGCGTCGATGTCGTGGTACAGACGGCGGGCCAGCTGCGCGATCTTGCGGCCAGCCGGCTCGTCCTGATCAACAAGGCGGTGGCACTGGCCGCCGCCGAGGGCGCCAATCCCGTGGCGCAGAGCGCCGAGGCGGTGGAGCGCGCGTTGCTGGCCGACGGACTTTCGCCGGCCCAGGCGCGCGCGCTGGCCGCGGAACGCATCTTCGGCGGGGTCGACGGCAACTACGGCACCGGCATCATGGACATGGTCGAGAACGGGGCGAGCTGGCAAGAGGCCGGGGAGATCGGCCGGCAATACCTGGTCAATATGAATGCCCGCTATGGCTCCTCCGATGATTGGGGCGCGAACACACCTGGTCTTTTCGCGACCGTGCTGCAAGGCACCGAGGCCATTGTCCAGCCGCGCGAAAGCAACACCACCGGCCCGCTTGCGCTCGATCATGTCTATGAATTCATGGGCGGGATCAGCCAGGCGGTCACGGCCGTGACCGGCGGCGACCCGGATGCCTATTTCAATGATTTCCGCACGCCGGGGGATGCGTCCGTCACCGATTTGGAAAGTGCCATTGCCGAGGAATTGCATGCCACCTTGCTGAATCCGAAATACATCGAGGCCCTGACGACCGGCGGCGCGTCCTCGGCCGCCGTATTCGCCGAGACCTTTCGCAACATCCATGGCTGGGAGGCCATGCGGCCCACCGCAATTGGCGACGCCGTCTGGAACGAGCTTTTCGCGGTCTATGTCGAGGATCGCGAGGGCCTCCACATTCGCGGCTTTTTCGAGCGGGTCCACCCGCAATCGCTACAGGAAGTGACCGCCGTTATGCTGGAGACCGCGCGCAAGGGGCTGTGGGACGCCTCTGACAAACAGCTCGGCGCGCTGACCGCATTGCACGCGGAATTGATCGAAGCCCATGGCGCGGGTTGCAGCGGCTTCGTCTGCGGGAATGCCGAGCTTCGCCGCTTCATTGGCGAAACATTGCCGGCCCCCGCAGCCGAGAGCTATCAGGCGGCGCTGAACGCGGCGTTGACCGATCCCCAGGCTGGGACCGCGCTGGTGCTGACCGAGCAGGATCGTACATCGCCGGAGCCGACGCGCGCTGACGCCGAGGTCTCGGAACAGGCTCGATCGACACCGGAGAAGGAAACGGCGATAACCCCCGCTATCGCCGTCGCGGGGGTGGCCGGTCTGCTCATTGCGAGCCTGGGACTGCTGGCCGCGCGGGCGCGGCGACGCAGGGTGACATGATCGCCACGCTCGGCGTTCTGTCTGTCGGGTGTGCGGCGCTGGCCTGGGCGGCGGCGGCGGCCCTGGCGATGAGGTGGCAGCGCGCGTTGCTCGTCATGACAATGCTCATCTTGGCGGTCTGGGTGTCCACCGCGCCGACGTTGATCGCCGACCTGCCGGCCACCCTGCTGGACGATCTGGCATCCGAGGCGCGCTCGGTTGAGTTGTTCGCCCTGCTGCTGGCGATGGAAGCGTTCATCGGCATGGCGTTGGTCTGGTCGCGGCACCCGGTTGTCCGAGCGACGCTGATGGTGCCGCTGCCATCGGTGTTGGGACTACCAATGCTGGCCGCACATGTCGTCATGGTGCACGGGCCAAGGCTCGATCTCACTCTCTTGGGCGGGCTGGGACTGGGTGCCGCCGGCCTAGGCCTGTTCGTCACGTTCGGCATCGCCACATGGCTCCGGCGGATCGATCCGGATCTGCTGATCGAGGCCGTGATGCTCGCACGATTGCTGCCGGTGGCGGGTGCCGTGACCGCTGTCGCGGCGCTACACCATCGTCCGGCTCCCACGCTGGCGTTCGAGCCGCTCGCGTTTCTGGTCGTGACGGCGCTTTGCGGCAGCGTCACGCTGTTCGGCTTTTTCAGGCGGAGGGCGGAAGGATGAGCGTGCTCAGCCAGTTGCTGTATTGGGTGACGACGGGGCTGCTGGTCCCCACGGTCGCGCTGTTGCTGCTGTTCGTTGGCCATGCGCTGCTCAGCGCCGGCGGAACGATCGCGACAGCCCTCGATCGGCGCCGTTATGGCCCCTCACTCGATCATGCGCTGGGGCAGCCGGATATGCCTCATCAGCACATCGACGCGATCGCGTTGCCGGCCCGGTCTCCCTTGGCGGAGACAATTCGGGATCTGACGCGCCTCGGTCAGGACCGGGCGCAGGCGCAGCGGCTTTTGGCCCGGCTGGAAATTGCCCATGAAAAGAGCATCGGAGCAGCACGGCTGCTCGCCCGGGTCGGACCGATGCTGGGGCTTATGGGCACACTGATACCGCTGGGCCCGGCCCTTCTCGGCCTGGCCGAGGGTGACCTGCGCGTGCTGGCCGAAAACATGCTGGTCGCCTTTGCGACGACCGTCGTGGGGCTGCTTGTCGGCGGGGTCGGATTTGCTATCCAGCAGAGCCGGCAGCGTTGGGCGGCCGAGGATATGGCCCGGGCTGAGTTTATCGCGGCATTGTATGAGAGAGGGCAAAGATGAGAGGCCGCCATCGCCGGTTCCTGTCAGACGGTGATGACGGCGATCCGCTTGCCGGCCTGACGAATCTGTTCGATGTAGCCATGGTTTTCGCGGTCGCGCTGCTGGTCGCGCTTGTCGAAAGGCTGGAGATCGATGAGCTTCTGACCCAGCGTGAGATGACGATCGTCAAAAATCCGGGCACCGAGGACATGGAGATCCTCGTCAAGAACGGCGCCGAGATCACGACCTATGGGGTCGACGAGATTACGGCCGATAGTGGAAGCCGTGGCCGCCGGGTCGGCAGCGCCTTCCAACTGGAAGACGGGACGATTATCTACGTCCCCGACGAGCAAGGAAGCCGAAGCCGAGAATGACGAGGCCGCTGCCGGCAGGGAAGACGAGCCTGAAGGTTTTCGACATCGAGGGCTTGGCCTGCGAGCGTCTAGGCCGCCTGCTGCTCAACGACGTGATGGCCTGCGCGGATGCTTCTGGCGCCCGGGAGGGCTGCCAAGCCCTTGTCTCGCCCTCCGCCCGCGGCGCAATGGAGTTCATAAAATGATAACTACGGCGGCATGCCTGACAGCCTTGAAGGCGATGGAACCTGATGATAACACTTGTCATTCGCAGACAGACAAAAAAACCGGCATGTGGGAAGCGATGCGCTCCCGCGGCCTAAGGATCCAGGGGAAACGTCCATGAATGAAGAGCTGCCGGTCGTCGATGGCTCGGACTTGGATGGCCAAGAGCCGTGGGGCGTGGTGGAGCAGACGCTTGAACTGCTTCAAGCCGGTGGTCCCGTTGTCGTCCTTCTTATCGCCATGTCGGTCGTCGCGACGGCGGTCATCCTGTTGAAGCTTTGGCAGTTCGGCCGGACCAATGTGGGCAGCAGCCGCAATGGCCGCGAGGCGCTGCGTTTATACAAGACGGGCCGGGTCAGAGAGGCCCTGACCGCCGCCAAACGCGCCAGGAGCCCGGTCGGCGAGGTTCTGGCCCGCGCCATCCGCGGGCTGGAGCGCAACCTGCCGGAGGCGCGGATACGAGAGGAAGTGCTGCGCTATGGTGGCGAGGTGCTCGAATCCCTGCGCGGCGGCTTTCGCATTCTCGAGGTGACGGCCTCACTGGCGCCTCTGCTTGGCCTGTTCGGCACGGTTCTCGGGATGATCGAGGCTTTCCGGCAGCTTGAGGCGGCGGGTAGCCAGGTCAACCCCGCGATCCTGTCGGGCGGTATCTGGCAGGCGCTTTTGACGACGGCGGTTGGCCTTGCGGTGGCGATTCCGGTGGTCGCGATTCTCAACTGGCTGGAGCAGCGGGTCGACGGGCTGGCCCATGAGATGGACAGCGTGGTGACCCAGGTGTTTACGGAGGATCTTTCGGAGGACCTCCCCGAATTGAAGGAACGCGGCCATGAGCCGGCCAGCCTTTGCGCGGCGGCTGCTGCCGAGTAGGCCAGCGCGCAGGCGGCCGATGATCAGCCTGACGCCGCTGATCGACGTAGTGTTCATCCTGCTCGTTTTCTTTATGCTGGCGTCGAGCTTTCTCGACTGGCGCGCCATCGACCTGGGCGCGCCAGTCCGGGCGGCGGGCAACGCGTCCTCCGAAGGCGCCCTCCTGGTGGAGATCCGGCCGGACGGCCTTCGGCTGTCCGCCGAGCCGCTCGCGCTCGACGTTCTGGCGCGGCGTGTCGGAGAGCGTCTGGCTGTGAAGCCGGAGCAGCGCGTGCTGATCAAGCCCTCCAAGGGTATTCCGCTTCAGCGGACGGTCGATGTTCTCGATCGCCTGAAGGCGGTGGGCGTCTCGGACATGTCGCTGATCCGCGACGGCGCGGTGTGAGGGGGTGCCCATGCGCTTTCAACCGCCCCGACCGAAAAGTGACGACGAGCGGATCCTGCCGCTGATCAACGTCGTCTTCCTGCTGCTGATCTTCTTCATGCTGGCGGGCAAGCTCGCCGCGACCGATCCCATCGAGGTCGACCCGCCGCGCTCGATGAGCGAAGGCGCGGTCGAGGCCCGAGAGCTGGTGATCGTCATGGCCGCGGACGGCCGGCTCGCCTTTGACGGGCTGGTGATCGACGAGGCTGCCCTTCGAGCCGCGGTCGCCGAAAGGCTGAAGGGCGAAACGCCGTTACGGGTCTGGTTGAAGGCGGATAGCATGGCGGAGTCGATGGATGCCATCGCGATCATGGAAATCCTGCGCGAGGCTGGCGTCGAGCGGCTGAAGCTTCTTACCGTGCCGGCTGGCCAAGACGGAGCCGGCTGATGCGGACGGACCGCCGGCACTGGACGATCGCGTTTCTGGTGGCCATCGGGCTCCATGCCGGCGTTGCCGTGGCCATGCTCTGGCAAAAGCCCGACTCCGGCGCAGTGAGTGCCGGCATCGGAGGCATCGAGATCGATCTCGGCCTGGCGGGCGGCGCGCCGGGCAGTGTCGCCTCCGCGGCCGTCGAGGCCGAGTCCGAGGACGTAACGCCCGAGGAGGCCTTGACCGAGCCCCCACCCCCGGAGACCGCGGAGCCGCCACCGGATGCGACAACGGCGGAGCCGGTCGAACCCGTCGAAACGGTGATTGCCGAGCCAACCGAAGTGCCTGTCGAGGCGGTGGAGACGGCACCGGTGGTGGAAGTCACGCCGGCGATCGAGGATGAGCCGCCGGTCGAGGAAGCACGCGTGCGGGAGCCAATCATGCTGGCCGATATCACGCCGCCGGATCGAATCGTGGCAAAGCCGGTCGTCTCGCCAGCGCCGCCAAAACGGAAACCCCGGCCACCCGAGCCGCCCCGCGCGGAACCGATGCCGGAGCCAGCCATGGACAACCCGCCGGAGATGGTGCTGCCCGCGAAGCCACCCGAAAAGCAGGTGGTGGCGGTTGCGCCTTCGGCGCCGGGCGCGGGCGGCAAGGCGGGCACGCAAGACAGCGCGAACGCGGGAAGCAGTTCGGCCGATGCGAACGCCGGCGGCATGGCCGGCGCCGAAGCCGATTACGGCGCCATCCTGCTTGCCTGGCTCGAACGCCACAAGGAGTATCCCCACCGCGCCCAACGCCGTCGCCAGGAAGGGACCGTCCTGCTGTACATCGTCGTCGGCCAGGACGGAACAGTCCTCGACTCAAGAGTTGAAAAAAGCTCCGGCTACGGACTTCTCGACCGGGCGACCATCGATATGCTCAAGCGCGCCGAGCCGCTTCCCCCCATGCCCCGGGACATGGGAAAGGATCGCCTCGAAGTCGTCGTCCCCGTCCACTTCTTCATTACCTGAGGGAGCCGCGTGGGGATGCGAAAGCCGCGCAGACGCGCGGCTTTCCTTTTTCGTCGTTGTGCGCCGCGTTCGCGCGACGGCATCTTCGCAGGGTCAATAGCCTTCGAACAGGGTGGTCTCCTTCATCACATCGCCGAACAGTTCCTCATCGGTCGGAGCCTTGAAGTCGCGGATCTCGCGCGCCACCCAGGTGGTGTTGATGTGGTGCTTCCAGGTGATGTTCTCGGACGAAATGTTCCCGCCCCAGGTTCCGCAGCCAAGGGTGATGGTGAACGGCATGCCGTTGTTCCAGTTGCCGGCGTTCGATTTACCCTGCGCCATGCGCACGGCGATGCGGCTCGTCTTGGTCGCCAAGGCGAATTTGAGGATGTGATCCTCGTCGAAGCTGTGGATGCCGCAGGAATGCCCGGCGCCCGAGTATGCCTGGATGCCGTTCACAAGGGCGATCGCCTCGTCGAATGCGTCATATTTGTAGAGGGCGACAACGACCGAGAGCTTCTCACCCGAAAACGGATAGTCTGGACCGTATCCTGTTTCCTCGACGAGGATCCAGTTACGGTCGGACGGCATCGCGATACCGGCCTTCTCGGCGATGTGGGCGGCGGGCTTGATGATCACGTCACCGTTGAGGTGACCATCCTTCCATAGCGTCGCCTGGAGCTTCTCCTTGTCCTCCGGGGTGCAGAGGTAAGCTCCCTCGCCGATCATCGCCGCGACCGCGGCGTCATAGACGTTCCTCTGGATGACCGCGGCGTTCTCTGTCGAGCAGCCGCTCGCGAGGTCGTTGAGCTGGCTCTCCGCGATCTTACGCGCGAAGTCCTTCACGTCGGCGGTCTCGTCGACGACGGTAACAACGTTGCCCGCGCCGACACCGTAGGCCGGCGTGCCCGAGGAATAGGCCGCCTTGACCAGCCCGCTGCCACCGGTGGCGATGATGAGGTCACACTGGCGCATGAGTTCGTTGGTCTTGTCGAGGTTGGGCTTCTCGATGCAGATCACCAGATCCTCGGGCAGGTTCATTCGCTTCAGCAGGGTACGGATCTCGTCGACGACCTGGTAGGTGATCTTCGCCGCGCGTGGGTGCGGCGCGAGGACGATCGCGTTGCGCCCGAGGAGGCTGTTCATCGCCTTGATGAACACCACGCCCTCCGGCACCGTGGTCGGCACGATGCCGCCAATGACGCCGACCGGCTTTGCGATCTTCACCAGCTGCTTCGCCTCGTCGACCTCGACGACGCCGACCGTCTTCGCTTCGTTGATGTCGCGCATCAGGCCCCGCGCGCGGGCCTTTGTTCGCGCGACCTTGCTCTCCACGTCGCCCATCTTGATCTCGTCGAAGCTCGCCTGGCCCCAGGCCTCCGCCCGCCGCACCGCGAGCCAGCCGATGCACGCGGCGACGCGGCGGGCATCTTCCTGGGTGAAGGCCTCGGCCGCCGTCTGCGCCTTCCGCGCCCGCGCGATCAGGCCCGCGACATAGGTCTTCGCCTCGTCCTTTCTTGAAATTTCCTGCATTTCCAATCTCCTTTGTCAGACCCCGGCGACGTCTTGGCGCGCGACGATCAACTCGGCCTTGCCGATTATCTGCCGGGCGCGTTCAGCGACGGGGGTGTCGATCATCTTGCCGTCCAAAGAACATGCTCCCTTGCCCTCGCGGAGCGACTGGTCGAAGGCCTCGACGATTCTGCGGGCCTCGACGATCTCTTCGGGTGTGGGGCTAAAAACCTCGTTGACCACGGCGACCTGATCGGGGTGGATGCACGTCTTGCCAGTCATGCCAAGCGCCTTTACGCGGCGGGTCTCGGCGATGAGGCCGGAAACGTCGGCGATGGCGACGAACGGGGAATCGATCACGTCGATGCCGCTCGCTCGGCCCGCGAAGGTGAGCACGCTACGGGCATGCTGGAGCTCGTCGCCGGTGTCGGTGCGGACGATGCCAAGTTCCTTGGTCAGGTCCTCCGCGCCGAACTGCAGACCATCGATGCGCGTGGCGGCGTTGACGATGGCAACCGCGTTGGGGATCGAGCCGGCTGTCTCCATAAGCGGGATGAATTTGATCGTCCCCGGTTCCCAGCCGAGTTGAGTCTCAATGGCTCCAACCGTGGTGTCGGCGGTGACAATCGCGGGTTCGTCCGCCTTGGGGATGATCAGGGTGTCGGGCGCGTGCGGAACGATCTCCATAATGTCGTGGAGGCCGAAATGCGATCCCACCAGGTTGACTCGCACGACGATCTCCTTGCCGGTCTCTTTCGCCGGTCCGATCGCCTCGGCGACGCGTTTCCTGGCGTCCTCCTTTTCAGACGGGCTGACCGAGTCCTCCAGATCGAAGATGATCGCGTCGGCGTCGATCTGAAGCGATTTGGCGATCATTCGCGAGGAGCTGCCGGGGACGTAGAGCAGCGACCTCCTGAGTGATGTTCGGTTCTGGGCGTGTGTCATATTCGTGAATCCGGAAAAGTTTGATCCTTGGCAAGATTGCCGTCGTTCCGACTGTCATTCGGTCAGGTCGATCACCGGCTTGATCTCCTCGAAGCGCCGCATGCGCTCGATCGCGAGGTTGACGTCCTCGAGGCGATAGCGGTTGGTAATCATACGTTCGAAGGGGAAATCCTTCTGGTGGACCTCGACGAAATCGAGCGCCTTCCAATAGCTTGCGGCATCGCCCGAGAACGAGCCGATAACGTTGAGGTTCTTCTTCACGATCATCGACGGGGCGACCAGTGTCGTGTCCTCGCCAAGCTGGCCGACGACGAGGTAACGCCCGCCTTTGCGCGGGAGGACAAGCCCCTCGACAAAGGCGGAGGGATGACCGGTGAACTCCATCACGATGTCCGCACCGCGTTCGCCGGTGAGCGACTTGACGCGCTCGGCGCGCTCGTCGGCGGTCGTGCTTTCAAGCGGGATGGTGACGTCCGCGCCGAACGTCGAGGCAAGCTCGAGCCGCTCCGCCGGCGCGCCGATCACGATCACCCGCCGCGCGCCGCTGGTCCTCGCCACCGCCGTTGCGAGCAGTCCGAGCGGGCCGACGCCCTGGATCACGACGGTGTCGTAGGACGCGATGCGTCCGATCTGGCCGATGGCGTTCATCACCGAGCGGAAGGCGCAACTGCACAGGCTCGCGAGGTCGTTGGAGACCGTGTCCGGGACCTTGATTCGGCCGGATTCGGGCAGGACGTAACCGTATTCGGAGAAGCCGCCGAGAAGATAGGGTGCTCGCTCCATCGTCTCGAACATGTAGGCGCGGCGGTTCTCGCACAGGGTCGGCTGGCGCGCCACCGTGCAATAGTAGCAGCAGTTACACGCGGTGTGGGTCCACACGATGCGGTCGCCGACTTCGAGCGGCGTGCCGACTGAATCCCGCCGCGCGCCCGCGCCGAAGGCGACGATGCGGCCGACCATTTCGTGGCCGATGATCACCGGAAGATCCACCTTCAGCGCCAGTTCGCCATGGGCTAGGTGAACGTCAGTGCCACAGATCGAGCAGGCCTCGGTCTTGACCAGGATCGCACCGGGTTCGATTTCGCGCGGTATCGGCACGTCTTCGATGGCAAGTGGTTCGCCAAAACGGCGCAGGACGGCGGCTCGGGAATGCGTCGGAATCGACGGCATAACGGACTCCTGTCAGATTTCTCAAAGGAACCGGTACCAGAGGGAGATGTCGGGAACGAACGTGATGAGAAGCAGGATCAGCAGTGCCATGAGCAGGAACCAGATGAAGTGCGACATCATCTCGACGAGGTTGGCATCGCTGACGCGGGCCGCGACATAGAGGTTCGCGGCCAGGGGTGGGGTGAGCAGTCCGACCTCGATGTTGGTGACAAGCACGATCGCGAAATGGATCGGGTCGATGCCGAACTGCGCGGCGGCGGGCGCGAGCAACGGTCCCATCAGCATCACCGCCGCGTTGGTTTCCATGAACATCCCGACCAGCAACAGAATGAGGTTGACGACGATGAAGAAGACCAACGGGTTGTCGGTCATCAAGGTCGCGAAGGCGGCGATCTCTTGGGGGACTTGCGCGAGGATCAGTGCCCGGTTGAAGATGCTGGTCAAGGCGATGATGGTGAGGATCGCCGCCGCCCGCCGGGCGGTGCGGTTGAACACTCCGGGGAATTCAGCCCAGCGCAACGAGCGCTGCGCGAGGGTGACAACGATGGTGTAGAGGCCCGCCACAGCGGCCGCTTCCGTCGGGGTGAAGACGCCGGAATAGATGCCGCCGAGCACCACCACCGGCAGCAGGAGAGCGGAGATCGAGCGGGTTCCGGCCTTGAGCTTGCCAAGGGCGGCGGTCTCACGGCCGGCAGCGTCCATCGGCGCCTCGCTCCCCTCGACAAGGCTGTAACGGGCCCGGAAGGTGTGGACGACGAAGAAGGCGAAGGTCATAACCAAGCCCGGACCGACGGTCGCGAGGAAGAGCTCGGTGATCGATACGCCGACGACCGAGCCGTAAAGGATCAGCGGGATCGACGGGGGCATCAGGCATCCGAGCAGACCCGATGCCGCGTTGACCGAGGCGACGTAGCCCCGCCTGTAGCCACGCTGGCGCATTTTTGGCGAGATCACGCTGCCGATCGCGGCCACGGTGGCGACGGAGGAGCCGGTGATCGCGCCCATCAGCGCGCTCGCCGCGATCATGACGTAGCCGAGCGGCGCGGAAATCCACCGCATTAGGCGGTCGCACAGCGCGATCAGGCGTTCGGCGAGGCCGCCCGAGCCCATGACCTCGCCGACGAGGAGAAATAGCGGAATTGCGAGCAGGGGGAAGCCCGAGATCGCGTCGTAGGGGACGGAGCCAAGGCTGTCGAGCGCAAGGTTGAAGTACTCCGTGTTAAGCATCACGATCAGCGCGAATGCCATCCCGATCGGGGCGCCGACCAGCAGCAGCATCAATAGGCCTGCGAGTACGGGAGTCATGTCAGCGTTCTCGGATGAGGTAGGTCGAGCCACTGACGGACAAGATCCACCGCCGCATGGATGATGATCAGGACACCGCCGATGACGAGGAACGCGGCGGGGATGGCGACAGGCGTGCCAAGGTCGAGCAGCCGTTCCCCTGAGTCGACCGCATAGTCGAAGAACGCCCATGCCGCGTAGACGAACAACACGGCGAACGTGAGCTGGATGATCGACGCCATCGCGCGGGCGATCGCCCGAAGCCGCTCCGAGGGGAGCAGTTGCGCCACGTCGATGCAGATGTGCCCGCCGAGATAGGTGCACATCGCCGCGCCGACGAACGCGAGCGGCGACATCGCCACCAGCGCCCATTCGCCGGTGTTGGGGATGGGCAGGTCGAAGAAGCGGGCGGTGACGCTGATCACGATCATCACCAGCATCACCGCCAGGGACACGCCCGTCACCAGCGCTTCGCACCGGTAAAGCAGGATTTCGACCCGATCGAAGGTCGTGAGCTTCGCGTCGGATGTCGCGAGCTTCGCCTTGCTGAAATCAACCATGAGACCGCCGACGACGAGCTGTGATGCCGAAAAGTCCTGTTTTCGCGTTCGGACGATCTAGCCCAGTTCGTTGCGGAGTGCGGCGATGCGCTGCTCGCCGTAGCTCTTCTCGAAGCCGCTCCACAGCGAACGCCCGAAGTCTCGGAAGTCTTTCATTTGCTCAGCGGACAGACGGGTTACCGCGACGTTGGCGGCCATGATCTTCTGAAGGAAGACCTCGTTCATCTCGCGGTTGTATTTGATTTCCTTCGCGGTGACTTCGTCGGCGGTCTGCTTCAGCATCTCGCGTTGCGCGGAGGAGAGGCGGTTCCACGTCCGTTGGCTCACGACAACCCCACCCATCGCGTAAACGTGGTTGGTGAGGGTCATGAACTTCTGCGTCTCGAACAGACGCGAGTTATAGGTGATCGATGGCCCGTTGTCCTGGCCGTCGACCGTGCCCTGCTGCAAGGCGGTGAACAGTTCGGGCATCGGCATCGTCACCGCCTGGACGCCGGCGGCCTCGAAAAAGCCCTTGATCCCGGCTGAACCTGGGACGCGCAGCTTGAGGTCTTTAAGGTCGTCGAGCTGCTTAACCGCGTGCCGCGAGTTGGTTACCGCGCGGAATTCGAGTTCGAAGAAAGAGAGTGCCTTGATCCGATGCTTCTCAAGGGTATCGCGCAGGGTCCGCTGCAGGATGCCGTTTTCGTTATAGTAGATCTTGTCGACCTCGTCGAAGTCGGTCGCGATGTAGGGCAGGTAGTGGATGTCAAGCAGTGGATCGAGACCGGCGAGCGAGCCCGGGTTGAGGAACGCGAACTCTAGCGACCCCCGCGACAATTCGCGGCTCAGGGCTTCATCGCCGCCGATCTGATTGTTCGGGAACAGATCAATGGAGATCTGTCCGCCGGAGCGCTCTTTGACGAGCGCGGCGAACTCCTGACTCGCCTTGTCGATCGGGCTGTTGATCGCGAAGACGTGGCCGAGGCGGCCGTGAAGCTTGGGGCCGTCGGCGGTGGTGGAAGCCGCGGCGCGCACGCGCGTCGGGGCGAGCGTCATGGCGGTCGCCGCAGCAGCGAAGCCACCGATCATCGAACGTCTAGTTAGCATGACAATCCTCCCAATGTGAAAGTGCCCGAACGTAACATTGTTGTTCTTGCCTGATCTGTCGAAAGTAAATCACGCGTATAATCGAACATTAAAACATAAACAAAATGGAAAAATTACTATGACAAGAATTCTTATAGCGATCTGTTTATCTTATAATTATTTATAATTTCTTATGAAGATATTATAGAGAGAAACATGTCCTTGGACAAACGAACTCTTTACAAAAGCTTGTGAATCTTATTCATATATCGCGGTGATGCAGAATGTACCCGTTTCTACCCTCCGTGCATTCGAGGCCGCCGGGCGAACCGGCTCCTTCACTGCAGCGGCCCGTGAGATGCACTTGACCCCGAGCGCGGTCAGCCACGCCGTCCGCAAGCTTGAACAGGCCCTTGGCGCGGCCCTGTTCGAGCGCGAGGGGCGCCTGGTTCGCCTGACACCGGACGGCCGAGCTTTGATGTTCCATGTCGGCAAGGGTTTCGAGGAACTGCGGCGCGGCGTCGAGGTGGTGTCGACCTTTGCGCCTGGGCTGCTGCGCCTGCACTGCGCCCCGAGTTTCGCGGCGCAGTGGCTGGCCCCGCGGCTGTCGAGCTTTCTCAAACAGTGTCCAGGCATGCAGATACAGCTTGCGGCAGGCACCGATTACATGCAGTTCCAGGCCGACGAATGCGACGCCGACATCGTTTATGGCCGTCCCACGTCCGAGGGATTCATCGTGCTGCCGCTCGGCGAGGAGACGATCACGCCGATGTGCGCGCCCAGGATCGCGAACGCGATCCAAACTCCCGCGGATCTCTTCGAGCATCCGCTGATCGACTGCTACAACAAGCATGTGCGTTGGTCGACGTGGTTCGTGGCCAACGACCTTGCCGCACCGCCGCCGCTTGGCACGCGCTTTGACCGCAGCTTTCTCGCGATCAAGGCGGCGGTCGATGGCATCGGCGTGGTCCTCGATTCAACCCGCCTGGCGGAGCGCGAACTCGCGTCCGGTGAGTTGGTCGCACCGTTCGCCGGCCGCGCGAAGGACACCGAATACGTCGACCACTATCTGGTCTTTCCGCTGATCGCGAAGGCACGTCGGCCGTTGCGGTCTTTCGTCGCCTGGCTCGAGTGCGAACTCGGTCTGACTTTCGGTCAGTTCTGATCCTGAAGCCGGGTGTGACCGCGAGCCGCACCGTTCTGATTTCGCGGATTCGGCGGGGATTTGGTGAATGGGATTCACAATCCGTTCAATAGGGCGGGGCCTTCGCCACGGCGGATCGTTACGGTCGATCAAATAGAACCACGACGGCGCCGAAGTACGAGAGGACGACGACAGCCCACGACGACGCCGAACGTCCCAAGGAGGCGACCGTCGTCCTCGACAACAAAGTGCCGCTTCAGCGGGTACGGAGCCCATACCGCCCTTCACAACGGCGCGAGGTGTGAAGCTTTTCACAAGCGGACGGGTGGCTCCGCCCCACATGTGGGAAAGGGGGGGCTGATGGAACGCCAGAGCCCAACGGAGCCCAACCGATGAACACCCGATATCGGATGCCTCGTCTTCTCGCGCCTTTGGCCGTCTTGGCCCTGGCGCTGGCATTCGGCGCCGCGACGCCGAGCTCGGCCCACGCCGACCGCTGGAGCCATCGCGGCCACGTGAAGCCAAAGATCCAACGTTTTCACGATTTCGGTCGCTATCAGCGCAGCCTCAGGGAATACCGCCTGAAACGTCATTCCGGCCGGGCGTCCCGCCGTGCGTTCACTCATCGGCGGCATTTCTCCCACCCTAGGTATCGTTTCAACAGGTTTCGACACACCCCCCGGATCATCGTTACCCCGCGCTTTCGCCCGGACTACGGGCGCCGCGACAGCCGCGAACGCCGGCGGGCCTCCGTACCCCTCACCGTCCCGGGTTCCGGCCGGGTGGTCTCCGCGGCCGTTGCCTGGGATCATCTGGCGGAGGGCCGCATAGGTGTCGCAAGAAGCAGCTTCGCAGCAGCCGCGCAAGCCTCGCCGCAAAAGGGCGCGCCAAACGTCGGATTTGCGCTGTCCACCGCGGCCGGCGGTGATCTCATCGGCGGCGCGAAGGCCATGCGGCGCGCCCTCCGGCTCGACCCCGGGGCGTTTCAGGAAGTGAAAGTCGACACGCGCCTGACGCCGTTGCTGGGTGACATCGCACGCCGATACGAGGCAGCGCCGGCGGGCGCCATATCGCGATCGGATACCGCCTTCATGCTGGCGTCGCTTAGCTACCTGTCGGGAGACCTCCCCGATGCCCGAACCGCGATCGCAGGTGATCGGCATAATTACCCCAGCACCCGGAATCTCAAGGAAATCGTCGAAACGGCGGATAACACACGCCCAACGGCCGTCTTAGCAGGCGATAGCGAGCCCCGCTAAACCGTCTCCGTGCTCAAGACTTCCTTGGCCTTGCCCGCCAGCTCCGCGAGGCTGAAAGGCTTGGGCATGAAGTGGATCGTCGGATCGCGCTGGATATCACCGGCCACCGCGTCCTCCGCATAGCCGGAAACAAGGATGACCTTGACGTCCGGTATCTCCTGGCGGACCAAGCGCACGAAGGTATGGCCGTCCATCCCCGGCATTACGACATCGCTGATGATCAGGTCGATCGCCTCGTCCGATCCATTGATCACATCCAGCGCGCTCTCGCCGCTGTCCGCCTCCAGTACCCGATACCCCTTGTTTCGCAGGGCCCGCGCCCCGAACATGCGGACGGCGTCCTCATCCTCCACGAGAAGCACCGTTCCGCCTCCGGTAAGGTCGATTTCCTCGACCTCGACCGTCTCGATCTCCGGCTCGACCAAGGGATCCTGCTCAATCTCCAGACCGGCCGCCTCCGCATCGAATTGAGGAAGATAGATGCTGAAGGTCGAGCCGTCGCCCGGGGCGCTGTCGACGAAAATGAACCCTCCGGTCTGACGGACGATGCCATAGACGGTCGAGAGCCCGAGGCCGGTTCCGGCCCCCTTCTCCTTGGTCGAGAAGAAGGGCTCGAAAATCTGCCCGATGCTCTCCTTGGGAATGCCGATTCCGGTGTCGATGACCTCGACGAGGATGTAGTTTCCGGGCGGCATCAGCTCATGACCGCGCTGAACCGGATCCTCGATCACTGTCGGGGCCGTGCGGATGGTCAGCATGCCGCCGCTCGGCATGGCATCGCGGGCGTTCACCGCGAGGTTGATGATCACCTGATCGAACTGCACGGGATCGACACGCACCGGCCCCAGATCCCGACCGTGCTCCATTCGCAGCTCGACGTTCTCGCCGATCAGACGTCTGAGGAGCGTCGAAAGGTCCGACAACGCGCTGGTGATATCGAGTTCGACCGGGGTCAGGTTCTGCTTGCGGGAAAACGCGAGGAGCTGGCGTACCAGGTTGCTGGCGCGGTTGGCGTTCTGCCGGATCTGCATGATGTCCGCGAAGGATGGATCACCCGGTCCGTGGCGCGTCAGCAACAGGTCGCAGAAGCCGAGCATAGCCGTCAGCAGATTGTTGAAATCATGGGCAATGCCGCCCGCCAGCTGACCGACGGCTTGGATCTTCTGCGCCTGAACGAACTGGCTTTCGAGCGTCTTCTGTTCGGTCGTGTCGATGAAATGCACGATCAATCCGGAAACCTCGCCCGTGTCGTCCTCCATGCGGCTGGCGAACAGCGATACCATCAGCTCGCGTTCGCCGGCCGCCGGCATCCGAACCTCGAGATGTGCGGCCCGCGTGGTCCCCATCACAACCTTGGAGAGTTGGACCCCGACATCGCTGCGATCCTCCTTGCTGATCCTCTCGATCAGCGGGCGGCCGATCACGGCGTCGGGGTGTAGCCCGAGCAGGCGCAGGAAGGCGCGGTTGCAGTCCATCACCTCGCCGTGCAGGTCGAGCAGGGCGATCCCCACCGGCGCTTCGTCGAAAAGCCAGTGCAGGCGCCGGGCGAGTGCGTAGCCGGCAACCCCTCCCTCGTCACGCCAAATGACATCGCGTACCACCAAGGACCGCGTGTACACCAGACCACCGCCCCGCCGCTCGCGGCGCGACTGCACCAAGATGGCGGGAAAGCCGTTTCCGTCGGTGGCCCTCAGCATGACCTCGCCGTGGGCCGGTCCTTCGCCGTCATCGGAATCCGCCCGGGCGTCGCCGGACGACAGCACGAAATCGGCGAACCGCATTCGGCCGCTCTGCATCTCGTCGGCCGAGACACCCAGCCATTCCGACAGCGTGGCGTTGGCGTGAAGGATGTGACCGTCGGCATCGGCCGAGAAGAAGCCGGCCGGGAGGTGATCCAGAAAATCGGCCAGCAGTTGCTCCTCGCGCCGACGAACCGTTTCCATCTCATGTCGCGCGGTGATGTCTTCGGCCCGCCACAGCGTGTGGTTTGGACGGCGGGCAATGGGCTGGACGGTCAGCCTCCGCCACTCCACCACCCCTCTGGCCACGCGAACGCGCAGCTTTGCCTCCGCCGGCACCCCCGAGGCCGCGGCGGCGCGCAGCCGAGTGAAGCTGTCCTCCGATTTCTCGCCGCCCGCGAGAATGGACGCGATCGCGTCCAACGAATTGGCCATGACAAAGAGACGGAGGAAACCGGCGTTGGCGTAGATGACACGTTCGTTTTCACCGGTGATCAGCAGGGCATCCGTGTTGCCCTCGGCCGCGGCCAAAAGGAGATCGGATACCTGATCCGACTTCTCGCCCTGGCTCAATGCCCGGAACATTCCCGCCAACGCGGTCGCAGCGGCCGCGGCAAAAATCCAGACAAGCACGGTGGGTGTCAGTCCCAGAAGGAGAACGAGGGCGACCGCGCCGCCCAGGAAAAGGGTCGTTGCGACCCACAGGGGCGCGCGCCAGGGCCAGATTTTAAGCTGGCTCCGGAAACGTCTCCACGGCGAAAGCCTGAACACAGGCGCGTCCTTCATCGCTTCGCCCTCGCGTGTCGTCGTCTTGGCCTTGGCCACGCCGCCTGTCCCTTCCTCAGGCGCCGGGTTGCGCGGCCGGCGAGGCGGCAGGCATTTCGCCACGCAGGCGCATCACGTACCCAATGACTTCGGCCACAGCCTTGAAATGCTCCGGCGGGATTTCCTCGTCAAGCTCAACCGACGCGTACAACGCGCGAGCCAAAGGCGGATTCTCGACAATCGGCACCTCGTTCTCCTCCGCCACCTCGCGAATGCGTAGAGCCAATTCGTCCATGCCCTTGGCAACCAACTTCGGCGCCGCCATCTGCTCCATCTTGTATTCCAGGGCCACGGAGAAGTGGATCGGGTTGGTAATCACGACATCCGCCTGCGGCACGGCCGCCATCATCCGCTGGCGCGCTCGCTCGGTCCGGAGCCTTCGAATCTGCGCTTTCACCTGCGGATCGCCCTCTGACTGCTTGTGCTCGTCCCTCACCTCCTGCCGGCTCATGCGGAGCTGTTTCATATGGTTGTGCTTCTGGAAGGCAAAGTCGAGCACCGAGACGACCGTCATCACGGCGATGGTGCCCACGACCATCCATAAGGCGATCTCGTGTATGCGCTTCAGGGTATAGGCGAGGTCGGTGAGCGGAATAATGGCAAGATCGTCGTGAAAAGGCACCACCATCGCCAAGGCGACGAGGGCGACCAGCGAGATCTTGACCATTCCCTTGACGAACTCGACGAGCTGTCGAACCGAGAATTTGCTCTTGAGGCCCTTGATAAGCGAAATCTTGGATAGTTCCGGCTTGATCTTGCTCGGCGAATAGAGAAATCCGGTCTGGCCAACCGAGCCGGCGACCGCGAGCACCACAAGCAGGCCGAGGAGCGGCGCCAGAATCCATCCGAGCTCCAGGAGAATTTGTAGGACGGCCAGGCGCAGATGCTCGTTGTCAAACGGGATCGCATGCGGTGATGCGATGAAGGATTGTCCCAGCATTCGGATGTTGTTCATGATTCCCGGTGCCAGAAACAACAGCCCCATGGCTCCGCCAAGAAGAATGAACCAACTCTTGACCTCCTGGGAGTTTGCGACCTGCCCCTTCTTCCGAGCTTTTTCAAGCTTCTTCGGTGTCGGTTCTTCCGTTTTTTGGGAATCGTCTTCTTCCGCCATGCCGAACCTCTCAAGGCGCCAAAAAAGCGCCGAACGACTCCGCAAAATGCGATTGAAACGCCAGCATGATGCCTGAAAGCGTCAACATGATGATCGCAATCTGAGCCGCCAACTGAATGGGAAGACCAAAGAAGAACACCGGCAGTGCGGGCATCAACCGCCCAAGGAGTCCAAGCATCAGATAGTGCGTCAACCCCATGACGATAAAGGGGGACGCGAGCTGTACGCCCAGCGCGAAACTGTCCATAACGTGCCGAGCCATAAGTTGCGCCATATCGCCGAGGGCGAGCGTGTCGCCGGGGATGAACAGGCCGTAGCTATCGGCCAAGGCACGGATCATGAGATGGTGCAGATTACTCGTGAAGATGACGAGGAGACCGACCGTCGTGAGGAATCCTGCGATGATTGAGCCTTGTTGCTCGGAAACCGCATCCTGGACAAAAGCATTGGCGAGGGACGAGACCAGCGAGATAACCGTCCCGGCCGTCTGAAGAGCGGCGAAAAGAACCCTCCCCAGCAAACCCAGGAAACCGCCGATGAGGACCTCACCGATCAGCAACAAGCCCAGGGCCGCAGAAGAGGTAGGAAGCCCGGGAAGACTGTCGATCAGAACCGGCGCGAGGACGAGGCTGATAACCAGGGCGCAGACGAGACGGATCCTTACCGAAACATAGGCCGCGCTGAAACCCGGCAAGGTGGCGAAGGCCGTCCCAACCCGCGCGAAGATAAGCATGAAGCCGAAAACATTCAGGCTGAGCAGCTCTTGAAGCATGCCCAGTTCAGCTTATCCCGAGCGCAATGATCCGATCGAACAGCTCATGTCCGAATTCGATGACGGTTCGCATCATGAATGGCAAGAACACGACCATGCTGACGAACACCGTGACGATCTTGGGGACGAAAGTCAGTGTCATCTCCTGTATTGAAGTCAGCGCCTGGAAAATGGCGATCGCGAGGCCGACCAGAAGGGCGGCGGCGAGCAAAGGAGCCGAGGTTTTCAGGACGACCCACATGGCGCCCCTGCCGACCTCGAGGACAGCGACCTCGTTCATGACCGTTCTTCCCAACCGACCCGTTCAGATCGGCATCCGGGTGATTTGCCTGTATGCCTCCAGTACCTTGTCGCGGATGGCGACGACCGTTTGCAGTGTAACTTCAGCCTCGGCCACAGCGGTAATGACCTGATTGAGGTCGGCCCGATCCTGAATACCCTGGAACGATACCCGCTCGCTCTGTTCGGCAATGCGGCTGGCTTCGCGCAAGGCACTCTGCACAAGGTCGGCGAAGTCGCCGCTTGCCTCGCCCTTGTCCCGAGCCTCCATTCCCTGCGTACCCAGGTCGCGGGCGGCGGAGGCATACGCTGATACAGCCTGGGAAATGGAATTAGCTGCTGTCATCTCCTACTCCTCGCTGTCGGCTTCATCGCGGCCGTGATGTTTGGAGCCGTTGTTATCGTCTTAGGATGTCGATGGTCGTCGTGATCATGGACTTCGACGCCCGGATCACATTCAGATTGGCCTCGTAGGATCGCTGCGCCTCGCGCATGTCCATCGTCTCGATCAGCGAGCTGACATTGGGCATGAGAACATAGCCGTCATCGTCAGCGGCTGGATGTGTGGGATCGAACCGTTTCTTGAAATTCGACTGGTCCTCGCGAATTCTGTCCACGCGAACCGTCGGCAGCCCGAGATCCCGGTCGAGTTCGTTCCTGAACGTCACGATCTTGCGACGATATGGCTGATCTCCGAACGCACGCGGCAGGGAATTGGCGTTCGCGAGGTTCTCCGCGACCACGCGAAGCCGGGTGCCCTGCGCCTTCAGGCCCGCCGAAGAGATCTTGAAGGTCTTCAAGAGATCGTCCATGAGCCGCCTCGAATCAGTTTGACGTCACTTGCCGAGCGCCGTTCGAATCATCCCGAGGTGCTTTTTGTAGAGTTGGGTTGTGAGCTTGTGGCTGATCGACGTTTCGTTGATCTTTGCCATCTGCTCCTCGAGAATCACTGAGTTGCCGGAGGGAGCGGTTTCGTAAGGCTTGCGTGTTTTCTCCTCGGCGTGGACGCCCACGCTTGACCGGCGCCCGTCAAGGTGGCCCGCCTGGGTGCGTGAGACGTTGACGGGTGTCACGCTGTTTCGGAGCACCCTCTCGAACTTGAACGGTTCGATGTCGCGTGCCCGATACTTCGGCGTATCGGCGTTGGCGATGTTCTGGGCCAAAACCTCCTGGCGCTGAGAGAGCCACGCGAGACGCTCTTTTGCCAATTGAAATATGGTGATCTTGCTAAGGTTCATGTCGCCCCGGGCTCGGCGAAACCTGGCGCAGTCCTGCGCATGCTGCCGGGTAGTATCGGTTGGCGATCTTAAGAATCGGTAAAGCGTTTCCCTGTCGCGCCGGCCGCCGAAACGGCAGCTACCAGATGGGCTAGGTCACGCCGGCCCAAGGGCTGCTTCCGGACTGACACATCGCCCAGCTAACCCAGCTGCGGAATTAAAGGTTTCTTAAGCCAAGTTGGCCGATGTTTCCCGTCGGAATTCCCTCACGCGATGAGAAGCATTTGCCGTTGGCTCATCCCTCGCACGGTCCCGCCCGCAGCGCCACGCCTCGCCCGGTTGCCGTGGCAATTGGCCATGAGCCGGAGAAGGACGACCGGCCGAAGGTTATTGCCAGCGGTCAAGGCCCCATCGCTGAGCAGATTCTGGAAATCGCTTTTGCTCGGGGCGTTCGCGTTCGCGAGGACGCAGAATTGGCCGAGATCTTGGGCGTCTTAGACGAGAACAGCGAGATACCGCTCGCCGCCTTCGCCGCCGTGGCCGAGATTCTCGCCTATGTCTATCGTGCCAATGGGGATCCGCGGCAACCGCCAGGAGCTAGCCAGCAACCACAGGAAGCCGAAAATGAGCGATTCTTGTGAGCACCACGATCTCGATATCCACGGAGAGCTAGAGAAAGTCGCCTCCGTGGTGGCCGCAGCGCGCCGGGTCCTCTCCGAGGGCAGGATGGTCGATATCTCAAGGCTGCAAGCCCGCGTCGCCAAACTCTGCGACGCCATCATGGAGCGGGCTCCCAATAACGCGTCGTCTCTAGGACACGCCATGGAATCCCTGCTCGCCGATCTCGACCGGCTGTCCGATGACCTGACTCGCCAATTCGGTGTTATCAGCGGATCGGGCGACGGCTCGAACCTTCAACAGGGGCTCTCGGCGTACGCGAGAGCAAAAACCGGGGGTTGAAAAGTACAGTGATCGGACGGGACGGGTCTAGGCGATGGAACTGGAACTGGGCGACTACCTAAAGTTCGTCTTCGCCCTCATCTTCGTGCTCGCCCTGATCGTCGGGTTCGCGACACTGGCCCGGAGATTCGGATATGGCTTCCGCACGCCTATAAAGAACGGAAAGCAAAGGCGCCTGGAGATCATTGAAGTTCAGCCTTTGGATGCCAAACGGCGCCTCGTCCTTCTGCGCCGCGACGGTACCGAGCATCTGGTTCTGCTCGGCCCCGACTCAGACCTCGTTATCGAGAGCGGCATCGATCGCTCGCGCAAAGACCCCTCGGCGGTTCCACAAACGGGGGCCAAGACCCCGTCGGCGGCCAAGAATACGGGGGCATGATGCAGCGGCACCTCGGAAGGCCAGCCGTCCTCGTCGGCGTCACCATTGCGCTGCTGATTGCTGCGTCATGCAGCTCGGCGGCCGCCCAAAGCCTCTCCTTCGACCTCGGCGAAGGCGGTGGCAGCGCCACCGGTCGGGTTATTCAGCTGGTGCTCCTGATCACGGTGCTGAGCATTGCCCCGTCCATTCTGGTGATGGTGACGTCCTTTACCCGGATCGTCGTCGTCCTCTCTTTCCTGCGGACAGCCCTGGGAACCCCGCAGACACCCCCTAATCAGGTCTTGGTCGGGCTAGCTCTGTTCCTGACTTCGTTCGTCATGCTGCCGACCTTTCAGGAATCCTACGAATCCGGTATTCGGCCGCTCATCGATGAACAAATCGACGAATTCGAGGCCTTCAACCGGAGCGTCGAGCCCCTGCGTGGCTTCATGCTCGGACTGGTGCGGGAGCAGGATCTCGCGCTGTTCGCCGACCTCGCCGAGGTGCCGGAGGAGGAAGTGGCGGAGGAAGCCCCGCTTCGCGTCCTGATCCCGGCCTTCATCGTCAGCGAGTTGCGCCGGGCCTTCGAAATCGGCTTCCTGATCTTCGTCCCGTTCCTCATCATCGACATGGTGGTAGCGTCGGTACTGATGTCGATGGGCATGATGATGCTGCCGCCGATCATCATCGCCTTGCCTTTCAAGATTATCTTTTTCGTGCTCGTGGATGGGTGGTACCTGGTCGTGGGCAGCCTCGTCCGCAGCTTTGGCGGATAGCGGTCCCGACGCGACTCTATTTCAGCCCGTACATCGCCCTCGCGTCCTCAACCGACATGATCTCGCAGCCGAGGGATCGGATCATGTCCGCCACGCGTTGGACCAGTTCGGAATTGGTTCGCGCCTTCTTCCCGAGCGCGTAGAACAGGCTGTCCTCAAACCCGACCCGGACCTTGGACGCCCCTGCGGCGATCGAGGCCGCGAGGAGGGTGAAATCCTCCATGGCGTTGTGGGTGATGCCGAAGGCCACGCCCTCCGGGATCAAATCGCGCATGCGGATGACGCTTTCGACCGCCGGCTGCGTACTGGCGTAGTAGCCCATGGGAAAATTGACGGCAAGCGGACGGCGCAGGATGCCTTGGTCCAGGAAGTCGTGGACCAGGTTGGTCATGCCAGTGTCGAAGATCTCGAGTTCCGGCACGACGCTTCTGACATAGAACTTTTCCGCCCAGTATTTGATCTCCGCCGCCGTATTGATGAACGGAATGTCATAGGCGATGTTGAAGGACCCCATATTGAGGGACGCTACGTCAGTCCGGTCGTCATCGACGGCGCTGCACCGCTCGTCGATGCTGAGCTTCTTCTCGAACCCACCCGTCGATCCTTGAATGATTATTCGGGAATCCTTGCGGATGAGTTCAAGGGTGCGTGAGTAGACGCCCGTCTCATGGGTAATCTCGCCGTTTTCGGTCCGCACATGGAGATGCACCTGGGCCGCGCCCGCCTGCTCGCACTCCAGGGTTTCACGAGCTACCTGCTCGGGCGTGAGCGGATTCACGACGTCCTTGTCCGGGTTCCTCACGCGGGCGACCGGCGCCACTGTGATCATGATTTTTCTCGTCACTGGACTTCCTCCTCAAAACGCCTGCCCTTCGGCTCAATCCTTCCGCCCTTCGATCAGGACCGTTTCCGGGATACTACTCCAGCGCCGCCCGAATGCGGGCCGCAACTTCTTCGTAGACCGTCTCCGGCATGTTCTCGTGATGATTGCGGGTGATCAGGATCGAACGGCCATGGAAAACCTGGTTGAAATGCAGGATCGCGACAGAGTTCGGAAAATCGACGATCCAGTTCGGCCGCGATTGCGGGTCGGCGACGATTTGGCAAAAAGGACAATCATCCAGCTGGCTCATGGCCGACACTTCTCCCTGGCCCTTTCTGCTGCAGCAGCCGCTGGATCCTCACCGTCTGCTCCCGCCGCAACCGGAGCTGAATCAGGAAAGCAAGCGAGAAATGAACGGCGGCAGAGCAAACGCGGCAACATGGACCGCCGGAGTGTAGTAGCGCGTCACCAGCCCCAAAGCTTCATAGCGTGAGGCGAGCACCTCTAGCGATTGCTGGCGCAGGGACAGGTCGTTCGTCGCCCATCCCAACGCCATGAAGCCGCCCACATAGGTCGGGACCACCGTCAGATAGCAGACGGCATCATCGAAATGGCGGCGAAGGCGCCGATGACTGTCCGTCAACTCCGATGCCTGGAACTGGGGAACCCCGTTCTGGGAGACAAGGATACCCCCGGCGGACAGGCGGTTCTTGCAGGCGCCGTAGAACGCCTCCGAGAACAGGATCTCGCCGGGGCCGACCGGGTCCGTGGAGTCGACGATGATGACGTCAAAGGTCTCGTCAATGTCCTGGACGAAACGAAATCCGTCTCCGATCACGAGGCGGGTACGCGGATCGTCGAAGGCACCGTTGCTGAGGGACGGCAAATGCGCCAGACACAGATCGATAACGTGGCGGTCAATCTCCACCAGCGTGGCGGAGTCAATGGGGTGCTGGAGAACTTCCCTGAGTACTCCGCCGTCGCCGCCCCCGATGACAAGCACCCGCCTTGCCCGCCCATGTGCCAACAGGGGAACATGCGCCAGCATCTCGTGATAGGTGAATTCATCCTTCTCAGTCGTCTGGATGATACCGTCCAGCGCCAGGACTCGTCCGAAAGACGGGGTATCGAAGATGATCAGATCCTGATGTCCGGTCGTCTCCCGGTGGATCACGCAGGATACTTCGAATTTTTGTGCGTAGCCCAAGGAGACTGCTCCAGAGTAGAGCGTCTCTTCGAACCAGGTCACAGAACGAGGCCCCGCTTGTGCTCGGCGAGTTGAATGCTTTTTGGGCGAAACACGTTACGAAGCACCGACACCGACTCGTAGGGATTACAATCCCCACACATAAAGATGTCGAGCGCCATGAAATCTCGTTCCGGCCATGTATGAATGCTTATATGCGACTCCGCCAGGACGATCACCCCGGACACGCCCCCAAAAGGGGAAAAGCGATGCGTATGGGCATGGAGGATCGTCGCGCCGGCCGCATCGGCCGACTCGCGCAAAGTCTGCTCGATCATCTCCGGGTCATCCAGATGTCTCGCGCCCCACATCTCGATCAAAAGATGCGTGCCGGCGTATCGAACCCCGTCTCGCTCGACGAAGTAGTCCCTTTTTTCTGTCTCTAGACGGGACGTAGGGGCATTAGACGAAGCTCTTTCGAGGCTTGGCCCCTGGGTCGGCTTCGAGGTAATCCCCAATTCGGCAAGGCAGTTCTTCGCCATCGCACCCCCCACCAAACCAGCAGATTAGCCGCTTAGAACATGGAACAATAGACAACCGACCTCCTGGGAGCCAGGAAAGATTCAGGCCTTCGGCCCCCGGTCCGCCGCGAAGCCGTTCAACTAGCGGCGTCTTCCTTCGGCGTCAAGGTCTTTAGGGTCAGCGCATGGACGTCCGTGGCCAACTCCTCTGCCAGCACGGCGAAAGCCATGCGCTGGCGTTCCAACCGGGACTTTCCCTCAAACGCTGGAGAGACGATTTCGACCCGAAAATGAGTCTCACCCTCGGGTCTGGCCCCCACATGGCCGACATGACGATGGGATTCGTCGACAATCCTCAGCCGCGTCGGCCTTAGAGCAGAGGTCAGTTTGTCCTCAATGGCCGTAGCCACGCGCATGGTTCTCACTCGCCCCTGAAACAAAGCTGGCTCCGGTGAACGTGGTGTGCATCACGCAGCCTTCAAGGCCAAGGAGACGACGGCGTTGAAAGAATCCGGCAGGGCTCGGCGCGGGCCATTCAGATTCCTCTTTTGTTCGGCAACCCTTGGCCCGAAGCGCGCTTGTCACAGCCCAGGCGACGTCGCATATTGGTGCCATGCCTACTCGTAGGGGAAACAGATTTCGGGGCTACCGGCCGAACCGTCACGGGGATACGGCGACGGTAGGGCGAGTCTGTGATTGGCCGGGCTGCCAGGAGCAGGCGGAGTACCGCGCGCCGCGTTCGCGCCAGGAACTCAACGACTATCGCTGGTTTTGTCTGGATCATGTGCGGGAATACAACTCGTCCTGGAACTATTGCAGAGGCATGGGCGAGGACGAGATCGAAGCCCAAGTAAGACAGGATTCCATTGGGTGGCGCCCGACTTGGCCCCTCGGGGCACGATCGGCGGGCTTTCGCTTCGGCAGGGCCGATATCGGGGACGGCTTTGACCTGTTGGACGGGGAAGGCGAAGACGGGTTTGTGTCCCACGGCCAACACCAGTGGCCTCCGGGATCGGCGGAAGAGAAAGCCATGCACGTGCTCGAACTCGAGCCACCCGTGACGGCTGCCGAGGTCAAGGCCCGATATAAGGAGCTTGTCAAAATCTATCATCCCGACGTAAACGGTGGCGACAAGGCATCTGAAGAGCGCTTCAAGACCATCAACCAGGCGTACGAAACCATTATGCAGAGCCTGGCTTCTTGACGGTTAGCTTGGCCAGCCGGGCGAGTTGTCATTGACGTCACCGCTCATTGCCCACATGTCTCGGTAAAACGCAGGATAGGCAAGGAATGACTGCAGCTGCCGCCAACGAAGGACGCACGGCTCACTTCCCACTGGATGCTCCGGACATCACCATATCGGTGCGCCAGACCTTTGGCGTTGAAAGTGACATGGAAGTTCCGGCGTTCAGCGAAGAAGCCGAACACGTTCCCGATATTGACGAGGCGTACCAATTCGATCACGACACCACGCTCGCCATTCTCGCGGGGTTCGCTCACAACCGTCGCGTGATGATCCAAGGTTACCACGGCACGGGTAAGTCGACTCATATTGAGCAGGTAGCGGCACGGCTGAATTGGTCCTGTATCCGCGTCAATCTCGACAGCCATGTCAGCCGGATCGATCTCATCGGCAAGGACGCCATCGTTCTGCGCGACGGCAAGCAGGTCACGGAATTCCGCGAGGGGCTTCTGCCCTGGGCGCTGCAACACCCGACGGCCCTGGTATTCGACGAGTATGACGCGGGGCGGCCGGATGTGATGTTCGTGATCCAGCGCGTCCTTGAAGTCGAGGGCAAGTTCACCCTGCTCGATCAAAACAGGGTCCTCAGGCCTCACCCTTATTTCCGCTTGTTCTCCACCACGAACACCGTTGGGCTGGGCGATACGACGGGCCTCTATCACGGCACCCAGCAGCTGAATCAGGGACAGTTGGACCGCTGGAACATCGTTGCGACACTAAACTATCTGTCCCACGAGGATGAGGTCGGCATCGTTCTCGCCAAGGTGGCCGACTATCAAAGCCCCGAGGGGCGGGAGGAAGTCGCGGCCATGGTCAAGGTGGCGGATCTCTCGCGTAACGGTTTCGTCAACGGCGATATCTCAACGGTAATGTCCCCGCGCACGGTCATCACATGGGCCGAGAACGCAAGGATATTCAGGGATCGCGGCTTCGCCTTCCGGCTTACGTTCCTGAACAAATGCGATGAGCTGGAACGCCCGATTGTCGCCGAGTACTACCAGCGCTGCTTTGGGGAGGACTTGCCCGAGTCTCTCGTGCACTCGGTCGTGAGTTAGTGCCTTCCACGCCTGCTCTTGGGCGATCTCGACGGAGCCAACGTCGTGAACCAGTCAGAAGATCCGCGGGAACGTTTGAAGCGGGTCGCCAGCGCGACCGTGAAAGCGGTCTCCGGTCGCCGTGACATCGAGGTCGAATACAGCCACTCCTCGGCTGGAATCTCTGGCAACACGGCGCGTCTACCCGCGCTATCCCGCCGAATCGACCGAGAGGACGTGGTTCGGCTTCGTGGTGTCGCTGATGCTGTCGCCCTGCGATTTCGCTTCCACGACGACATTATCCATCGTCGCCGAGTCCCATCCACCATGGATGCGCGACGACTGTTCGATATGATCGAGCAAATGCGCGTCGAGGCGCTGGGAAGCCGCTGGATGGCCGGGGTGGCCCAAAACCTCCATGCTCGGCTCGACGAGTTTTGCCGGAACGAGGGCCTCCATCGCGTCACCAAGCGGGAGGAATCGCAGCTTTCCCACGCATTGCGTTTGCTCGTGCACGAACGCCTGACTGGCACTCCGGTTCCGGAGTCGGGAAGTCGGTTGGCGGAGTTATGGCGTGGTTGGCTGACTCAGCGGATTGGCCGCCAGCTCGACCTCATGAAGGCATGCGTCGAGGACCAGCAGTCCTTTGCCGACACCGTCCGCGAGGCGATGCACGTTCTTGAAATCGCGGACGAACAGGACCTGCCCCCTCAACCGGAAGAGTCGGAAGAAGAGGATTCGAAACAGGAGCAGGACGAGCCTCCTCAGCCTCAAGGCGAAGAATCCGATGGTGACTGGCCATCTCCCGGCGAAGGGGAAGACTCGGAACCGGCCGAGGAAGCCGACGGCATGGCCGTGGCCGAGGACGAGCAGATGGAGGCGGGAGCCGCGGACGAAAAACCGGCGGGCCCGGCCCGGTGGCGGGCCCCATGGCCGCAGAATGAGCTTGCTTCGGAGGAGGGCTATAAGGTCTTCACCACCTCGCATGACGAGGTGACCGAGGCCGGCAAGCTGGCTGACAGCGAGGAGCTCTCGCGGCTTCGGACCCAGCTGGACCAGCAACTCTCTCATCTCCAGGGCGTCGTGTCGACCCTGGCGAACCGTCTTCAACGCCATCTTCTGGCCAAACAAACCCGGTCCTGGGAGTTTGATCTCGACGAGGGTCTATTGGATGCCGGACGGTTGGCGCGCGTGATTGTCGACCCCGTGAGCCCCCTCTCCTTCAAACGGGAAACCGACGCCAAGTTTCGCGATACCGTCGTCAGCCTGCTCATCGACAATTCGGGCTCAATGCGCGGCCGGCCGATTACGGTGGCGGCGATGAGCGCCGACATTCTGGCCAGGACCCTGGAAAGATGCGGCGTAAAGGTCGAAATTCTCGGCTTTACCACCCGCGCGTGGAAGGGGGGCGAAGCGCGCGAAAAATGGGTCGAGGCCGGCAAGCCCAAGAACCCCGGGCGTCTCAATGACCTCAGGCATATTGTTTACAAGCCCGCCGACGCCCCTTGGCGCCGCGCCCGCCGAAACCTTGGGCTGATGTTGCGGGAGGGGCTGCTTAAGGAGAATATCGACGGCGAAGCCCTGCTTTGGGCCCACACCCGGCTGCTGGGGCGTCCCGAGCAGCGGCGCATTTTGATGGTCATTTCGGATGGCGCGCCAGTGGATGACGCCACGCTTTCGGCGAACCCGGGCAACTATCTTGAAAAGCACCTCCGCGACGTCATCGATTGGATCGAAGCCTTTTCGCCGGTCGAATTGACGGCGATAGGCATCGGCCATGACGTAACGCGATACTATCGTCGGGCCGTGACTATCGCCGACGCGGAAGAACTCGGTGGCACAATGATGATAAACCTTGCACAACTTTTCGACGAGGAAGGGGACCGCGCCCCGCCACGGTACGGACGCGTGAGACTCTCCGACGGACCAAGCCACACCCGCTAGCGGCCTCGGCTGGATTCTAGGCCCAGTCTCCCGCGTGGACTTGCTGTGCCTCAAGGAATAGGTTGTGGAGCCGAACCGCATAGCAAGGGAGGAAACGTCGTCATGCGGGAGAACCGGATTCGCCAACTCTGGGCTCAAGGACAAGCCGCTCTCACCGCTTGGCTATCAGTTCCCAGCTCGTACAGCGCCGAGGCCATGGCCCAACAGGGCTTCGACTGCGTGACCGTGGATACCCAGCACGGAATGATCGATGTCCAGGCCGCAATGGCGATGTTTCAGGCGATCTCGACAACCTCGGCGACGCCCCTTGCCCGCTCGGGCTGGAACGATCCCATGGTGATCATGAAACTCCTCGATTCGGGTGCCTATGGCATCATTTGTCCAATGGTCAACAGCGGCGCCGAGTGCGAAGCCTTTGTCCGCGCCTGCCGGTATCCGCCGGCCGGCAACCGGAGCTTCGCCGTCACCCGCGGGCAGCTCTACGGAGGGTCCGACTACGCCGAACACGCAAACGACACGATCGTGACCCTGGCCATGATCGAGACCCGGCAGGCCCTCGATAACCTCGATGACATCGTACGTGTCGAGGGGCTCGATGCGGTTTATATCGGCCCCAACGACCTCGCCCTCGCGCTGGGCTATGGGCCCTCGGCAGAACCTTCCGAGAAGGAGGTGATCGAAGCCGTCGACACCATTCTGGCGATCGGCACGAAGCATGGCGTGAAAGTCGGGATCCACTGTCCAACGGGAGAGTCGGCGCGCCGGCGCGTGGGCCAGGGCTTTGCCTTCATCGCAATCGCCAACGATCTGCGCATGCTTTCCGCTGCCGCCAAGGCCGAGGTGGTTGCCGCGAAGGGGGAGTGAGCTGGGACTGGCGTGACGCCTATCAACCCGGCCTTTGGCCTTCCACCCCACCGGCGGTTAAGTTATCTACAGGCCGACATGGCATTGGCGGAGGCTGACCCGTGGCCCATAGGCAATTCACTACGACCAGCTTTCTATTGCGCTGGATCGTTGCTCTTTTCCTGGTTTTCCTGACATTCAACCCGCTTGGCTATTCTTTCTTTCATTGGGTTACGGCGCCGGAAGGCGGGCAGATCCCATTCAAGGCCCTGGCCGGCGTCGTTCTGCTGATCCTCTACATCATCTACCTGCGAGCGACCTGGAGGTCGATAGGTCCCGTCGGTCTGACATTGGCGGGGCTATTCTTTGGCGTCCTTATCTGGGCAGCCGTCGATCTGGGTTTTCTCAACCTCCAACAACCGGAGGTGAGCGCCTATGTACTGCTGGTCGTGATCGCCACCGTCATGGCCATCGGGCTGTCCTGGTCGCACATCCGGCGACGCGTATCCGGGCAGGCGGATATCGACGACGTCGACGAGTAAACGCGTGATCTTCCTCACGGGGAGAACCGAAACCTGGTTTTGCCTTAGTGCGGCCAGCCTCCCTGCCCCACCGCGGCCGGCCATCGGGGCTATAGAGCATGTCTCGTTTATATGGATTCATTCTGACAGAGCGTTTTCGGGCCGTGGCCAGGAGGGCGCCGCCGAGCGTATCGGGGACTACGGTCAAGGCGCCCGACGCCGTCCACGTCCCGAAACCGCCTGCCCCCGAGGGGTGGGCCGCGGCGGCCATCCGCGACGTTGTCCGGCTCGCCCGATGGCCCCGCATCGCGCGTCGCCGGACGCCTGGCGGGCTGCCCCGCCGTGGCGCCATCAGAATAGGTCCATATAGACGAGACATGCTCTAGGGTCTGTTGAGATTCAGGATTCACAGATTGTGGGAAATGTGATTCAAGCTCCCTTTTTGGGAGGATTGGATGGTTCGCTTTGTTCTGACGGACGC
>JANQJG010000248.1 GCA_028281785.1 Rhodospirillales bacterium
CCACCTACGTCCATCAGCTGGCCTCCGATGAACTTCTCGAAAAAAGCGCCTTGGGCGCCCTGACGATTGTCGTCGTCGGGATCTTGCCGGTCATCCTTCTGAGCCGGACCATCGCCCGATCCCGTCCCGGATATCGGCAGACACAAGGGGCAGCGACATGAGAGGACTGCGCGTTGAGTACGTTTCCCACACCTATGGCGAGGTCGAGATTCTGAAAGACCTCTCTTTGTCCGTCGAGCCCGGACAGCTCAACTGCCTGGTCGGACCGTCCGGCTGCGGCAAGACGACCCTGCTGAGACTCGCGGCCGGTCTCGAAGCCGTGCAGCGCGGGCGAATCACCATCGACGATACGCGGGTGGCCGAAGGCGGGACCGCGAGCCATGTCCCGCCCGAACGGCGCGGTGTCGGGCTGATGTTCCAGGACTACGCGCTGTTTCCGCATCTGTCGGTGGCGGAAAACATTACGTTCGGTCTCAACGGAGGGATGGCAGCGGAACCCGGCTGGCTGGGCGAGGCCATCGACAGGATGGGCCTCAAGCCCCATCTCGACAGCTATCCTCACATGCTATCCGGCGGTCAGCAACAGAGGGTAGCCCTGGTCCGGGCGCTCGCGCCGAGCCCCAGGGTGATCCTGCTGGACGAACCCTTTTCGGGCCTGGACGCGAGTCTCCGCGCGCAAATCCGCGAAGAGACGCGGAACCTGCTTCGTGACCTGGGCATGGCCACCCTGATGGTGACGCACGACCCCGAAGAGGCCATGTCCATGGCAGACCGAATCCTGGTCATGAGGGACGGACAGATCGTCCAGTCGGGGGATCCGTTCGAAACCTATATGCACCCGGTCGATGCCTACGTCGCCAAACTGTTCGGCCCCGTCAACCGGCTGCGGGGCGTGGTCGAGAATGCCAATGTGGAGACACCGCTGGCGACCTTCGAAGCCGCCGGCCTGCCGGAGGGTACGCCGGTCGAGGTTCTCATTCGTCCCGAGGGGCTGCGCGTCGTTCCGGCCGGCCCGTGCCAGCCCGGGGAAGCCGACGGGGAGGTCATTTCGGCCCGGCTTCTCGGACGCAGCAGCCATCTGCGCGTTGCCGTAAGCTATGCCGATGGCGCCAAGATCCCTCTTGAGGCCTGGATTCCCGGCGTCATGCTGCCGATGCCTGGCGCCGCCGTGAACATCGAAATCGATGCATGGCAAGCCATGGTTTTCGCGACCGCTGGAGGCGACTAAAGCACTATCCACGGCCGGCAAATCTTGCACCCCGACCCTGCTTACCCGGCAGAACACGTTCCTCCGTTTGGACAGGCCGGGAGCTTGCCCCGCGTGTTCCGCCCCATCACGGGCGGCGAAACTGGCACCGAAATTGCTTTGTAAGGCTCGAACACCCGCGCCTCGCCGCAGGGCCGAACAGATTGGAGCCGCAAGATGGGCCTTTACGGAGCCTTTTCCTCAAGCGTCATGGGCATGATGAGCCAGTCCTACGCCATGGGAATCATCGGCAGCAACATCGCCAATGTGAGCACCGGCGGCTTCAAGGGATCGGAGGCGCGATTCTCGACCGTGCTCAGCGAAACCCTGTTCAACCAGGGGGACCTTGGCGGGGTGAAACCGTATCAATTCCAACGCATCAATCACCAGGGTCTGCTGCAGTCGAGTGACAGCAATTACGACCTCGGCATCAACGGCCAAGGTTTCTTCATGCTCTCCACCCAGTTCGACGGGTCGGGGGAGACCTTCTACGGACGGGACGGCGCGTTCCAGATGCGCACCGTCAACGACGTCTCGGTAACCGGGGACGATGGCAATACGACCACCGTCAGGGACGGGTACCTGGTCGACAAGAACGGATACTTCGTGCTCGGCTATGGCCGGAACGCGGACGGAACCTTCCCCACGAGCGGGGGAACCCTCGCACCGATGCGGATCGACCCCTACGCGTTCATCGACCAGTTCGAGGCGACCACGACCGCCCAATTGGATGTGAACCTGCCCTCCCAAGTCGAGGCGGGGCATCTGGAGACCTATGCGGTCACGATGGTCGATTCCTCGGGCACGGCGCAGGACGTCCGGTTCAACTTCACCAAATCGACGACCCTCAATGAATGGGAGTTCTCGACGACCACCTCCCAAGACCCCGTGGCGCAGGTGGATACCGTCACCCTTGGCGGGACGGTCGAGGCCGGCGACGTCTACAGCGTCACCATAAACGGCTCGATCATCAACTATACCGTGACCGGCAGCGAGGGCGGCATCGACGGCATCCGCGACGCGCTGATCAGCACCATCAATTCCCATCCTTCGACGGGCGCGATCGTGACCGCGGCCGCGTCGGGCACGGGCGCGCTGACGCTCACGGCGAATGTCGCCGGCAGCGCCCTCACCACCTCCGCGTCGGCCACGAACAACGGCGGCACGGCCGACAACACGGCCAGCGCGAGCACGACGGTCGCCAACGTCACCAACACCATCACGTCGCCGGTTACGACCCTGGTCTTCGGCTCCAAGGGAGAGTTGACCAGCCCCTCCAACCTTCCCCTGGCCTTGACCTTCGCCGGCGGAACCAGCGCCGCCCTGACGTTGGATATCGGAAGCTCGACCCAGTTCACCGGGGATTTTCTGCCGGTCAATTACCAGCACAACGGCTATGCCCGCGCGAACATGGAGAAGTTCTACTTCGACGAGGGCGGCCACGTGATCGGCATCTTCGACGACTCGACGGTGCGCGAGATGTATCGTATTCCGCTGGCCGTCTTTTCCAACGCCAACGCGCTCGAGGCCCGCAACGGCAATGTGTTCGCGACGACCCAAGAGTCTGGAACCGCGCAGGTGACCTTGGCGGCCGCGGATGGCTATGCCCTGTTCCTTCCCAACTCGCGCGAGCTGTCGGACGTCGATCTGGCCGAGGAATTCACGCTCATGATCATGACCCAGCAGGCCTATACCTCGTCCTCGACCGTTTTCAAGACAGTGGACGAGATGACGGAGGTCGCCCGGGACCTCAAGCGATAAGACCTTCGTCCCAGGGCGGTAAGATTTGCCGGCGGGCAGGAATTGGGCGAATCCCCGATACCTGCCCGCCTCTCCATGGCGGCTTTCCCCCGCTCCCCCCACCCCAATCGCCCGCAAAATCTGGCACGCTTTTCGCATAACGATCTGTGACGGTGGGCCAACCGAGGCCCCGACGTCATGGCTTGAGACGGAAGGCAACCATGAGAAAAGCGGATTTCCCAATCTACCGGCCCAGCCCGACACGCTTCTTCTTTCGGGCCTTCGAGGTTTTTGTCGCCGCCACGTTCCTGCTGGTCGCCGCGGCGGCGACGGCCCAGGGCGCGTCTCGCATCAAGGATCTGGTCGAGTTCCAGGGTGTCCGGGAAAACCAGCTCGTTGGCTATGGGCTGGTGGTCGGCCTGAACGGCACCGGCGATTCCCTTAGGGACGGCCAGTTCACCCAGCAGAGCCTGATCTCGATGCTCAACCGCCTGGGGGTCAAGCCGACCGAAGACGGCCTGACCTCGGAAAACGTGGCGGCCGTCATGGTCACGGCAGACCTGCCGCCCTTCGCCCGGCAGGGTACGCGAATCGACGTGACGGTCAGCGCCCTGGGCGATGCCGAGAGCCTGCTCGGGGGCACGCTCCTGGTTACGCCGCTTCTGGGCGCGGATGGCGAGGTCTATGCCGTCGCCCAGGGACCGGTTGCCGTTGGCGGCTTCTCCGCCGCGGGCGCGGCGGAGACCATCACCAAGGGCGTTCCCACCAGTGGCCGGATCGCCAGCGGCGGCATCGTCGAGCGGGAGGTCCCGTTCGATATCGCGCAGCTCAGCATGGTGAATCTGAGCCTGCGTAATCCGGACTTCACCACGGCTCGGCGCATCGCCCAGGCCATCAACGCGTTTCTCGGTACCATGGCGGCCCGCCCCAGCGACCCGACGACAATCCGCGTTCAGGTCCCCGGGAGCTACGGCACGAACGTGGTCGATCTGCTGACGGACATCGAACAGCTTCGCATCCGGCCGGATCAGCTCGCCCGGGTCGTGATCGACGAGCAGAACGGCATCATCGTCATGGGCGAGAACGTGCGCATCAGCACCGTCGCCATCGCCCAGGGGAATCTCACCATCCGTATCACGGAAACCGAGCAGGTGTCGCAGCCCGGCCCCTTCGCCGAAGCCGGCGAAACGGTGACGGTTCCACGCACGGACATCGAGGTCGACGAGGATACCGAGAGCCGGATGACCGTCCTCGAGCCCGGCATCACCCTGCAGGAACTTGTCAACGGGCTGAATGCCCTGGGGATCGGCCCCCGCGACATGATCAGCATCCTTCAGGCCATCAAGGCCGCCGGGGCCCTGCAAGCCGAAATCGAGGTGATGTGATGGCGGACGCTTCTTCCTTCGCTCTCAAGGCACAGGCCGCCCTTTTGGCGGGCCGCGAGGCGCCGACGCTGTCAAAAAACGGCGATCTCGCCCGGATCCGCAAGACGGCGGAAGACTTCGAGGCATTTTTCCTGAACCAGGTGCTTCAGCCGATGTTCTCCGACCTGGGCGCCGAGGAACCGTTCGGCGGCGGTTTCGCCGAGGACATGTGGCGGTCCTTGCAGGTCGAGGAATACGGCAAGGCGATGGCCCGCGCGGGCGGAGTCGGAATCGCCGATGCCGTCATGCGGGAAATCATGAGGACACAGGAGGTCCAGTAGCCATGGACGCAATGACCCGGATCAACGACCTCATCGTTATCAGCGAAGAGCTCGCCGACGTTCTGGCGCGCGAAAACAAGGCTCTGCGAGATCGCCGGCACCAAGAGCTGGATACCCTGTTGCCGCGAAAGGACGAGTTGAGCCGCGCCTACTTCACACGCATCCAAGGATTGGCGGAGCTCGCCAAGAAGCAGGACGTCGAGACGATCGATCCAGCCGCCCGTGACCGGCTGCGCGAGAAAGGAGAAGTGGTCCGCGAACTGGTCGAGGAGAACGCGAAGCTGCTGACGATCGCGCGGGATGTCAGCCGCCGGGTGCTCGACGCCGTAACCGAAGCGGTCAAGGCGAGCCAGCCCCAGGCGGGAACCTATTCCGCCGCGGGCAAGGTGGAACAGACCCACGGCCAATCCGCGCCGCCGACTTTGCCGATTTCCGTCGATCAGTCGCTCTAGGGCCTGTTGACCTTCAGCACATCGATCTGGCTGGTGTCGAAAACCCGCCAGTTTTAGGAGCGAGGACGAAGGACATGCCGGGCATATTCGAGG
>JANQJG010000029.1 GCA_028281785.1 Rhodospirillales bacterium
CACGGCACCCACGAGGATCACGAGCGGAACTTCCGCGCCATCCGCGCCCTTGAGAAGAAAATTGGCCGCCCGATCGGGGTCCTCATGGATCTCCAGGGCCCCAAGCTCCGGATTGGTGAGATGGGGTCGGGCGGAGCGGAGCTGAAGGAGGGGGCGACATTCCGGCTCGATCTCGCCGATGCACCGGGAGACGCGACTCGGGCGCCCCTGCCGCATCCCGAGGTGTTCCAGGACCTCAGGCCGGATATGACGGTTCTGCTGGATGACGGGCGGATCCGTTTGAGGGTGATCAAGGCGAATGCCAAGTCCGCCGAAACGGTTGTCGAGTTTGGTGGCAAGCTCACCGACCACAAGGGGGTGAACCTTCCGGATGCGGTTCTCGGCATCAAGGCGCTGACCGATAAGGACCGCAGGGATCTTGAGTTCGGGCTCGGCCTCGGCATCGACTGGGTGGGGCTTTCCTTCGTCCAGCGCTTCGAGGACGTGCAGGAACTGCGGGAACTCGTGGATGGCCGGGCCGGGGTTCTTGCCAAGCTGGAGAAGCCTGCGGCAATCGACGACCTCTACAAGATCGTCGATCTCGCGGACGCGATCATGGTCGCCCGAGGCGATCTCGGCGTCGAGGTTCCGCCGGAGGATGTGCCGGCCCTTCAGAAACGGATCATTCGGGCCTGCCGCTTTGCCGGCAAGCCGGTGGTCGTCGCGACCCAGATGCTGGACTCCATGATCCACGCACCCACGCCGACCCGCGCCGAGGCCTCGGACGTGGCCACTGCAGTCTATGACGGCGCCGACGCGGTCATGCTGTCGGCCGAAACGGCGATCGGCGAGTATCCGGTGGACGCGGTGTCGATGATGACCCGCATCATCCGGCGCGTTGAGCGGGACGCCCTGTACAGGCGGTTGATCGACGCCCAGAGGACCGATCCCGAACCGACCGCGGCGGACGCCATCACTGCGGCGGCGCGCCAGGTTGCAAGTACGATTTCGGCGGTGGCCATAGCCACCTTCACTTCCACCGGCTCGACGACTCTGCGTGCTGCGCGGGAGCGGCCCGAGGTCCCGATCCTCGGCCTCACCACGGACGCCGCGACGGCGCGTCGGATTGCGCTGGCCTGGGGCGTCCACCCCATCGTCGCCAGGAGTGTTCGAGGCACCACGGACATGGCGCGCGAGGCCAGCCGGGTCGCCCTGGCCAAGGGATATGCAGAACTCGGCGATCTTCTTGTGGTGACTGCCGGTGTTCCCTTCCGCATTCCCGGAACAACCAATATCCTGCGCATCGTCGGCGTCGAGGAACGCCACTAACAGCGACGGCCCGGGCGGATGCCCGGGCCGAAGCGTTTTTGAGGCCATGCCCCGCTTATCAGGATGCGAGTGGCGGCACCATGCCACGATGGAAGACCCAGGCCACGAAGTAGGCGATGGGCGCGATGATCACGACCAAGGCCACGGCGTAGAGCAGGGCGAGCCGTCCCATGCCCCTGAGCTTGCTGAAGTCGGTGATGCTGCCCATGGCCACGAAGGTGATCATGAAAAACATCGTCCGCATCGGGCTCTGCACCGTATTGGCACCGATGGACGCCGCATCGATGACCTGGGGCCAGATGACGGCGATCGCCGTGTAGGAGAACCAGCAGAACACATACCCGAGCACGAATTTCGGGAAGCGGAACCAGATCTCCGACGCCCCAACGGTCGACTGGCCGGGTTGCCGCTCGACCTTGTAGACCCAGATCAGCGCCAGCAGGAAGGCCCACACGCCGATGAACATGTCGATCCAGATCTTGGTCATCACGGCGGCGGTGAGAATCCAGTCTGCTTCCCAATTGATGCCTCGCCCGGCAGCGTTGGCCCGCATCAATTCATCCAGGATGGCCCCGGCGGCGGCATCGGCGCCGTCGGTCTTGACCGTCATGCCCATGGCCGCGCCGTTGACGATCGGCTGATCGGGCGCGACCGTAGAGTAAAAGCCGGGAAGAACGATCAACTCGACCATCGCGTAAACGACCACCAGCATCGATACCATGACGGCGATGATGGGCTTGGCCCGGATCGCACCGCCCGTGGCGATAGCGGCGGAGACGCCGCAGATCGAAATGCCCGAGCAGAAGACGGCCGCCCATTCCCGCGGCAGGCAGAACATCTTGCGCGCCATCGTGTAGATGATCGGCCAGAACAGAAGATAGGCCACGACGGTCGCACAGGCGCCGGCGAGTGCGATCTCGAACGCGAATCCCGCAGCCTTCATGGACATCAGACCGACCTTGATGCCGAGATAGACGATCGCGGTCTTGATGAACCATTCGGGCTTGCACGCTTCCTTGATGAAGGCGGCGAAGGGCTTGATGAGGTTGCCGATGATCAGGCCGACCCCGAGGGCCAGGATATAGGAGGCGCCGCCTCCCAAGGACAGACCCCAGCCAAGGCCATACTTCTCGAACTGGTTCACCGGCGCCGCCAGATGGGCCTCGCGGCCGATGAGCCAGACCGCCCAGGTAATAACGAACAGACAGGTCCATCCGTAGAAGAACTTCTTCACATCGAGGCGCATGAAATAGGCCCCGATGCAGGTGAGCACGGTCCACACACAGTAGGTGACAAAGATCGACCCCCACATGCCGAGGCCGGCCCAGGCCTTGCCCGCGGGTTTCGCGGCCTTCGCGAACTCCGACCAGGTCGAGGGCTTGGCCTGCCACCCGACGATATCGATTCCCGCGATGGACAGCAGCCCGGCGAAAAACATGATGAGGCCGAGCCATACGGCCCACCAGTCCTCGCTGTGCGCCATCCCGTCATACCATTGTCTTTTGACGCCGTTCATTTTTGACCCCCATAACTTTCCGTCCGTTTCCTCAAGGCTGTTCCTTTGTGTTGCGCCGTCGGTGGCTCACACTTCGACGTGAACGTACCGGTTGAAGTAGTGTGACCCGTACTGACGGATCCAAGACGGAATCGTGTTGAAATCGAAGCCCATGAAAACGGTGACCTTCGGCCCGGAATATCGTCCAGTTTCGCGAAGCGCGCGCGCCAGGCAGGCATCAAGCTCCGGTAGTGTCCTGCCCTCGACGACAAGGTCTTCATTGCTGGCGATCCACTTCTCACCATCGTGGACGATGACCATGTCCATATCCGATTTCATGGTGCTTCTTTCGCTTCTATTGCGGTTACGCCGAGTTATCTCGACGTCAGAGCAGGTAAATGTTGATCAGCGTGCCGAGCACGATGAGCGCGGCGATGCCGATCCCGACGCTCCATCCGACGAGCTGGGTCTCCCATGGCTCCCAAGGCTCGGGAGCATCGATGGAGACCTCATGGGGATCAACCCTCTCGGCGACGGGCGCTGCCCCGGCCACGGTTGCAGTATCTTCAGCCATTACAGTCTACTCCTTTGTGCATAGTCCACGTGACGCGCGGTTTCGAATTGAATTGGACGCGTGACTCCTCCCGGCGATCGTCCTCGCTGCATGCGCGAGGGGTCCGCGTAAGAGGCAAGCGTTTCCCTGGATTCGCACGGAAAGCCGCGATAGGGATACCGCGCCGATCTGCTCCGCCGATGCGGAACAGACGTCGGCCGGTTCTATCGCGAACCCCCTCGATATACTCCGGGGTAACGTCGCCCTTAGGTTGAGTTGCTGGGGCAGTTGGGCCGGGAGGTTTCCCCCTCGTTTCATCGCTCCAGCCAGCGGCGCAAGCATCCGTGGCTAGGGACGCAAACGCTAGCCAGCCGCGACAAGTAAAGGGACTTGGCTTTTCGCGCTGTTTCAACGAAATGCGCTCTCTCTAAGGTCGCTCTCCTCGCGTGCTGTTTATTATCGGCATCTCGGGGAGAAACCTTACAAGCTTCAAGAAAGTATTATTAACCGAGATGGTTCGCCTATACAAGATTTTAACTAAGCGCAATATTAGTCTTCATAGATATGAAATTTGGAGGAATTCGCATTTTAATCATTATAATCAATCAAAGTATATTCTCTCTCGTAATGTTTTTTGCGCGACTGCCTATGCAAACAGAGTAGTAGTTGCCGATCCCGCAAAATCGCGGTAGATACGTAACCAGACGGTTCATTAGTGCGCGAAAAGCCACGACATTTTCTCTCGCTTTTGGAGGCGCAGCATGGCGGCGTCGAGCCCTCAGATATTGACGACGGTCGTCGGGTCCTATCCGATCCCCGACGGGTTGGCGTCTGCGAAGGGGATTTGGACGCAGCCGCCACCATGGCCCTGCTCAAATCGCTGACGGGGCAGTCCTTGTGGATGGGAAACCCCGTGGTGGGTCAGTCCTCTGATGTCCTAATCGCCCATTGCACGGCTCCTCGCCAGCTTTGCGGACTCGGTTGCGATTACGCCCTGCGCTGCCATCACGAGAGCGGGGTCGGCGTAAGTCCGGCCGTCCAGTTTCCCGTGGATCGTACCATGACACTGTGCCGGATCGGCCGAAACGTCACCGCGATGAGCCTGCATGTCGGCGAAATCGTTACCCATAGCTCGGAGCCAACGTGCCGCACACAGGTCTCCGTCCGGCTTCCCTCGCTCCGGCGGTTTCTCGACAGTTCGCTCAGGCCCTAGGTCCTCTTTTTAGTGACTGGCGGGAGGAGCTGTCGTTGGCAGGCGAAGTTCTCGGTCTGCAACTGTCCTGACCTCACAGATCCGCCCGATCATGTCCGATGTCTGGGGATGATTTCTTTGAAGACAGCGGGTATACGGTGCGGGTTCGCGTTCTGGCAGGTTTGGATGACGGATGACGGTACTGGTAACAGGGGCAGCGGGGTTTATCGGCTTTCACATGGCGCGAGCGCTGCTCGAAAGAGGCGACCGCGTGATCGGTGTCGACAATGTGAACGCCTATTATGACGTCACGCTGAAGGAGGCGCGCCTCGCGGTTCTGGAGAAAAGCAAAGACTTCGAACTCCAGCGCGTGGACGTTGCCGACCGGACCGCGATGATCGCCTTGGTCGAGAAAAATCCCGGCATCACCCAGATCATTCACCTGGCGGCCCAGGCCGGTGTCCGCCACTCCCTCACCGATCCGTACGCCTATACGCACAGCAATGTGGAGGGCCAGCTTGTTGTCCTGGAGTGTGGCCGCCGGCTGGAGAACCTAGAGCATCTGGTCTACGCCTCGTCGTCGTCGGTCTATGGAAGCAATACGAAGCTGCCCTTCTCGATCCAGGATCGGGTCGATACGCCGGTCTCGCTCTATGCCGCCACCAAAAGGACGACCGAGCTTCTGAGCCACGCCTACGGCCATCTCTATGCGATCCCGCTCACGGGCCTGCGTTTCTTTACCGTCTATGGCCCCTGGGGCCGGCCAGACATGGCTGCCTTCATCTTCACCCGCAAGATCCTGGCCGGGGAACCGATTCCTGTATTCAATCATGGAGATATGCGACGCGACTTCACTTATATCGACGACGTGGTGAACGGGACGCTGGCCTGCCTCGACAGCCCGCCGAAGCCTGAGACCCAGCCAAGCCGCGTTTACAATCTCGGCAACCATCGATCGGAACGTCTGACGGACTTCATCGCCTTGATCGAGGCGGCCCTGGACCGCAAGGCGGAGATCGAGTTTCTTCCTCTCCAGCCTGGCGACGTGAAGGAAACCTATGCCGATATCAGCGAATCCGTCCGCGATTTCGGGTTTTCGCCCTCAACACCGATTTCCGAAGGCATCCCAAGGTTCATCGCTTGGTATCGCGAATACTTCGACGTCTGATCCGCGAGCGTTGGCTGCGGCCGGCGGGTGGCTTGTCAACGATATAGTTGATCCAGCTCGGCACCATAAACCGCCCGAATGGCGTGACGCCGAATCTTGAGAGTGGGCGTGATCTGCCCGTTCTCTATGGTGAATGATTCCCTTGCGATGATGAAGCGACGCACCTTCTCGGTGTTGGAGAGTTGCCGATTGACGCGGTCGACCACCTCCGACAGGGTCTTGTGAAAGTCTTCATTCTTGGAGAGGGCGGCGAGATCCCGCTCCAGGCCTCGTGATGAGGCGAACTGGCTCATCCATTCCGTTTCGGGCACCAGAACACCGACCAGGTGAGGCTTGCGATCGCCCGAGACCATCGCTTGGGCAATTTCCGGCTCTAGGGTGAGCATCCCTTCGACGCGTTGGGGTGAGATGTTGTCGCCGCCTGAGTTGACGATGATGTCCTTCTTGCGGTCGGTGATCTCGAGGTGCCCGTCTTCGTCGATCCGGCCGACATCGCCCGTGTGGAGCCAGCCATCTTTGATCGCCTCAGAGGTGAGCTCGGGGTCCCGCCAATAGCCTTGCATCACCAGTTCGCCCCGAACGAGGATTTCCCCGTCCTCGGCGATACGCACCTCCGTTCTGGGGAACGGGGGCCCCACGGTATGCATCTTTATGAGTTTCGGCGTGTTGACGGCGATGACCGGCGCCGACTCCGTCAAACCATACCCCTGGAGAATGCGGAGACCCAGCGCCGTGAAGAACATCGCGATGTCAGGATTAAGGGGAGCGCCGCCTGACACCATCGCCTTGAGCCGGCCACCGAAACGTCCGCGGACCTTGTCACGTACCATCCAGTCCAGAAAGGTATCCGCGATCCGTTCTCCCAGGCCCAGGCCGCGTGATCTATTGAAGCGCTTCTTCCCGAGCTCCAGAGTCTTGAAGAACAGACGGACCTGAGCACCGTTGTTCTTGCTCATGCGGTTTACAATCTGGGCGTGCATCAACTCGTAGAGCCGCGGCACCGAAATCATGATGGTCGGCTGGACCTCCTGCATGTTTTTTGCGAGGCGATCCGGGCCTTCCGAATAGTAGATCTGGGCGCCGACATGAATCGGAAAGAACTGTCCTGCCGTATGCTCGTAGGAATGCGAGAGCGGCAAAAAGGAAAGAAAAATCTCTTGTCCCAGACCGAGTTCCGTCAGCGCGTGACGGGCACCCTCGCAGTTATGGATAAGGGCTCCGTGGTGAAGCATCACCCCCTTTGGCGCGCCGCCCGTTCCCGACGTGTAGATGATGCAGGCCGTTCCGTTTCTGCGCCAGCGATCGGCCTGTCCGGCGACGTCGGGACCGTCCTCGCCAGCGGCCATGACGTCGTCCCAGCGATGGAGATCGATACTGAGATGCTGCGTGAGTCCTACCGCCTCGATGGCGATCACGAATTTCATGTCAGCCGACCGGTGGGCGGCGGGGAGAAGCCGTTGAGCAAGCCGGCGCGTGGAGACGATCGCGCCCTTCGCGCCGCTATTCTCAAGAATATGAAGGTGATCGGATTCGGTGTTGGTCGTATAGGCGGGCACGGTGATGGCCCCAGCGGCCATGATCGCCATGTCCGCAACCAGCCACTCGGGCCGGTTTTCTGAAACAACCACGACCCGGTCGCCGGGCCCAATGCCCAGGGCCATGAGGCCCCGCGCGAGTTGGGTCACCATCCTGGCAACCTGCTCCCACAGCAGCGGTTCGTACACGCCGTTCTGTTTCGCCCAGAGAAATGGCTTCTCGGCCAGGCGGTCGGCCTGTTCAAAGAACATTGCCACCAGGTTGTCCCAGCGCGGTGATTCCTCCGTCATACCTTCTCCATGTCCCCGTAGCCCCAATTCTGTCCCTGTGATCTTGCAAGCATTACCGTTGTTTGCTCCTCCGCTCCACATTATATGGCACGCGAACCGGACGGAGGATGAGATGCGGCAACCAGAGGCTGTTTCCCAGCAAGTTTCGCCACCGGAGCAGCATCCGGAATGGGACCTGAGCCACCTCTATGCGGACCCCGATGACCCCTCTCTCAAGTCGGATCTGGATTGGGCTCGGCATCAATCGGAGGCTTTCCGTGATCGTTATCTTGGAAAACTGGCAGAACTTGATGGTGCGGAGATGGGCGCCGCCATTGCCGAATACGAGCGAATACTGGAAACACTTTATCGGGCCATGAGTTACGCGCAGCTTTTGTTCGCGGGCGATATGGAAAACCCAGAGAATGGCCGCTTCTACCAAACAGTGCAGGAAGAGGTAAACAGCGTCTCGGCGCAGACCCTTTTTTTTACTCTTGAGATCAATCGCATCGAAGACGATGCGGTTTCCAAGCTTTACGAAAACCCGGCGGCAGCGCGCTATGCGCCATGGATTCGAGAACTCCGCGCTTTTCGCGAGCATCAGCTGTCGGATGAGGTTGAGCAGATCCTTCACGAGAAATCGGTTGTGGGGCGCTCCGCCTGGAACCGCCTGTTCGATGAAACCCTCGCCGGTCTGAGGGTCTCGGTCGATGGGCGAAAGCTCACAATCTCGGAGGCTCTCAACCTTCTTTCTGACAAGGATGGCGGACTGAGACGCAAGGCGGCCAAGGCCTTGGGACGTAAACTGAGCGACAACCTGCGCCTGTTGACCCTGATCACCAACACGTTGGCCAAGGACAAACGGATAGAGGACCAATGGCGCAAATACCCGCGCCCGGTTTCCGCCAGAAACCTCAGCAACCAGGTCGAGGATGAGGTGGTCGACGCGTTGGTTTCTTCCGTACGTGATGCCTTTCCCGAGCTCAGCCACCGTTACTACGGGCTCAAGGCCGGCTGGTTTGGCGTCAAGGCGTTGGACTATTGGGACCGCAATGCGCCGCTGCCCGACGACGACGATCGCCGCTACAGTTGGGACGAGGCGCAAGGCACCGTGCTCGCCGCATATCGTGAGTTTAATCCCGAGATGGCGAATATCGCCCGCCGCTTTTTCGACGAACGGTGGATCGACGTTCCGCCGCGCCCCGGGAAGGACTCTGGGGCGTTCTCCCATTCGACCGTGCCGTCGGTCCACCCGTACATTCTCCTGAACTTCCACGGAAAGTCTCGGGATGTGATGACACTGGCCCATGAGTTGGGGCACGGCGTCCATCAGGTGCTGGCGGCGCCACAAGGGGTTCTGATGGCCGATACGCCATTGACACTGGCGGAAACGGCTTCGGTCTTTGGCGAGATGCTGACCTTCCGGGCGCTTCTGGACGGCGAGCCCGATCCCCTTCGACGGCGGACCATGCTGGCGGGGAAGGTGGAGGACATGCTCAATACGGTGGTTCGGCAGGTCGCTTTTCACGCGTTCGAGACGCGGGTCCACGCCGAGCGCGCCGAGGCAGAGCTGTCAACGGATCGTTTGTGCGAGATATGGCTGGACGTTCAACGCGAGAGTCTGGGGCCGGCGGTTCGTTTCGACCGCGAGTACCGTGCATACTGGGGTTACATCCCCCATTTCGTCCATGCGCCATTCTATGTGTACGCCTATGCCTTCGGAGACTGCCTGGTGAACTCTCTCTATGATGTCTTTCGTACAGGGTTGCCAGAGTTCCAGGCCAAGTATCTGGAGATGCTTCGCGCCGGTGGCACCAAGCGGCACCGGGAACTTTTGGCGCCCTTCGGATTGGACGCGACGGATCCGGAGTTTTGGAAGCGGGGATTGCGGCTGATTTCCGGCTTCATTGACGAATTGGAAGACATGGATCGCGTGCGGGCGTGACTGCTGGTACGCTCATGAGAAAGTGGAAGCATCGCGTCAAAAGGTAACGAAAGTAGCCCCATGGCCGACAACAAAGACATCGAGGACAGTTCCTTTTCCGGCCGTATGCGCCGATATGCGCGGGTGGGTACGTCGGTGGGCGGGCTCGCGGCCCGCTTTGCGGGTGAGCGGCTACTCGGCCGTTCCATAGATTCCGGCGCCTACGCGGTGGAACTGAAGGATGCGTTGGGCGGTCTCAAGGGACCGGTGATGAAGGCGGCCCAGATTCTTGCGACCGTCCCGGACCTGCTACCCACCGAATACACCGCCGAGTTGGTTCAGTTGCAAACGAACGCGCCATCCATGGGTTGGTCTTTTGTGAAAAGAAGGATGGCGGCCGAGTTGGGATCGGACTGGCGATCCCGCTTCGAGTCCTTCGAGCATCACGCGGCCGCGGCGGCGTCTCTTGGGCAGGTCCATCGCGCTGTCGGATCCTGTGGGCGTCGGTTGGCCTGCAAGCTGCAGTATCCGGATATGGCTTCAGCTGTCGAGGCCGATCTGCAGCAGCTGAAGCTGGTCTTCGCCATATTCAGGCGGTATGACGGGGTCGTCGACCCTTCGGAGGTCCATGAAGAGCTCTCAGAACGTCTTCGCGAGGAATTGGACTACCGTCGCGAGGCGGCCAATATGAACCTCTTCGGCAGGATGCTCGAAGATGAGCCGCGAGTAAGCATTCCATCCGTTGTCGCCGATCTTTCGACGGACCGCCTGCTGACCATGGACTGGCTCGACGGCGCGCCGCTTCTATCCCTCAAACAGGCAAGCATCTCGGATCGGAACGAGGTGGCGCTCGGCATGTTCCGGGCCTGGTATCGGCCCTTCTACGGCTTTGGCGTGCTCCATGGCGATCCCCATCTCGGGAACTACACGGTGTGCCCGGATAATAGGGTGAACCTGTTGGATTTCGGGTGCATTCGTGTGTTCCCGACGAGTTTCGTGCGAGCGGTGATCGACCTCTATTCGGCGTTGCGAGACGAAGACGAGGAGCTGGCGGTTCATGCTTACGAGACCTGGGGCTTCAAGAACCTGGATCGAAACGTGATCGCAATTCTGAACCAGTGGGCCGAGTTTCTTTACGAGCCGCTGATGGACGACCGGATTCGTTTGATTCAGGAGCACGGCTCTCCCGCGTACGGGGCCGGCGTCGCCGCCAAGGTCCATCGCGAGCTTCGTGAGGCGGGAGGGGTCAAGCCGCCGCGGGAGTTCGTCCTCATGGACCGGTCTGCGATCGGCCTCGGATCGGTGTTTCTGCATCTCGGAGCGGAGCTCAACTGGCATGATCTGTTCCATAGCCTGATCGACGAGTTTGACGAGGAAGAAGTCGGGAGAAGACAGCGTCAGGTTCTCGACGAGATCGGGCTTCCTGCCGCCCCTTGATCGCAACGCCGGCGCCTGCAGGGCGCGGGCTGTTGCTCATGCCTGAGCATTTTTCGCATCGCGGAAGTCTGTTCAAATCATGAGAAATCGGGCCTGTAGCGCGGTTTTATCGGACTGGCGGGCGCCTACAACCTTGGCGATTTGGCGGGACCTCTTGCGTCAGCCGCGCGGGCAAGGCATAACCCCACGGCAAAGCTGGAATTGGGAACCCTGGGAACTCTCTCCGTCATGAAGATCGCCATACCGAAGGAAAGGCGTCCCGGCGAAACGCGTATCGCGGGTTCGCCGGACCTGGTCAAGAAACTCGTCGGCTTCGGCTTCGAAGTCATCGTCGAGAAGGGGGCCGGGGTCGCGGCGTCCATGACCGACGCCGCGTTCAAGGAGGTCGGCGCCAACATCGCCAAGGATGAAGCCTCGACCCTTGCGGACGCAGATGTCGTGTTAAAGGTCCAGCGGCCGATCCTCGAGGAGGACGAGACCAAAAGCGAGCTTGCCCTCATGAAGAGGGGAGCGATCCTTATCGGCCATCTCGGGGCGCTCTATAACCGAGACGACGTTCGGGCTTATGCGGAGGCTGGCATTACGACCTTCGCGATGGAGCTTATGCCGCGGATCTCTCGTGCTCAATCCATGGATATCCTGTCTAGCCAAAGCAACCTCGCCGGGTATCGGGCGGTATTGGATGCTTCGGTCGAGTTCAGCAGCGCCTTTCCCATGATGATGACGGCGGCAGGCACGATCGCGCCGGCGAAGGTGTTCGTGATGGGGGCCGGGGTCGCCGGGCTTCAAGCGATCGCCACCGCGCGTCGGTTGGGCGCGGTCGTCACCGCCACGGACGTCCGGCCTGCCACGCGGGAACAAGTGGAGAGCCTCGGCGCGAAGTTCCTCCAGGTCGACGCGGAAGCGATGAAGGAAGCGGAAACGGAAGGCGGTTACGCCAAGGAGATGACCGAGGATTTTCGGAACAAGCAGCGCGCGGCGGTTCACGAGCATCTCAAAAAGCAGGACATTGTGATCACGACCGCCTTGATTCCCGGAAGGCCTGCGCCCGAACTCGTCACCGAAGACATGGTCAAGGACATGAAGCCAGGCTCGGTGATCGTCGATCTTGCGGTGGAGGCCGGTGGAAACTGTCCCTTGTCCCAGTTGGGTAAGGTCGTGATCAAGCACGGCGTGAAGATTGTCGGTCATGCCAATATGCCGGGAAGGTTGGCGACGGATGCCAGCACTCTCTTTGCGAAGAACATCCTCAACTTTCTCAACCCGCATATCGATAAGGAGAACAAGACGATCAACTTTGACTGGGACGATGAGACCGTCAAGGGGACCCTGGTCACCCGCGACGGCCAAGTTGTGAACCCGGCATTGACAGGGGAGGGCGCCTGACCATGGACCCGACGACATTCGCGGACAGCGCCACCGAGCTCGCCAACCAGGCCGCGACGCTGGCGGAGCGGGCTGCCGCTCTAGCCAATGAGGCGACGCAAGTCATTGCCGCGCAGCCCATCACGGCGGAGGACAGTGGCGATGGCTTCCTGTTCCTTTTCACCGTATTCGTACTGGCCGTGTTTGTCGGCTTCTACGTGGTGTGGAGCGTTACGCCGGCCTTGCATTCGCCACTAATGAGCGTCACCAACGCGATTTCCTCGGTGATCATCGTCGGCGGTCTTCTGGCGGCCGGGCCGGCTCATTTCGACTTTTCGAAGGTGATGGGTTTCCTTGCGGTGACCCTCGCCTCCGTTAACATTTTTGGCGGTTTCATCGTCACCCAACGGATGCTGGCGATGTTCAAGAAGAAGAAGAGGTAAGGGGGAACGACAGGAATGGAAACCGTTACAGGGTTCGCATATCTCATCGCCTCGGTCCTCTTCATCCTTGCGCTGAGGGGATTGAGTTCGCCGGAGCAGGCACGGCAGGGCAACATCTTTGGAATCGCCGGCATGGTCATCGCTGTGCTGACCACACTGGCCAATCCAGAGGTGATCAGCTATGGCACGATCATCCTGGGCATGATCATCGGCGGCAGCATCGGAACCTTCATCGCCCTTCGCATTCAGATGACGGCGTTGCCCCAGCTGGTCGCGGCCTTTCACAGCCTTGTCGGCTTGGCTGCGGTCTTCGTGGCAACGGCGGCCCTGTACCATCCCGAGGCCTATGGCATCGGCATTGTGGGTCAGATCCACGCGGGCAGCCTGATCGAGATGGCCATCGGGACGGCGATCGGCGCCATTACATTTTCAGGCTCGGTCATCGCCTTCCTGAAGCTGCAGGGGCTCATGAGCGGGAATCCGATCGTGTTCCCGATGCAGCATCCGTTGAACGCGTTGATCGGCTTGGTCATCCTTGCATTTGCCATCTGGTTCTGCGTCAGCGAATCCTACACGGCTTACTGGCTGATCGTGCTCCTCGCGTTCCTGGTCGGCTTCCTCATCATCATTCCGATCGGCGGCGCCGACATGCCGGTCGTGGTTTCGATGCTGAACTCATATTCCGGCTGGGCCGCCTGCGGTATCGGGTTCACGTTGCAGAACCCCGCCCTCGTGATCACCGGCGCCCTCGTTGGGTCGTCGGGCGCGATCCTCAGCTACATCATGTGCCGAGGCATGAATCGATCGATCATCAATGTGCTGCTCGGTGGATTTGGCGGTGAGGGAGCGGCACCTGCTGCTGCTGCTGTTGGCGATCGGACCGCAAAGTCGGGAAGCGCCGAGGACGCGGCCTTCATCATGAAGAATGCCAGCAAGGTGATCATCGTGCCTGGCTATGGCATGGCGGTCGCCCAGGCGCAGCATGCCGTGCGCGAGATGTCGGACAAGCTCAAGGCGGAAGGCGTGGAGGTCACTTACGCGATTCATCCCGTCGCCGGCCGCATGCCTGGCCATATGAATGTCCTGCTCGCCGAGGCGAACGTCCCGTATGACGAGGTCTTCGAGCTCGAGGAAATCAACCACGAGTTCTCAACCGCGGATGTCGCCTATGTCATTGGTGCGAACGACATTACCAATCCGCTGGCGCGTACCGACCCCGGCTGCGACATCTACGGCATGCCGATCCTCGACGTCGACAAGGCGGGGACAACTCTGTTCGTCAAGCGGTCCCTCGCGTCCGGTTATGCGGGCATCGACAACCCGCTGTTCTTCGCGGACAAGACGATGATGTTGTTCGGTGACGCGAAAAAGATGACCGAGGAGATCGCCCAGGCCCTGGAATAGGTCGGCCGGCGGGCGTTAGAGCGCCGGGCGTGAAGTTTGAATCTTTAAGGGATTCCCTTTTTGTGTGAGCAGTGATTCTCTGGGACAGGAGGTGTTCCATGGGAAGAGCTGTTTCGAATGATC
>JANQJG010000047.1 GCA_028281785.1 Rhodospirillales bacterium
CAACTGGAACACGCCGGTCACCACCGACACCGACAGGGCGGAGCCGATGGTCGAGAACATCGCCCCGCCGTCCCGTTCCAGGTTGTAGACGGTGCCGCCAAACGACAGGCCGATGCTGGCCATCGTGGCCAGCGCCGCCGCCAACAGGACGTACAACAACTGAAAATTGATCATCCGCGCCGTTTCGCCCGCCACCGGCCCCGGAAGGCCCTGGAACGGCGGACCCGGCGCGTGTGAACCCCACTGCATGGTCATCGTTCGATCTCCATAAGCCTGTCGTGATCACTGCACTCAAGGTTGGGGCACGCGGGGGACCGTGCGCCGATCCACTTGCTGGCCAGGCGGATCACCATCCCGCAGGTCGGGCATTGCGCTTTGATCATCCGGCCTTTGTCGGGGCGCGGCCCGGTGGACTCAGGCCCGCCCGGGGGCGCAGGCAAACCGCCGACGATACCGAGCTGTGCGTGCGGGTACGGCCCCAGTGCCTCAAGGACCGGCAAGACGGCCTCGGTAAACCGTGGGCCGGGCCGCGTGGCGGTCATCGGCCCGACAAGGCCGATCACGTTGGCGACCCGTTTAAACGCCCCCCTGTGACCGCATTCGAAACCAACGCAGATGTGCACCATCTCGTGGCCAAGGGTCGCGAGAACCGCCACCGGTTCATCGAGGAATGGCGAAATCAGGACTTCGTAGCTGCCGTCCGCCGAGGCCCGCTTGTGCCAGGCTTGACCGATGGCCCGTCGCCTCTTCGCCATTCCGCCTCTTGACGGCCAGCCACAGGCCACCCGCGTGTTCGTCGGCACCGCTTGGCCAATGGGCACAAAGAGCACGTCGTTCAGGGCACTCATTGCCTTGGTCAGCCAGCCCTCACGGGTGACGAGAAACCGTTTAGACGCCTCTTGGTCGTCTTGCTGGCCGGAAGACATGCCCGCGACAATCGGGCGATCGTCCGTGATCGGCTGCGTCCTGGATTGCATCGTCGCGTCCCCATCCCGACTGGATACCCAATCAGTACGGGGGCGAGCGCGATGGGTCCATTGAACTGATTTGCATTCTATTGAAGGGGAAAGTCGGTTATTTCTCAGGCGGTTGCCGGGTTTGCAGGTTTTTGATAAACCCGATACACTGCGGACCGCAGGTGTGGTAGCGGTTGGTTGATTGATCGTCGTTCCCAAGGGGTGTGCGATACATGGGCAACCGAGACTCAGGCGAGAGGACGGAAAGGAAATACTTTCCTGAGATTCAGCGCTATATCGGCAGACGAATCAAAGAGATAGTCTCAAATCATGGCGCGGAATTCGGCGTGAAACTCTCACAGAAAGTGATTGTCGATGACATGAATAGAACGGCAGATAATATTAAAGGAAGGGTCAATATATACATGTTTTCTCGAATGAGAAAAAAAGGAAAAGTTTCCGATCCACATGTCATTAAATTTATCCAGTATTTCGACTGCCAAAAATTTTGCCCAGGATTCTCGGAAGAAGTTGCCCAGGAGCGTCGTCGATTGCTCAATGCTCGGGGCACGCCAGAGTCCAATAACACGGCTCTTGAGGACTATCTGTCCAGAGAAGGAGGCCGGAATGAGTGGCTTGTTTACGAGGCTGCCTTCTTGTGGCATGGCGTATCGCCGCCACCCGTGCGAACGCATGAGCTTTTCATGACGCCGGAGATATACCAGACCAAGCGAATGATCCATGAAGCAATAGATTCTGGAAAGATAAAATCAAGTAAAGAAATAAGAACACCTCAGGGTGTCGCGCGTTATGTCTCAGAAGAAGAGCTGAAGAAATTTTCTCACTCTATTTCCGAAAAGCCGGATTTTTTATTCTTTAACAGGCGTCACGAGTAGGGGCGCGAATACTCCGGTCTCCAAACACATTCAGTGGGCAATCTAGGTTACCTACTGCAAAGCGGCACCGGGTATCGCCCGCCGTTCTGTCCATGACCGCGAAGACGGCGGACAGGCGCGCCGGGTTGCGCTATACGTGCGGCTCCCGATGAGAACAGCGTGCCCCCGGAGGACCGGTATGACCGACGCGCCGCCGAGCGTTCTCCAGACGATCCGCGACCTGGCCTCGCTTGACGACGCCGCCCGCATGGCCGCCTTCCGGCGGCTTTCGGCCGCCGAGAAGATCGCCGCCAAACTCTGGATTTATGCGCAAAGAGAGCGTTTCGACCCCCAAGGCAGACTCGGCGCGATGGTCGCAGCGCTCTGGCAGACGCACGGCGGCAAAGACGCCTACTGGGATGTGCTGGGCGAGCGCGACCGGTGCGGTGAGTGCGGCCAGACCTTTCGCCTGGAAAACCTGGCGATCTGCCCGAACTGCTTCCGCCTTACCTGTTACCGTCACCGGCACACATGCGCCTGCGG
>JANQJG010000054.1 GCA_028281785.1 Rhodospirillales bacterium
CGGCCATGACGACGAAGACTAAAGGTTCGGAACTCGGTTCTTTAGGGGGCGGGGGCGTCGAGGAAGGGCCAGGGCCGCGACGCGGCCGTGTCGGCGGAAGAGGAACCTCTGGCCGCCGACTGAACCGATCCCGCGGCCCGTGGCGGCGGAGCCGCGGCCGCCGCCGGGACAATGTCGGTCGCCATGTTTCGGCGCCACAGGGCGGCCTTGCGCTCGGCCTGGCGAACGCGGAACTTGCTCATGCGCTCGGCGAGCTCCCGGCGCGCGACAAGCGGATCGTGATCGGGAAGGACGCGCAGCACCTCGTCGCGTCCGGGGATGGCCAGGCTGTACCAGGTGTAGGCGGCGACGGGATCGGGCTCGATGCCCCAGCCATGCTCATAGATGGCGCCGAGCATGTACTGGGCCGGGGCGTACCCCTGCTCGGCCGAGGCCTCATACAATTCGAAGGCGCGGCCGGGATCGGGGGGAAAGCCTCGGCCGTGGTAATGCATCATGGCAAGCGCGTACTGGGCCTGGGCGTGGTTGCCGAGATCGGCGGCCACACCGTACCAGAGCGCCGCCTCGCCATAGTCGCGTGAGACGCCCCGCCCGGCCTCGTAAAGGCGGGCGAGGGCGAAAGCGGCCTCGGCGTGAACCTGTTCCGCCGCCTTGCGATACCAAACCGAGGACGCCGCCGGATTGGCCTCGACACCGAGCCCGAGCCGGTAGTGCTCGGCCACGGCGAACTGGGCTTCAGCATCGCCGGCCTGCGCCTTCGGCCGCAACTCGGTGAAACGGGCGCGCGCCTTTTCCTGGGCGTCGGCCGAGGCCGGATCGTCGTAGCCGCCCCAGATCCAGCCGAGGCCGAAGCCGAGGCCGGCGAAGACGAGAACCAGGAACAGGCGGCTGGCCATCGAAGGCTTCGGTCGACGCATTGCCTGGACGGGAGGCCAATTGGTCGCGGCCGTTGTCTTGGCCTTGGTCTTAGCTGCGGGTCTGGCGGTGGGCTTGGCCATAGGCTTGGCGGTAGGCTTGGCGTTGGCCGATGGTTGGGTGCGGCGGCGGGTCACGGCTCGATCAATGCTGCTGGATGTAGTTGTGCTCGTTGATGCCAACCCGGGAGCGGTCGGGGTTGGTGGGGTCCGGCGCCTCGTAGCAGGTCACGTCGCCCAGCTCCTGGTAGCAATAGACATCGGGCTTGGGGATCACCTCGTCCTCCTCGCAATAGGTCATGCCGCGCTCCAGGCGCACGACCGAGCAGTTCTTGCCGCTGGCCAGGGAGATGACGTGGTCCTCCATCGTCTTTTCGGTGGCGATGACGGACACCCCCTCGAAGCCGGCGTAATAGGGCACGGCGCTGCAGGCGGCCGGAAGACACAGGACCAGGGACAGTATCAGCGTGCGGATCACGGGCGGTTCCCAGTTTGCGGGCGGGCGCGCGGCCCGCCTCGGATCCCGTGATTCTGGGGAAGACGGGTTAAGGCCGGGTTACCAAAATTCGCGTTTCCGGGTATACGCGAATGTGCGCGCCAGCAAAAAATATTCTTTCTTTTCTTGGGCTTAGAGCCTCAAACGTCCAATATACGTTTTTTGCGTGTATTTTTTATATGTTAGGCAAATTTTAGGAGAAAAGCTTCGAAGATGTGCAAAAATCCAAAGCCCAAGCTGGTTTTCGAGAAGTCGACACCCGGTCGGAAACCTATAAAGGAGCGGCGCTAGAGGATCCGAGACACCAAATGCCGAGGACTATCCACGTTCAATTTCATAGTATTCCAGGATGTCGTCTTCCCAAGATGGGTTCTTTGAGTTCGTGGGAGGGCGGTTTGATTCACAAGTGTCAGAATTGGACATATTCAAATAATGTTGTTCCAGTTCAAGCATATCTGCCAGATAGGTTGTTTTAGGTTCTAGTATCCTCCTAATTTCCGAGACTTCACGCCGCAGATCCGCAAGCGCTGACACTATCTCCGCAATAGAATCTTCTTGAGGGTTTTCGCTTTTTCGCAGCCATTCGAGATCTAACGACTTGGAAACGGGTTTATCTTCGGTATAGCGCCCGCTCTCAATAGAACGCATATCGAACAGGTCTTCCATCATATTGCTCCTGGCAGAGCCGTTTGATTTCTTGCCGCAGTGCGGTAATACTAATGGATTATGACGCGCTGCGTCAAGGCAAATGTAAAATCGAGATCCGAAACTCGAAACCGAAGGAAAATCAGAGCTTTCGGTATCCAAGAATTCCCATTTCACTCTCCATCGATGAGCATACCTCCTCCGCGTTGCCCTGCGCTCACCTACCTCCCTCGGCCAGCCCATTTACCCGAAAGATTCGTTTGGCAGGCGTTCCACAAAGGGACCACGCCGCCCCTTGCTTGCGGGGGCACGGGGCTTACTTTAGAGGGCAGCAGACAACCAACTCGTTCGTCCTCAGGAGGAGGCTCATGGTCGAGACGAAAACCCCCATCTGCGACTTCGGCTGGAAGGCGCCCGATTTCCGCCTCACCGGCATCGACGGCAAGACTTACACGCTCGACGACGTCAAGGGTCCCAAGGGCACCCTGGTCATGTTCATCTGCAATCACTGCCCCTATGTGAAGGCGGTGGCCGACCGGCTGGTGCGCGACGTCAAGGAGCTGCAGGCCAAGGGCATCGGCGCCATCGCCGTCATGTCCAACGATTACGTGAATTATCCCGCCGACGCGCCTAAAAAGATGAAGGAATTCGCCGCCGAGAACGGCTTCACCTTCCCCTATGTGGTCGACGAGACGCAGGAGGTCGCGCGCGCATATGACGCCGTGTGCACGCCCGATTTCTTCGGCTTCGACGCCGATCTCGGCCTGCAATACCGCGGACGGCTCGACGCCTCGGGCCGCAACCCGGCGCCGCCGGACGTCCGGCGCGAGCTCTACGAGGCCATGGCGCGGGTCGCCGAGACCGGCCGTGGCCCGGAGGACCAGACCCCGAGCATGGGCTGCTCGATCAAATGGCGGGCCGCGGCCTAGCGGGATATCCCGCAATTCTCTTCGATCTGTTTGCCTTCGGCGCGGGCGATGGATATTGTTCGGCCTCCGGCCGGCGGCCGGCCGGACATGGATGGTGGGCTCAGACTCGAATGCGGGCGCCGTTCCGTCGTCGAAATCCGACGGCGCCGCACCCATTAGCATTCGGGACCTGACCCCGACAGAAAAGGGAACGCCAGGGGTCTTCCATGGCTGAGGACTTCAAACATGACAGCCTCCTCCGCGAGGTTGACGAGGATCTGCGCCAGGAGCGCTACACCAAGCTTTGGAAAAAGTACGGCGCCTATGTGATCGGGGCCGCGGTCGCGCTGGTGCTGGGCGTCGCCGGCCATCAGGGCTGGCAGGCCTGGGACATGCGCACCCGCACCGAGCAGAGCGACCGCTTCGTCGAGGCGGTTAGGCTCGGCAGCGAAGGCGACGCCGCGGCGGCCGAAGAGGCCTTTGTCGAGCTGGCCGAGAACGGCGGCGAGGGCTACGCCACGCTGGCCCGGTTGAGGGCTGCCGCGCTGCGCGCCGACCGGGGAGACACCGCCGGGGCCGCCGCCCTCTACCGCGAGATCGCCGACGATGACGGGGTCGCCGACTCCTTCCGGGGCCTGGCCACGGTGCTCGGCGCCCTGCATGAGCTGAACACGGCCGATCCGGTGGAGCTGTCGGCGCGGCTCGAACCGCTGACCGCGCCCGACAGCCCATGGCGCTTCAGCGCGCTGGAGATCAGCGCCCTCCTCGCCAATCGCGGCGGCGACATCGACCGCGCCCGCGAGCTTTTCCGACAAATCGAAGGCGATCCCGAGGCCCCCCGGGGCGCGCGAGACCGGGCCGCCGAGATGCTCGCGATTCTGGGCTAAGGGAAGGGACGATACCCGACGATGCCGATCGCCGCCCGCCGACCGTTCCTTGCCGTTCTCGGCATGCTCGCCCTGGCGGGCTGCGACCTGTGGTTCGGCCTGGACGAGGCGCCGCCGCTTCCCGGAGAGCGGCTGTCCGTCCTGAGCCATCAGAACACGCTGGCGCCCGATCCCGAGTTGGCGGGCGCGGAGATCCTGCTGCCCGCCCCCATCCCCAATCCGGACTGGCCCCAACCCGGCGGCTACGCCAACCACGCGATGCATCATATCGAGGTCGGGGAAGCGCTGGCGACCCTCTGGCGGGAGAACATCGGCGAAGGCGCGGATGACGCCGAGCGCCTGGTGGGCTCGCCCATCGTGGCCGATGGCCGGGTCTTCGTCATGGACGCGGAGACGCGGGTCAGCGCCTATGACACCGAATCCGGCAAGACGATGTGGGAGCTGGACCTCACCCCGGACGAGGACGATGACGGCCATATCGGCGGCGGCCTCACCTTCGACGGCGGCCGCGTGTTCGCGACGACGGGCTTCGCCCAGGTCGTGGCCATCGATGCGGCGACCGGAGAAGAGCTGTGGCGGCGAACCCTCGACGGCCCGATGCGGACCGCGCCGACGGCCCGTGGCGGGCGGGTATTCGTCGTCACCGTGGTGAACAAGCTGTACGCCTTGCGCGCGGATACCGGGGAGACCCTTTGGGACTACACGGGAATCGAGGAGACCGCCAGCCTGCTGGGCGGCGCCAGCCCGGCCGTCGACGAGGGCATCGTTATCGCCCCCTTCACCTCGGGGGAGCTGGTGGCGCTGAGCGTGGAAAGCGGCCGCGAGCTGTGGTCCGATTCCCTGGCCGCGGTCCGGCGAACGGACGTCGTCTCGACCCTGGCCCATATTCGCGGACGGCCCATCATCGACCGGGGCCGGGTTTTCGCCATCAGCCATGGCGGGCTGATGGCGGCCATCGACCTGCGCAGCGGCCAGCGGATCTGGGACAAGGATCTCGGCGGTCAGGAGAGCCCCTGGGTCGCCGGCGACTATCTGTTCGTTCTGACCAACAACGCCGAGCTCGTCTGCCTGTCCCGGGAGAACGGCCGCGTGTTCTGGGTGCGCCAGCTTCCACGCTTCGAGGACGAGGAGGACCAGCAGGATCCGATCACCTGGACCGGCCCCATCCTCGCCAGCGATCGGCTGATCGTCGCCGGCTCCCATGGCGAGGCGCTGGCCGTATCGCCCTACACCGGGCAGGTCATCGGCCGGCAGGAGCTGCCGGACGGCGTGTCGGTCTCGCCCGTGGCCGCCGCGGGGACCCTCTATCTTCTGGCCAACGACGCGACCCTGGTCGCCCTGCGCTGACCGGGGACCCGAGTCACTCCGACAGCCAGGCACGGATATGAGCTTCACCGTCGCCATCATCGGCCGGCCCAATGTCGGCAAATCGACCTTGTTCAACCGCCTCGTCGGCAAGCGCCTGGCCCTGGTCGACGACACGCCCGGGGTCACCCGCGACCGCCGCGAGGGCGAGGGGCGGATCGCCGATCTGCGCTTCAAGGTGATCGACACGGCCGGCCTGGAGGACGCCACGGACGACAGCCTGGAAGCGCGCATGCGCGCGCAGACCGACCGGGCCCTCGACGAATCCGATGTGGCGCTTCTGCTGATCGACGCGCGGGCCGGGCTGACCCCGCTGGACGAGCATTTTGCCGGCTGGCTGCGATCCCGGCGGACACCCACCCTGCTGGTCGCGAACAAATGCGAGGGCCGGGGCGGCGAGGCCGGGCTGCTGGAGGCCTTTGCCCTGGGCCTGGGCGAGCCGATCCCCGTCTCCGCCGAGCATGGGGAGGGCATGGTGGATCTGTATGACGCGCTCGCCCCCTTCGCGCCCGAGAGGCCAGCGGACTCCCCGGAGGACGAGGACGACGAGATGTCGGCGGAGGACGACCGGCCCGACCGCCCGCTTTCGCTGGCCATCGTCGGCCGCCCCAATACCGGCAAGTCGACGCTGGTCAACCGCCTGCTCGGCGAGGAGCGCATGCTGACCGGCCCCGAGGCCGGCATTACCCGCGATTCGATCGCCGTCTCCTGGCGCTTCCGGGGGCGCGAGATCCGCTTGGTCGATACGGCGGGGCTGCGCCGCAAGGCCCGTATCACCGAGCGGCTGGAGGGCCTCTCGGCCGGCGACACGTTGCGCGCGATCCGCTATGCCGAGATCGTCGTCTTGCTTCTGGACGCGCGGACGCCGATGGAAAAACAGGATCTGACGATCGCCCGCTGGATCGTCGAGGAGGGACGGGCGCTGATCATCGCGCTCAACAAATGGGACCTGATCGAGGACCCCAGGGCAACCCTTGCCGCGACCAAGGACCGGCTGGAGACCTCCCTGCCTCAGGTTCGCGGCGTGCCGCTGATCCCCTTATCCGCCCTCACGGGCGAGGGGCTCGGCAAGCTGCTGCCGGCCGCGCTCAAAACCTTCGAGGTCTGGAACAAGCGGGTCGGCACCGGGCCGCTGAACCGCTGGCTGGGCGAGGCGGAGGCGCGCCACCCGCCGCCGATGGCCGGCGGGCGCCGCATCCGCCTGCGCTACATTACCCAGGCCAAGGGACGGCCGCCGACGTTCATCCTGTTCGTCAGCCGGCCGAAGGATCTGCCGGACTCCTATCTGCGCTATCTCACCAACGACCTGCGCGAGACCTTCGGCTTTCCGGGCGTGCCCGTTCGGCTCATACCGCGCAAGGGAAAGAATCCATATTCATCAAAATGATATGCATCTTTCTTAGTGCATTTATTTAAATATTTATGACCAGGGGTCATAGGAGCCGAAATTCCAGGCATGCCCTTCCGGGTCCCGGGAAGGGTCGGTCCGCCCGCATCGAGAAGCGACGCGTGCCCACAAGCGATTCGTCGATTGACAAATTGTTCTTGTTTTGTTCTAAACCACCCCATCAATGACGGCCGGTGTTGTCACGCCTCAAAAACGGCCGCGGGATCGACCCCCTGGATCGCGTTGCACGGAGATTGAAAGAGATGGTTCCTCAATCCGAGCTCGTCCTCTACCACATGATTCCGTCCCGCTCCGCCATCGTCCATTGGATGCTGGAGGAGGTTGGGCAGCCCTTCCGCCTTCACGTCCTCAACAAAGATGTGAACGAAAACCGGCAACCACCTTATCTGTCTATCAATCCGATGGGCAAGGTACCGGCACTCAAGCATAACGGCGTGGTCATCACCGAGGCCGCGGCGATCTGCTGCTATCTCGCCGACGCCTTTCCCGAGGCCAGGCTGTCCATCCCGATTCGCGATCCGCGGCGGGGGCCCTATCTCAAATGGCTGTTCTTCGGCCCCAGCTGTCTGGAGCCGGCCGTTATCGACCGCCTGCACAAGCGGGAGGACGCGCCGCGCAGCTCGCTCGGCTGGGGCGATTTTGACTTGGCGATGGAGGTTCTGGCCCAGGCTCTGGAAACCGGCCCCTTCCTGCTCGGCGAGTCGTTCACGGCGGCGGACGTGGTGATCCGCTCGGGGCTGCATTGGGGCATGGCGATGATGAAGATCATTCCCGAGCGGCCGGAATTCACGGCCTATACCGAGCGGCTGGGAGCGCGCCCGGCCCTCCAGCGCGCGATCCAGAAGGACCAGGAGTTGGCGGCGGCGCAGAGGGGGTGAGGGCGGCCATTGCCGCCATCCGTCCAAGACCGATCCGCTTAACGTTGCTAGGATACGCGACGGCCAGGAGCCCAAGGATCTTCGTGGCTGTTTGCGCCGATCCGCAAGGCAGGTTTTGCAGCGGAAACAAGAACGCCTGGACGGAGGGAAAAGTGCTTATACGGGAAGCCAGGGAGTCGGACCTAGACGACGTCTTGTTGGTCGAGCGTTCAGCATTCGCTGGCGATGACGTGGCCGAGTTGACAAGGGATCTATTGGAAGACCCGAGCGCAAGACCTGCCCTGTCTCTGCTTGCTTTCATAGACAGTCGGGCCGTTGGCCATATTCTGTTTACCGCAGCGCGCCTTGACCAAACCCGAAATACGATATCGGCTTCGATCCTGGCCCCGCTGGCCGTGATACCCGAGGCTCAGAAGCAGGGAATTGGCGGCGAGCTTATTGAACGAGGGCTGCAGCGTTTGTCGGAATCGGGCGTGGATTTGGTGTTCGTCCTCGGACATCCTGAATACTACCCGCGCCATGGCTTCCAAACAGCGGGCCATATCGGGTTCGAGGCGCCATATCCCATTCCGGACAAGAATGCGGACGCATGGATGGTCCAAGCTCTTCGTCCGGGTGTGATCGGCACTGTTCGGGGAAAGGTGATTTGCGCCGACGGGCTCGACAGGCCTGAACACTGGCGTGAATAGGAGGTTGGGATCGGCCCAGGGACGGCACAAGCATCTTGCGGGAGGGCGCACGATCCAGAAGGACCAGGAGCTGGCGTCGGCGCAGGCGGAGTGACGGCGGCGGCGTTCCAGGAGGGCTCGTCCATTGGGCCTCCCCCTCGGAGCACGCGGCGAACGCCGCCGCGGCGCACCGTCGAGACGCCAGCCGCTCTCACTTATACGTGAGGGTGCTTGCCGGGAAGGCTCCGCGAACCAACAACATGAAAAATCAACTTGAGAGCATGTCTTGTTCCGGGAACACACGAAACATGTCCGATGCAAGCATCTATGTGATTCACGAGAACGACGCCTGGGTGGAACCATTGCGCGCGGCATTTGCCGAGCGAGGCTTGCCGTTCGAGGAATGGCATCTGGACGCGGGTTGCTTGAACCTCGAAAACCAGCCTCCGGAGGGCGTCTTCTACAACCGTATGAGCGCGTCGTCGCACACGCGGGGCCATTACCACGCGCCGGAATACGCAGCCTGCGTTCTCGCGTGGCTGGAGCGCCACGACCGCCGTGTGATCAATTCATCTCGGGCCCTGCAGCTCGAGGTCAGCAAGGTCGCCCAATACATGACGCTCGAAGCCCATGGCATTCGGACGCCGCACACGGCGGCGACGGTCGGCGAGGACGAGATCCTCGACGCCGCGCTGGCGTTCGATGGCCCGTTCATCACAAAGCACAACCGCGCGGGCAAGGGCCTCGGCGTCCGGCTGTTCGAAGATCGAGAGGGTCTTCGGGCTTACCTGCGGGGTCCCGACTTCGAGCCGTCGAGGGACGGCGTGACTCTGATCCAGGAATACATCGAGGCGCCGGAGCCTTTCATCACCCGCGTCGAGTTCGTGGGCGGCCGGTACCTCTATGCCGTTCGCGTCGACACGTCCGAGGGCTTCGAGCTTTGCCCGGCCGACGCCTGCCGGGCCTCACCCCCCACATCTTCCGCCGATCAAGGCTCGCCCGGTCTTTTCACGATCGTACACGATGTGGACGGCTCGCTGATCGACGGGTACGAACGGGTCTTGGCGGCCAACGATATCGAGATCGCCGGCGTCGAGTTCATCCTCGACCGCCAGGGCCGGGCTCACACATACGACATCAATACCAATACCAACTACAATGCCGACGCCGAGGACGCCGCCGGCATTTCTGGCCGCGGCATGGGCGCCATTGCCGAGTTCCTCGGAGAGGAGCTTCTCCGCATCCACGGATCGGGCCTCCCCCACGCCGCAGTGGCGGAGTAGACGACAGAGCCCGCTGAGCTATTTTGCCCCGAACGATCCCGCTGCTAGGGGTTGTCTTGACCTCATAGCGCAATGATGCGGAGGGGGTCGCCGGCGCTTTCGAGGCCATCGATCGCGGCCCGGCCCATGGCCAGGATGGCCTCCTCGGCGCTGCCGCCGATATGGGGCGTGGCGAGGAAGTTCGGCAGGGCGAGCAGGCCGAAATCGGCCGGTGGCTCGATCGCGAAGACGTCGAAGGCCGCGCCGGCCAGCCGCCCGTCCCGCAGCATTGCCGCCAGCGCCGCCTCGTCCACCAGTCCGCCGCGCGCGGTATTCACGAGAACCGCGTCGGCCCGCATCAACGCCAACCTTTCGGCCGAGAGCATCCCAAGCGTGGTTTCGTCGGCGGGCACATGCAAAGAGACCACATCCGCCGCCCCGAGCAACGTCTCGAGATCGACGGGCTCGACGCCATGCTCGGCGTAGAAATCGGCATAGTCGCGGATGTCATGGGCGAGCACGCGGCAGCCAAACGGCGCGAGCAGCCGCACGAGATCCTTGCCGATCTGGCCGCAGCCGACGATGCCGACCGTCTTTCCCGTGAGCTGCCGCCCGATATGCCGGCGCCAGGTCCCGGCGCGGACCTCGCCGCCCGCGCGCGGGACGTGTCGCAGCATCGCGATGATGAAGGCCAGGGTGAGTTCGGCCACGGACCGGCGGTTGACGCCGCCCGTCCAGCCCAGCCGGACGCCGCGGCGGGCGAGGGCCGGCAGGTCGAGGGTGTCGAGCCCGACCCCCCATTTGGAGACGACCTTGAGTTCCGGCAGGGCGTCGAGGACCGGCCCGGTCAGGCGCTGGGCACCGACGATGGCCCGCTCATGCCCGCGCAGGAAATCGATGAGATCGGGGCCGGCGAGCGCTTGCCCGTCCTCGTTGAAGCGGGCCCGTGGATAGCGCGCGAGAAGTTCGGCGCGCAGCACCGCGTGGCGCGCGAAGGCGGGCTCGCAGACGGCGACGCGGGTCATGGCCGTCGGACTGACATGGCCTTCAGAACGTCAGTGCCTTGACGCGGACCACATGGGGCAGCTGTCGCACCGTCTCCAGCACCTCGTCGGACACCGGCTCGTCGACTTCGATCAGCACGATGGCGTCACCCCCGGGCTCGTTCCGCCCGAGATTGAAGGTCGCGATGTTGATGCCGGCATTGCCGAGCGTCGTGCCCAACGCGCCGATGAAGCCCGGCTTGTCCTGGTTGGTGACGAACAGCATATGGGGGCCGAGCTGGGCGTCCATGGCGATGCCCTTGACCTCGACGATGCGCGGGTTGTCGCCGTTGAACAGCGTGCCGGAGACGCTGCGCGTCTGCGCCTCGGTGGTGACGACGAGGCGAATCAGCGTGTGATAGGCGGTCGGCCGCTCATGCTTGACCTCGGTGACGGCGATGTTGCGCTCCTTGGCGATGGCCGGGGCGCTGACCATGTTGACCGACTCGAGCAGCGGCGACAGCAGCCCCTGGAGGACGACGGCGGTAAGCGGTTTGACGTTGAGCTCCGCGACCGCGCCCTCATATTCGATGGTCACCGAGTCGAGCGAGGTTTCGGTGACCTGCCCGGCGAAGCTACCGAGTTGCTCCGCGAGCTTCATGTAGGGCTTGAGCCGGGGCGCCTCCTCGGCCGAGACCGAGGGCATGTTGAGGGCGTTGACGACGGCCCCGGTGAGCAGATAGTCCGACATCTGTTCGGCCACCTGGACCGCGACCTTGACCTGGGCCTCGGTGGTCGAGGCCCCGAGGTGGGGCGTCGCCACCACCTGCGGCATGCCGAAGAGGATGTTCTCGGTGGCCGGCTCCTTGGGGTAGACGTCGACCGCCGCCGCCGCCACATGGCCTTCCTCCAACGCCGCCTTAAGATCCTCCTCGACGATCAGGCCCCCGCGGGCGCAGTTCACGATGCGTACGCCGCGCTTCATCTTGGCGATGCTCTCGCCATTGACGACGCCGCGGGTGGCGTCGGTCAGGGGCGCGTGCAGACTTATGATGTCCGACCGCGCGAAGAGGGCGTCGAGATCCACCTTCTCGACACCGAGCGCCTGCGCCCGTTCCGGCGACAGATAGGGGTCGTAGGCGATGACCTTCATCTTCAGCCCCTGGGCGCGCTCGGCCACCGCCGAGCCGATATTTCCGCAGCCGAAGATGCCGAGCGTCTTGCCCATGATCTCGACGCCCATGAAGGCCGATTTCTCCCATTTGCCGGCATGGGTCGAGGCGTTCGCCTGCGGAATCTGGCGGGCCAGGGCCATGACCATGGCAATCGCGTGCTCGGCGGTGGTGATAGCGTTGCCGAAGGGCGTGTTCATGACGACCACGCCGCGCTGGGTGGCGGCGGGCACGTCGATGTTGTCGACGCCGATGCCGGCGCGGCCGATGACCTTCAGCTTCGAGGCCGCGGAGAGAATTTCGGCCGTGGCCTTGGTGGCGGAACGGACGGCCAAGCCGTCATACTCGCCGATGCAGGAGGCCAGCTCGTCGGGACTCATGCCGGTCTTCACGTCCACGTCCAGGCCGCGCTCGGCAAAGATCTCGGCGGCCTTGGGGCTCATCTTGTCGGATATCAGAACCTTGGGCATGTCATCCCTCCTCAAACAGGCTCTGAGGCCGCGGCCTGCAGCTCCGCCTTGACGGCGGCGAAGGCCCATTCGAGCCAGGGCAGCAGGGCCTCGACATCGGCGGTCTCGACGGTGCCGCCGCACCAGATGCGCAGGCCCGGCGGGGCGTCTCGATAGGCGCCGATATCATGGGCCACCCCCTCCTTATCCAGGAGGGTGGCGACGCGCTTGGCCGTCGCCACCTGGCCGGCCGCGTCGAGGCCGGTGAACCAGGGATCGACGAATTTGAGGCAGACCGAGGTGCAGGACCGGGTGGCCGGGTCCTCGGCCAGGAAATCGATCCAGGGGGTGCGATCGACCCAATCGGCGATCGCCTTGAGACTGGCCTCCGATCGGCCGATCAGCCCCGGAAGCCCGCCGACCGATTCGGCCCAGCGCAACCCGTCCAGGGCATCCTCGACCGCGAGCATGGAAGGGGTGTTGATGGTCGAGCCCTGGAACACGCCCTCGATCAGCTTGCCGCCCTTGGTGAGGCGGAAGATCTTGGGCAGCGGCCAGGGCGGGGTGTAGGATTCGAGCCGGGCGACGGCGGCCGGGCTGAGGATCAGCATGCCGTGCTGGGCCTCGCCGCCGAGCACCTTCTGCCAGGAATAGGTGACCACGTCGAGCTTGTCCCAGGGCAGATCCATGGCGAAGGCGGCGGAGGTGGCGTCGCAGATGGCGAGCCCCTGGCGATCGGCGGGAATCCAGTCGCCGTTCGAAACCCGCACGCCCGAGGTCGTGCCGTTCCAGACGAACACGACGTCGCGGGAGAAGTCGACCTGGCCGAGATCGGGCAGCGCGCCGTAGTCCGCCTTGATCACGCGCGCATCCTCCAGCCGGAGCTGCTTGACGACATCGGTTACCCAGCCGAGGCCGAAGCTCTCCCATGCGAGGATGTCGAGGCCGCGGGCGCCGAGCAGCGACCACAGGGCCATCTCGACGGCCCCGGTATCGGAGGCCGGGACGATCCCGACCCGGTAATCATCGGGCAGGCCGAGAAGGGTGCGCGATCGCTCGATCACCTCGGCGAGCTTCGCCTTACCAGGGCCGGAACGATGCGAGCGGCCGACAAAGGCGTCGTTGAGCGCAGCCAGCGACCAATTGGGGCGCTTGGCGCAGGGACCTGATGCAAAACACGGATTCGCCGGACGCGCATCCGGCCGAGGCGGGGTGGTCATCACACTGTCTCCCTTCCTTCCAGAAGGGTCGCGACCCGTTGGGGGGTCGTGGCCCGCCGACCTGTATATAGAGCCCCGAGGGGGGCGTCAACGCGCATTCGCGAGGGTTGGATTCAGTTGATCGGAACCCACTGGCCCGGCGGCGGCGAGACCGGCACCGGCGCGGACGGATCGGCCGGTGGCGCCGCCGCTGGGGCGGCCGGTTTTGGCGGGGGAGGTGCGGCGGGCGCCGCAGCCGGCGTGGTCGGTACCGGAGGCTTGGCAGCCGGGGGCTCGGCGGCGGACGAAGCCGGGGCTTTCGGGGCATCCTTGGGGAGGCGCACCGTGGGCTTCGGCGGCTGGACGGTGGTCGGGTTGGCGGTCGGAGACGGGGGTGCCGGCGGGTCGCCGGCGGCTGGAGAATCGGCGGCGGCCGGAGGCTCAGACGCCGCGTCCGCCGGTGGACTGCCGGGCAAGCGCACGGTCGGCCGCGGAACCGCGGGCTGCCGGGGTTGGGCCTGTACCTGCTGCGCGAGAGCACCACGGGACGGCGTCGGGTTGAGAATCGCGGCTTCGGTCGTCGCGGCGACCGCAGCGATCACAAAGGCCGCCGAAACACCCGCCAGCCAAACGCACAGGCCGTGGCCTTTCACCCCCATCATCCCCTCCCGGGCCGGCAATGCCATGCTAAAGCCCATAATAGATCGGTGCGACCAGGGCAAAAGTCAGCCACAAAAGAATGATCAAGGGCGCGCCGGCGCGCGCGAAATCGAGGAAGCGATAGTGCCCCGGCCCCATCACCAGAAGATTGGTCTGATAACCGAGCGGCGAGGCGAAGGAGCAGTTGGCGGCGAAGACGACGGCGACGGCGAAGACCTGGGGCGCGATCGCCAACTCAAGCGCGATATCGACGGCGATCGGCGTGAACAGGACGGCGCAGGTCTTGGTGCTGATGATGTTCGACAGCCCCGCCACCAGAAGGAAGAAGAGCGCCAGAACCACCGCGGGTCCCGCGTCCCCGACGGCGACCAGGAGAAGATGCGCGAGAAAGGCGGCGCCCCCGGTTTCCTCCAGACTGACGCCCATGGCCAGCGCGGCGCCGATGGTGGCCACGATCTTCGGATCGATGGCGCGGGCGGCCTGAGAAACGTTGAGCACCCCGGTCGCCACCATCGCCACGGCGCCCGTCAGCGTCGCGGCGACGATCGGCAGGAGGCCGGCGGCCGCCAGACCCATGGCCCCGACGAAGATGGCCACCGCCCGCTTGGCATGGTCGAGAGCCGGCAACTCCTCGGTCGACCACTCGATGAGAACGATATCCGGATTGACCTTGAGGCCGTCGATGGCCTCCGGCTGTCCCTGCACCAGAAGCACGTCGCCGGCTTCCAGGCGTATGTCCGTCAAGCGGGTGCGCAGCATGCGCGAACGCCGCTGCACCCCAAGCACGATGCATCCGGTCTTATGGCGAAATCCGATCTGCGGCAGGGTCCGGCCGTTGAGGTTTGAGGCCGGCGTGACCATGGCCTCGGCAAGGACACGGGAGGGGCCGTGCCAGGGACCACTCTCCCGGTCTTCTCCGCGGCCCTCCTCCTCGTCGCTGAGGACGGGGTAGAGAAGGACCGGATCCTTGGCGAGGGCCTCGCGCAGGGCCTGGCGCGTCGCGGCAACCACCAGCACGTCGCCGGCGCGCAGCGTCAACCCCTCGAAGGGCGGCAGAATGGTTTGCTCGCCGCGATGGACCATGTGCACCGTCATATCGGGAAGATCCGCGAAGATGCCGCCCGGCGCGGTCTTCCCGATCAGCGCCGCCCCTTCGGACAGGGTGATCTGGGCGATAAACTGCCGGCCGCCGCCGGCCATCAGACTCTGGACGTAGGACGCCCGGTCCGGCAGCAAGAGCGGCGCAACCAGAAACACGTATAGAAAGCCCGCCCCCGCCATGACCAGGCCGAGCATCGAGAACTCGAAGAAGCCGAAGGGGCGCTGGCCGACCTCGATCAACGCGCTGTTGACCAGAAGGTTGGTGCTGGACCCGACCAGGGTCGTCATGCCGCCGAGCACCGCGGCGAAGCTGAGCGGCATCATCACCTTGCTTACCGAACGGCGGAAGCGAGCCGCGAGCATTTGCATGACGGGAATGAAGATGACGACGACGGGGATGTTGTTGAGGAAACCGCTGACCCCAAGCGCCACGGCCAGGACCAAGGCAAGGGAGAGCGCGGCCTGACGCCTGCCGACCCTCAGGATCAGGCGCGCCGCGTGATCGAGCACGCCTGTGCGAACCATGCCCTGCCCCATCACCAGCAGGGCCAGAACCGTGACCAGGGCGGGGTTGGCGAATCCTTCGAGGATCCGCGAGGCGTCAAGTTGATTGACGCCGCCCGACCCGAGCACCGGGAACACCGAAAAAAACAGGAGCAGCGCACATACGATGCCGATCGAGGTCACCTCCATCGGCGTCCATTCGAGGGCGAACAGGGCGAGCGCCCCGAGGATGATGGCGAACGTCCACCACATGTGGAAGGACGCCCCACTTGCAGCCATCTCAACCAATAGCGAATCCGTTCTCTTGCCAGAGCATATCTTGTCTCCCGGCGACAGCCCGCCTGCAGAGACTACGATGTTATGTCAGGTTCTTCGTCAGACGGAATAGCATCCTGCTTGACGAAAAAGGTGCCCTACACCCCGAAGTACCAAGGGCCGAACAGCGTGAACGTCACCCACAGCAAGACGATCAGCGGGATCCCGGCGCGGACGAAATCGCGGAACCGATAGTGGCCGGGGCCCATGACCAGCAGGTTGGTCTGATAGCCGAGCGGCGAGGCAAACGAACAGTTGGCGGCCAGCACCACAACGATTGCGAAGACATGCGGCGGAATGCCCAGCATGAGGGCGATGTCCACCCCGATCGGCGTGAACAGGACCGCGCAGGCATTGTTGCTGAGAATATTGGTGAAAACGGCCACGAGCAGAAAAAACGCCGACAGAATCGTGGCGGGCCCAAAGCCCTGGAGCGCCGCCACCGCCTGGCCGGCCAGGAACGCCGCTCCCCCGCTTTTCTCCAACGCCAGCCCCATGGCGAGCGCGCCGGCGATGGCGGTAACGATGCGCGCATCGATGGCCCGCGCCGCCTGGCGGACATTGAGGACGCCCGAAACCACCATTGCCAGCGCCCCCGTCAGGGCCGCCGCCACGGTCGGCAGCACGCCGCTGGCGGCGAGCGCAACGACTGCCAGGAAGATCAGCACCGCACGTTTGGCATGATCAACGACGGGCAATTCCTCCTGTGACCATTGGATCAGCAAAACGTCCCCGTGGCCCCCAAGCGCATCGATGTCCTGGGATGGCCCCTGGATCAACAGCACGTCACCGGCCTGCAGGCGGATGTCCGTCATGCGCCCGCGGATCATGCGGCTGCGACGTTGGATTCCAAGAACGACGCAGTGCGTCTGGTGGTGGAAGCCAATCTGCAGCAGTGTCCGGCCGATCATGCGCGAGGCCGGCGTTACCATGGCCTCCGCCACCATGCTCTCCTTTCCTCGCCAAGGCATGCCATCTCCATTTTCGGAGCTCCCGCCCCCTCCCGGGGCGGAGTAGAGAAGCCCCGGATGCTTGGAGAGAAACTCGGTCAGCGCCTTGCGCGGAGCGGCGACGATCAGGATGTCACCCGGCCGCAGAACCAGCCCCTCGAACGGCGGCAGGTGGGCTTCTTCGCCGCGCTGCACCAAGTGCACCGTCATGTCCCGAAAACCCTCGAACATGCCTCCCGGAGCGTCCTTCCCGACGAAGCTCGACCCCTCCTGGACGGTGACCTGGGCAACGAACTGCTTGCCGTCCCCAATGAACAGCTTGTCGACCAGCGACCCGCGATCGGGCAGCAGACGGGGCGCGAGCACCACGGCGTAAACGAGGCCCACAACGGCCAGAACCAAAGCCGGCACCGAAAATTCGAAGAAGCCGAGCGGGCGCTGCCCGACCTCCAACAACGCGCCGTTCACCAGAAGATTGGTGCTTGAGCCGATGAGTGTCGTCATGCCGCCGAGCACCGCGACGAAACTCAGAGGCATCATCGTCTTGCTGGGCGAAATGCGGAGCCGGGCGGCCACCATCTGCATGATCGGGATGAAGATGACGACGATGGGCGTGTTGTTGACGAAGGCGCTCAGGATCGCGACGACGGCCAGCACGACCACGAGCGAAAGCCCGCCGAGCCGGCCCATATGCTCGATGAGCACACGCACGCCGAGGTCGAAGGCGCCGGTCCGGACCAGCCCCTGCCCCATGACGAGAAGCGCGAGCACGGTGATCAGCGCGGGGTTGGCGAATCCGTGGAGGAAACCGCTCGGTTCGAGTTGGTCGGGATGACCCGGTGCCGGAAACGGAAAGATGCTGAAGAAGAGGAGGAGGGCACAGATCACCCCGATCGACGTGACTTCTATGGGCGTCCATTCAACGACGTAAAACACAAGGGCGAGAGCGATGATTCCGAGAGTCGCCCACATGTGGAAGCCGGAAACGAGAGGCAGCGCTTCGGGCATGGTGCGAGGAGAACCTGTTCAGGAGATCGATCCGACGCCCAAATGGTATGTCCTGTTCAGGCTCGTTGATAGATGAAATAGCGGTCCGGTTTCACGCCGGGCGGCGGCGGTAGCTGTGCCCACCCGTCCGGGTCCAGACGCTGATCGGCGAGGATCACCGCCCTGGGCGCCATCAGGCGCGGCAGCTCGCAGCGGAGAAACGCCGCGATTCGTGCGTTTTCCCGGGCATCGCCGGTCCCGATGTCGCAATGGGCAAGGGCCGCCGACGCGACCACGCGGGATCCCGCGCAACGCAAGGTCTCGAAGATATCGCCGAGGATCATGTGACTTTCGTCGGGGATACAGGTCGGATGGGCGGCGACGCGGCGGTCGAACACGAAGATCTCGCGGTCCGGAAAAAGGCAGCGGAGATGGTCGTAGGTCCGTCCGTTCCCCAGACCCAACTCCAGGATCGGCCCCGGCTCGTCCGCGACCAGATCGGCCGCCATGTTCAGGCAGTCGCGCTGGGCCGTGACGCGACGGATGAAGCTGTCCAGCCGGCTCACGGCTTCTCGATGCGGGCCGGAGCGCAAGGATGCGCGGAGTCGGCGACCGACTGCATGCTGCGCACCTTCTCCTCGACCAGCTCGAAGCGCTCGGTCGTTCGGGCGATCTTGTCGCTCAACATGCGCATGACGCCGAGCGCGGTATCCGGGTTCTCCGTCACCAAGCGTATGAACATGTCGCCGTCGATGCGCATGACGCTGACCGGCCCCCGCGCGCGGATCGTCGCGACCCTTGGCGCGTTCCGGAAGATGGCCATCTCGCCGAAAAGATCGTGCCGACCGAGCGTCCCGACCACGACGTCGCAGGCTTCGTCGTCCCCGCCCGCGCAGATAATCACCTCGCCCTCGTCGACGATATAGGCGCTGTCGGGCGGATCGCCCTCCTTGAACAGAACCTCGCCGTCGTCGTAGGTCAGATAGTCGCTGGCGAAAGCGAGCAATTTCAGCTTTGCCGGGTCGAGCTTGGAAAAGATTGGAATCCTGCGCAGCACCTGAACAGCTTCGTTGAAATCCACGACTGTTCTCCCCTCCTCCTCCTGCTATTCAGCGGCCGCCATCCGCTCGAGCACGCCACCCGGCTGATCGAGCTCGGAAACTCGGCCGTTCTCCCGAATCCTGCCGCCCTCCATGATAAGCGCGCGGTCGAAGAAGCGGGCCTGATCGGCGCGGTTCAGGACCCAGATCACCCCTCGCCCGGCCAGCTCATCAAAAACGCCTTTCATGATCGAGGTCTGCGTCGCCGGCGCCAGCGCCGAGAGCCCCCCATTGACCACCAGGATGTCCGGACGCTTCAGCAGGCAGCGGGCCAGCGCCAACCGCTGGCGTTGCCCGACGGTCAAGCGCCCGCCGCCGATCCCCACCGATGCGTTCAGCCCCAGATCGAGGATCGATCGCCTGAGGTCGAGGGAATCAACCACTTCGCTGATGAGGGCGCCGACCATCTGCTCGCTTTGCTGGCGGCCATAGACCAAGCGGCCGAACAAGATGTTGTCCTGCACCGGCGCAGCGGCGTTGTACTCCGAGCGGTCGAAAAACGCCACGGAAGGGCGCAGGCCGGGCGGCAGATCGGCCGCGAATACCTTCCGCGCCTCCAGCAGACCGTGCCTCAGATCGTCGTCGATCAAACCCAGGCGGTGGCGCGCGGGAATGAGTTTGAACGGCAACGACATGAGCATGCTCCGCTCGGCCTGCTCGAGCCCATCCAGGCCCGTCGATTCGGTGCGACGGACAACATGCTGGAATTCGGGAATCTCGTCGGCGGAGATGAAGCTGAAACGCTCGAAATACTCGTGGTCGGCCGGTAGATCCTGGAACAGCTCGACCATGATCCCGGCCAAACTCGCGCCGGTTTCGAGGATTCCCTGGGTCAACCCGACCTTTTCCAAAACCTCAAGCACGTAGGCGTTCTCACCGAGGCGGTCGAGATCGAAGGCATCGCCGATGGGGGTTCCGAACAGCAGGTTCTCGGCCACCGAGAGGTTCTCGTTGTACCGGTCGCCCTCGAACGGCTCGACCAGCTTGGACAGGTTTTCATCCGCGTTGAGCCGCTTGTGGAGAACCTCCCGCGCCTCCAGAATGCGTCCGGCGAGATCGGGCCGCGCGACCGGGTCGCTGGTGCTTTGCAGGCCCATGCGATAGATCGCGTCGTCAAATTCGACGATGCGAAGCACCTCGATAACCCGTTCGCGCAGCTCCTCGGGATTCGACACACCGGCCGATTCGTAGTCGACCCAGTCGGCGTTGAAATCGCTGGTCGTATTGCCCGAGGCCCGGGCCTCGCTGACATACCGACTGCGGACCTTCTTTGCCTCCTCCTCGATGAGCTCGGCCGCGCGCAGCGGCCGGTGCTTCAGCCCGTAGAAAAGGTTGTCGAGAACCGTTCCGGCAAAGAGAAACGCGTTCTCGTCCACATAGGCGATGCGCCGCCCGGTCACCGACTGGGGCAAGGCAAGGAGGTTGTGGCCGCCAATTCGGATCGTCCCGCCGGTCGGCAACAGCAAGCGGGCAAGAATGCGCGCCAGGGCGGATCTCCCCGCCCCGCTGGCCCCCAGGATGGCGGTGCGCTCCCGCGCGTCGAAGCTGAAGGTCGCGCCATCAACCACCTTGATGCCCCCCTCCTCCTCAAGCACGAGGTTCGTCGCGATCACGGTGCCTTCAAGGTCGGGGATATCCTCGGGCTCCTCGGTCTGCAGCTCTTCGTCCAGAATGCCCGCCGGCTGGAACTGTTCGACCAGCTGCTCGTACTTGATTCGGGCGTCCTCCTTCATCTGGTAGTAGCGCAGAAGCTCCTTCCAGGGGCCGGACAAATCCTTGTAGGCGGCGAGAATGGCAACCAGCGCGCCGAAGGTGAGATCCCCGGCAATCACCAGATAGCCGCCGATCGCATAGAAGAAGAAGGGCGTAAGTTGCGCCAGGAAGTTATTGAGAAATTTGATGAAAAACTTCAGCCGGTAGATCTTGTACCGAATATCGTAGATCCGCCCCACCCGGTTCGCGAAGTCCGCGCGCTCCAGCTCCGAGGTGTCGTTGGCGTGGATTTCCTGGATTCCCGTTACCGACTCGCCGATCCGTTCCGACAGCTTGCGAACCGTCCGCACGCGCTCCTTGGCGAGCGCGTTGACGCGACGCTGAAGCTTGGGGATGACGTAGATCTGGATCGGGTAAAGGGCGATGGCGGCAAGGCCCAGAATCCAGTCCTGCACGAACATGAACGTCAGGATGGTGAGCAGGGTGCCGCCCTGGAAAGCCGGCCAGGCGAAGGCGTCACCGAAAAACCCGCCGAGCGGCTCGCCCTCGGTCGTGATCATGGCGATGATCTCGCCCTGGGAAACGCGCCGGAATTGGGGAAGCGGGAACCGCAGGACCCGACTGTAGAGCTGATAGCGGAGACGGCGCAGCATGCGCTCGCCGAGCTGCCCCTTGAAAACGTTGATCCAGTATTTGAACCCGCCATTGACCAGGACGAGGCCGAGGAAGGCGAAACAAAGGAGCAGCAGGTATTCGACCTGCCCGAAGGTGAAACCGAAAAGGATTCGGGGGAAGTCGGTGCCCGCGATCGCCTTGTTGATGATGATCTTCGGCAGCTCGAGCGTCATGTAGAGGAACGGAAATGACGCGGCCGTCAGGACGAGCAAAAGGATTTGCTGCGGCCGGCTGTACCGAAAGATGTACCTGAATAGACTCGGTTCCATCTCACCCCATTGCGGACCTTGCGTAAGCCCTTGATTTAACTATGGCTGACCCGTTCCCAACCGTAAACCCAAGATTGACGGCCTCGGAGGCATCTCACCCGGCCGCCCGGACGGGGGCGGCGGCCAAGCTAGGTTCAGGGCGTCCGGCCGCTGGCGTATCGACATCCTCGATCCGAACCACGTCCGGCGTGGGGATCTCCTCGCCGAGACCAAGGGTGAGAAGGATCCCATCCCCGGAAGACGCCTCGGCAACCCGTCGAAGCGGCAGCGCCGCCAAGGAATCACGCAGCGGACCGTTACGCCCCGTCGGCCGCATTTTGAGCTGAAGGCGCGGCGCGCCTCGGGCCTGGGCCCGTCGCCCATACCAGCACAAGAACGCCTCTTCGATCCGCTTTCGCGCGACCCGGCAGGACATCACGAACTCGAACAGGGTGGAGTCGTTCCCGTCCAGACGAACCGCGGCAAAACCCACCAGACCGTAGTCGCCAAACGCGTCCGAGACTTCGAAGGCAAGGCACTCATGCGCCGGCTCCGCGAGCAAGGCCTCGAACGAGGCCAAATCATAGCGGCGAGCCGAGAGGTTGAACTGATTGCTGCGCTGAAGCAGCTCAAGGCACCGGGCCTTCTGATCCTCCCGTGGCGCGCCGATCCGCATCACCATCCGGCAGCTTCTCAAGAACGCGTCGTGACCGCCCTCCCAGGAGGCCGCGATTTTCTTTCGACGCGCCTCGGTCAGGTAGCCGAGCCGCCGCTTCCGGCTGACCTCGGTGACCGGCACATCGAACTCATCCCGCTCCAGGAGGCCGTCGATTCGGTTTGAATCGAAAACGCGGACCTGTGGCCAAGCCGCCGAGACCTCCGCCCGTTCGAAGGGCGAGTCATCGACGAAGGCAAAGCTGTCGAGGCCGATATTGAGCTCGGTGGCCACGCGCCGCAGGCTTTCGCTCTTCGGCCCCCAATGGATGGCCGGATACAGAAACATGTCCCCGAGTCCCAGGGCCTCTATGCGGGGCCACGCGACGTCGAAATCGTTCTTGCTGGCGACCGTTTGCAAGATGCCGCGCTCATCCAGCCGCTTGACGAGATCGAGCACGGCCGCGCGCGGCGTGACGCCGGCGGCTCCGTCTTCCCCGATCACCCCGTCCCAAAGGGTCCCGTCAAGATCCCAGGCAACGCATTTCACCTTGGCCGCCGGACGGCCCGACGGGACCGGGGATTCGGATTTCGTTCGCTCCGCCTCGGCGTATACGACGAGATCCAGCCAAGTGAAGACCAGCCGGATCTCGGCATCGTTCTCCGGCCATAACCGAATCTTGCCGGGCCCCGGTGGCAATTCCGAGAAGGGGATCTCCCAGCTGTTCCAGCCGGGCCGGAGATCCAGCCTTTTCCGATAGAGCGTTCGACTCTGCTTGGGTTCCGCGGCCTCGCGGTCGATCTCCAGCTGCAATCGATGGGGAGCATCATGGGCCGAGTAGACCTGGATGTAGAGCGCATCCGGCACCCGCGCTCCCTCCGCGGCCAATCCGAACCGCCGGCGGATCGTCCGCTTGCGAGACCGGCGCAGCCGCTCGCCCAGCCGGGCCGGCCGATCCCCGGGCAGCGGCAGGCGCCGAACCCATGCGGCGCCCTTTTCGAGCCCGTTCAACATGGCGGAGAGAGGCCGTAAGGCAGTCAGGGACAGAATCCGGGGGCGCGCCGGCCAAAAGGCTTCGAGCTTGCCCCATCGGCGAAAACGGATGTCCGCGCCAAAAACCAGCGCCCCCTCGACCGACCGATTGGGATAGATGCCATAAGCAAAGCGCGCGCATTGGCCGTCGCCGCGGGCCATATAGAGCGGGCAGACCCGATAGCAGGACGGAACCGCACATTCGACGCAGTGTTCCTCCCACATCAGCACGGCGGCCCCTCGAACGGCGCGCTCCGAGGGAGGCGCCGGCGGCGCCAGGTCACCCGCCATCTCGCGCCAGCCCGACCGGCTTTTCCAGGTCAGTTGATACATAACGCCAGACTTTCGAGCGACCGCAAGACGCGATTATCTCCTTCCCTCGACGACAGCTTACGGTGTCAGCGGCGCGGCACCGCCTCGCGATAGCTCTTCAAAATGTATCGACCGCCCACCCCTTCACATTTGGGTGATCCGTCCCGACCATAGGCGCCAAAATGCGTGCGAGAAGGACCAGACCGCCCGCCATTCTCGCCAAGCCGACAGTTTCCGGCACGGATCAAGAGGTCGCGCCGCCATAGGACCATGGCCCGAACATCACCATATCTCTCGGTACATATGCGAGGAAAACGTTGTTTCAACGGCCCATGACCGAAGATAAAATGCCCAACTGGCCGAACGAAGGGCGCTTGGGGGGATTCATGAGCCGGAAAAGGAAGCACGCGCGGCTCCTGATCTATAGCCATGACTCCTTCGGGCTCGGACATCTCAGGCGATGTCGCACCATCGCCCATTCCCTGGTCGACCATTGCAAGGATCTCTCGGTCCTTATTCTTTCGGGCTCGCCGATCGTCGGCAGCTTCGATTTCCGCGCGCGGGTGGATTTTGTCCGTATCCCAGGCGTGATCAAGCTGCGCGGCGGGGACTACACCTCGCTCCGGCTCGATATCGGGATCGACGACATCCTGGCCTTGAGGGCGTCGATCATCCGCCACACGGCGGAGACCTTCCTTCCAGATATCTTCCTGGTGGACAAGGAGCCCCTCGGACTGCGGGGCGAAGTTCGGGAGACGCTCTCTTTCCTCAAGTCCCGCGGCACGCCGCTGGTGCTGGGTCTTCGCGACGTAATGGACGAGCCAAGGACGCTGGCCAGCGAGTGGGCGCGAAAGAACGCGCTGCCGGCGCTGACCGACCTTTACGACCATATCTGGGTCTATGGCCTGCCGCGCATCTGCAACCCGCTGATCGGCGTCCCCGTTCCCGCCTCGGTCGAGCAGAAGATCACATATACCGGATATCTCAGGCGGTCCTGGTCGCATTCCTCGGTCCCCGCCCAGCCGATCCCGGCCGTCGGCGCCCAGCCCTACCTTCTGGTGACGACCGGCGGCGGCGGCGACGGAGCGGCGCTTATCGACTGGGTTCTGCGGGCCTATGAACACGATCCCGGGCTGCCCCACCCCGCGCTGCTCGTGCTCGGCCCGTTTATGCGGACCAACATGCAGGCCGACTTCATGCAGCGCGTGGGGCGGTTGGACAAGGTCCACGCCATCACCTTCGACGCCCATGTCGAGCATCTGATGGCCAACGCCGTCGGAGTGGTCGCCATGGGCGGCTACAACACCTTTTGCGAGATCCTGTCGTTCGACAAGCCGAGCCTGATCATGCCGCGGACGGCGCCGAGACTCGAGCAATACATCCGCGCGTCGCGGGCCCAGGACCTGGGCTTGGCGCGGATGATCCTCGAGGACGAGATCCACAGCCCACGCGACATGGCCTTGGCCCTGCGGACGCTTCCCGAACAGCCCAAACCGTCCGACGTGCGCATTCCGGGCCTGCTGGATGGGTTGTCCGTGATCAACGGGCTGGTGGACAGATGGCTTACGCAACGGTCCTTGGAAACCGCCGAGCTGTCGGTGGTAAGCCGACACGGTTGACGTGCAGCGCCCCATCGCCATTGTCCTGAAAGGCTATCCAAGGCTCTCCGAGACCTTCATCGCGCAGGAGCTGCTGGGGCTGGAGAAGCGCGGACTCGACCTGAGACTGATTTCGCTGCGCCACCCCACCGATACCCGTCGGCACCCGATTCATAGCGAGATTCGGTCCCCCGTGACCTATCTGCCGGAGTACCTTCATCAGGAACCGGGCCGCGTTCTCGGGGCCTGGCTCGCCGCGCGGCGGCTCCCAGGGTATGTGGCCGCCCTGCGTCTCTGGCTGAAGGATCTGAGGCGCGACCCGACACCGAACCGCATCCGAAGATTTGGCCAAGCCTTGGTTCTGGCCCGGGAGCTGGGGCCGGAGGTCGGATGGATCTACGCCCATTTTCTCCACACCCCGGCCTCGGTGGCGCGTTACGCGGCACGGATGCGCGGCCTGGCCTGGAGCTGTTCGGCCCATGCCAAGGATATCTGGACCCTGCCGGACTGGGAGAAGCGGGAAAAGCTCGCGGACTGCCGCTGGCTCGTCACTTGCACCAGCGCGAATCTCGACCATCTGCGCACGCTCGCGCCGGAGCCTTCGCGCGTGGAGTTGGTCCGTCATGGGCTCGACTTCGACCGTTTCCCGCTTCCCAACGCGACGCGCCCTGCCCGGGACGGCCGCGACCGGTCCGACCCGGTAACCGTTCTTTCGGTCGGCCGCGCCGTCGAGAAGAAAGGTTATTCCGTACTGCTGACGGCATTGAGCCTTCTGCCCAAGGACCTGCACTGGCGATTCGTGCATATCGGCGGCGGCACGCTCATGGACGCGTTGAAGCGCATGGCCGCGGAAATGGGGCTGGCGTCCCGTGTCGTCTGGATGGGCGCCCGGTCGCAGGAGGATGTCATCCGGCATTATCGCGAGGCGGATCTGTTCGCCCTCGCCTCGCGGGTTGCCGAGGATGGCGACCGCGACGGACTGCCCAACGTTTTGATGGAAGCGCAGAGCCAGGGCCTCGCTTGTATCTCGACGCGCGTTTCGGCCATTCCCGAGATCATCGAGGATGGAGAAACGGGCCTCCTGGTCCCTCCCGACAACCCGCGGCCCCTGGCCAAAGGGCTCGAAACGCTGATCACGGCCCCCGAGCTGCGATTCCGCCTGGGTGCCGCGGGAGCCCAACGCCTGCGCGCCGATTTCGGCTGTGAGCCCGGCCTCGACAGGCTGGCCGCCAAATTCGACACAGGCTGAGGGGGTCGGCATGCGGATCGCTTTCTACCCGCCCCTCAAGCCGCCCCATCATCCCGCCCCCTCCGGCGACCGGCGGATGGCGCGTTTGCTGATGGGCGCTCTGCAACGGGCCGGCCATCAGGTCGAGCTGGCCAGCGGCTTCCGCAGCTTCGACGGCCGGGGAAATGGTGTTCGGCAGCGGCGTCTTCGGGATCTGGGCGGGCGCTTGGCGGATCGCCTATTGCGGCGATATCGCAAGCTGCCACCCGACCGGCGCCCGCAGGCCTGGTTCACCTACCATCTCTACCATAAGGCGCCGGACTGGTTGGGACCCGCAGTCGCGGATGCCCTGCGAATCCCCTATCTGGCCGCCGAGGCGTCCTACGCGCCGAAGCAAGCGCGGGGGCCCTGGGCCATCGGGCACCGGGCCGTAGCCGAGGCCATCGGGCGCGCCGATGTCGTGTTCGGGCTGAACAGAGCGGATGACGAATGCGTCAGGCCGCTGCTCCGAACAGAAGCCAGTCTGATCCACTTGCCGCCCTTCCTTGACAGCTCATCCTATGCCGAGGCGGCCGCGCAGCGGGCCGAACATCGCCGGGCGCTAAGCCGCGAGACCAATCTCGACCCGGCAGAGCCCTGGATTCTGGCCGTCGCCATGATGCGGCCGGGCGATAAGCTGTCCTCCTATCGCCGCCTTGCGGCCGCTCTCGCGGATCTGAAGGCGCGGCCTTGGCGGCTGCTGGTGGTTGGCGATGGCTCCGCCCGACGGGAGGTCGAGGCGGCGTTCGAGGGAGTCCAAGAACGCGTGATCTGGTTGGGCGAGCATCCGCCAGAGGTTCTTCCGGGTGTCTTCGCCGCGTGCGACCTTCTGGCCTGGCCGGCGGTGAACGAGGCGTACGGGATGGTTCTGCTGGAGGCCCAGGCTGCCGCGTTGCCCGTGGTCGCCGGGCGCTATGGCGGGGTGGCCGATATCGTCCGCCATGGAGTGACCGGTTTTCTCTCGCCTCCCGAGGATCCCGGGACGTTCGCGAAGGATCTCGGCAGGCTGATCGATAGCGAGACACTCCGGCGCCGGATGGGAGAGGCCGCGCATCTGAACGTCGCCCGCAACCACGATATCGAACGGGCGGCGCATGTGCTGTCGGCGCCGCTCGCAACCCTTCTGGAGGATGCTTCCGCATGATCCCGAAATCGACGCCGGTGGCGCTGATTCGCCACGGCCCCACGGAATGGAACGCCGAGCGGCGCATCCAAGGCACGGTCGACACGCCGCTGAGCGAAATGGGCCGCGAATGGGTCAGCACTTGGCGCCTTCCAGATGAGCTGGCGGGGTTCCAATGGTTCGTCAGCCCCAGACGACGGGCGCAGGAAACCGCGCGCCTGCTGGGTGTCACCGAAGCCGAGGTCGATCCGCGGCTCGCGGAGATGGCTTGGGGTGAATGGGAGGGGCGGCGAATCGAGGATCTGCGCGCTGAGTTCGGCGATCTCATGACCGCCAATGAGGGCAAGGGCCTGGACTTCCGACCGCCGAAGGGCGAGAGCCCCAGGGATGTTCAAGCCCGGCTGTCGTCCTGGTTTCGGGAGGTGGCCGAGAGCGGCCGACCCACGGCGGCGGTCGCCCATGCCGGTGTCATTCGTGCCGCGTTTGCCCTCGCCAGCGGTTGGGACATGACCGGAAAGCCACCCGTCAAGCTCCGGGACGGGATGGCGCATCTGTTCCGCGTCGGCGACGGCGGCGTACTCTCGATCGACCGGCTCAATATCAGCCTGGAGCCAGGCTGATGCCGGGGCGCGTTCTGTTTTATGTCCAGCATCTGCTGGGGATTGGGCATGTCAAGCGGGCGGCGGCGATCGTCCGGGCCATGACCGCCGCGGGACAGCCGGTCACCGTTGTTCTCGGAGGTCCGGACGTCCCTGGCATCTCCTTCGGCAACGCCGAACTCCTGCGCCTGCCAGCCGTTATCGCGTCCGACGAAAGCTTCAACAAACTGGTCGAGGAGAACGGACGCGAAATCGACGATGCCTGGCGGGCGAGGCGCCGGGAGGAGCTTTTGGGGATCTTCGCCTCACACCGGCCGGACATTCTTCTGATCGAGATGTTTCCCTTCGGACGACGCCAATTCCGGTTTGAGCTCATCCCCCTTATGGAGGCGGCCCGTGCCCGCCGGCCACGCGCCCTGATCGCTTGCAGCGTCCGCGACATCCTGGTGCGGAAGCCCCGGGCCGAGCGCAACCGCGAAATGGTCGAGACCGCGCGCGAATGGTTCGATCTGGTGCTGGTTCATGGCGATCCAAACCTCGTTGCGCTCGAGGCCAGTTTCCCCGAGGCCGCAGGCATCGCTGATCTGATCCGATACACGGGCTATGTCGTAGACAAACAGAGACAGCCTTCTTCAGACGGCGCCGGCAACGGCGAAGTCATCGTGTCGGCCGGCGGCGGAGCGGTGGGCGCGCCACTCTTGCATGCGGCGCTGACGGCCCGGGACCGATGTCGCGCGGCAAGGTTGCCGTGGCGGCTGATCACGGGACCGAACATGCCGGAGACAGAATACCGAAAGCTGAGCGTCACGGCGCCAACAGGTGTTTTCGTGGAACGCATGAGGCCGGATCTTCCCCGGATGCTGGCCCGCTGCGCCCTGTCGATCTCGCAGGGCGGATACAACACGGTAATGGACATCCTGCGATCGCGCGCTCGGGCCATTATCGTACCGTTCGCGGCCGGGAACGAAAGCGAGCAGACTCTTCGTGCCCAACTTCTGCAACAAAAAAACCTTATATGGATGGTGGAGGCCGAGGAACTGTCGCCGGACCGATTGGGCCGGGCCGTCGACGACGCCCTCGCGGGAAGACCGGCCGAGGCCAGCGGGATCAACCTTTCGGGAACGGAAGGAACGGCCCGCATCCTCGGTTCACTTCGCGTCACAGCCCGGTGACCCGGGCTAGGGCCTGTTGACAGTTAGCACATCGATCTGGCTGGTGCGGTGAGTGTCAAGAGGCCCTGGAACGGCTTGGCTTGTCCGCGAGTTGTCGGTACGTTGGACGGGGGACTGTAACGAATGAAAATAGTTCGCAATCAAAGCGGGCAAGCATTAGGAACGCGGCTAGAGCCTGTTTGAGAAGTCCCATGGGGCTGCGACGGCGGCGATTTCGCCGACCGAGCAGGAGCGAGGAGCGACGACATGCCCGAGCATATCGAGCGACGAGCGACGCCCTCGGCGGGGATAAGCGCCGCGTCCCGACGGGTTGGCCTCGGACCAACGCAGCCTCCATGCGACTTCTCAAACAGGCTCTAAGGCGTGCAGGGAGAGTCACAGGCCGATTGGGGCGAACTCAAGCACGAACTCGATGCCTGGGGCGAAGAGGCACGGCTCGCGACCTTTTGGTGGCGGGATGACGACGCGACGGACGCGACGAAGGAACTGGAAGTTTTGTTGGGTGTGAGCGCAGATCTGGACATTCCGATTTCGATTGCCGTCATCCCGCGTCCTGCGACCGATACGCTCGCCCAGCGCCTCAACGGCAGGCAGCGTATCGGCGTGTTGCAGCACGGATTCGATCACGTCAATCATGCTCCCCCCGACGAGAAGAAGTCGGAGTATGGCGCCCATCGCCCGGTAGAGCGCATGCTGGCGGAACTCGCCGCCGGCCGGTCGGCCCTCCGGCCCTTCACGGCGTGCCTGGACGTGCTGACGCCGCCCTGGAACCGGATCGATGCCACCCTTTTGCCGCGCCTGCCCGGCCATGGGTATTCTGCTGTCTCCACCTTCGGCCCCCGGCCTATGCCCTCGCCGACGCCTGGCCTGCGCCAAGTCAACACGCATGTCGACCCGGTCAATTGGAGAGGCCATCGCGAATTCCTGGGAGTCCGAACCGTGCTGGCTCGACTCGTCGAGCATTTGTCGGCCCGCCGGCGGAAGGCCGTCGATCCCGATGAGCCGACCGGGCTGCTGACCCATCATTGGATCCACGATGCCGAGACATGGCGGTTCATTGAACGCCTTTGCGAACGCACCCGCGATCACCCCGCGGCGCGCTGGATGCATGCGCGGGAGGTGTTCGTGTCATGAGCAGCTACGGCTATCCCCTCCGCGCCGTCCTCGGCGACTATTTACGCGCGGGCTTCGGTATCGTCATCTCGGCGTTTCCCCTGGTCATGGTCTCGGGCAAGCCGTTCGTCACCTATCTTTTCGGCGGCATGATCTGTCTTTTCACGGTGTATGGGCTGAGAACCGTGAGCCGCCATTTCACACGAATCGAAGTATCGGAGGACGGCATTCTGACGACGATGCCCTTGCGACGGGGCATCGCCTGGCGCGAGCTTTCCAAGCTGCGCCTCAAATACTTCTCGACCAAACGGGACAAATCCAACGGCTGGCTTCAACTGGTGTTGACGGCGAATCACGGACGCATCGCCGTGGACTCCAGCCTCGACGGATTTCGCGAGATCGTTACGCGGGCCATGGAGGCCGCGCGGGAAAATGGTCTCGAGATCGACCCGGCAAGCGTGGCCAATCTCGCGGCCCTGGACAGCGTTACCGCGGAGCCTCACCCGTGAACGATCTCCTCAATGTCCAGGACCTCCGCGTGGAGTTCCACACGAAGGCGGGCGTGGTTCGAGCCGTTGACGGTATCACCTTCCGCGTGCCGGCCGGCGGCACGGTGGCGCTGGTCGGCGAATCGGGCTCGGGCAAGTCGGTGACGGCGCAGGCCATACTGGGCCTGCTGCCTCGCACGGCACGGATCACCGACGGCCAGATCCTGTTCAACGATCCGGAGCGTCGGAGCGAGAGCATCGACGTCGAGCGGCGCCGGCAGACCATCGATCTCGCCTCCGTCGAAAGGGACGGCAAGGAATTCCACGCGATCCGCGGCGACCGCATTTCGATGATTTTCCAGGAACCGATGACCTCGCTTTCGCCGCTGCACACGATCGGCAACCAAGTGCACGAGGCGCTTGCGATTCACCGCAATGTGAGCGCGCAGGAGGGACGCGAGCTCACCGTCGAGATGCTGCGGCTGGTCGGCTTCCCCGATCCCGCGCGGGCCTATCGCACCTACCCGTTCGAACTGTCAGGCGGGCTCAGGCAACGGGCCATGATCGCCATGGCGCTGGTCTGCCGGCCCGCCCTTCTGATCGCGGACGAGCCGACAACCGCGCTCGACGTGACGATTCAGGCCCAGATCCTCAAGCTTATCGACGATCTTCAGGCGGAGTTGGGGATGGCGGTTCTCATCATTACCCACGACCTGGGTGTCGTCGCCAACGTCGCCCAGGAAGTGGTCGTCGCGTACAACGGCCGCGTCGTCGAGAGCGGGCCCCTCTACGAAATCTTCGATCGCGCGGAGCACCCCTATCTCAAGGCCCTGCTGCGCGCCGTGCCGCATTTCGACATGAAGCCCGGCGAACGCCTTGTCCCGATTCGTGAGATCGAGCATCAAACGGGCCATATTCTCGCCGCCAAGCCGGAATGGCCCGCCGACGCGCAGGGTTCGAACACCCCCCTGCTGGAGGTGCGCAAGGTCAGCAAGTCTTTCACGCTGCGGCGGGGCAAGAAAATGATCGGCGGCGGCTCTCAGCACAGGATCAAAGCCGTCGACAACGTCAGCTTTCGGATTCGGCGCGGCGCCTGCCTGGGCCTCGTCGGGGAGAGCGGCTGCGGCAAAACGACCGTCAGCAAGATCATCCTGCGGGCCATCGACGCCGACCGCGGCCAAGTCCTGTTCAACGACCGGGGAAACAATATCGATCTGTTGGAACTGAGCGATCAGGAAATGGTGCCGCTTCGGCGCAAGATTCAGTACGTGTTCCAGGATCCTTTCGGCTCCCTCAATCCGCGCATGACCGTCTTCGAGATCCTGAGCGAGCCCCTTGTCATCCACGAGATCGGAGACGCGGCCTACCGCCGGGAGGTGGTCGCCGAACTCATGCGTCTGGTCGGTCTCGACCCGCGATACCTCAACCGCTATCCGCACAGCTTTTCCGGTGGCCAGCGCCAGAGGGTCGGGATCGCGCGGGCATTGGCCCTGAAGCCGGAGTTGTTGATCTGCGACGAGCCGGTCTCCGCCCTCGACGTCTCGGTTCAGGCGCAGATTCTGAACCTCCTCAAAGACCTGCAGGACGAGCTCAATCTCACCTATCTGTTCATTTCCCACAATCTTGCGGTGATCGATTACGTGGCCGATGAGATCGCCGTCATGTGCGCAGGACAGCTGGTGGAATTGGCGCCGCGCGAGGTTTTGTTCCGAAATCCCGTGCATCCCTATACCCAGGCGCTTTTTTCCGCCGTTCCCTATCCCGATCCACGCCGTCGCCTCGACCTTTCGTCCCTGATGGAAGGACGGGCGTCCGATCCTCTCGCCTGGCCGCCGCCCTTCCACACGACGGATTCGGAAGAACCCGATCTGATCGATGTGGGTGATCGACATTACGTCCGCGCCCATCACGCGCCCCAGCTCGCGGAGATCATGCAATGAAAAAAAGTAACCCTACGACAGCACTTGCCCTTTCGGTCGCCTGCGCGGGCCTGATCCTGGCCACGCCCATCGCGGGGGCGACCGCGAACGAGTTCATCGATCCGCCGATGCTCAAAGAAAAAATCGCGGCCGGCAAGCTGGCCGCCGCCAAGGATCGCCTTCCGCAAGAGCCCAAAATCATCGAGATCGCCGGCGAGGGACGGGAACCCGGCCGTCATGGCGGCGATCTGCGGACCCTCATGAGCAGCACCAAGGACACCAAGCGCATGGTCGTCTATGGCTATGCCCGGCTGATCGGCTACAACGAAAAACTGGAGCTGGAGCCCGATATCCTCGAGTCGTACGAGGTCAAGGAAGGCCGAATCTTTACGTTCAAGCTGCGCAAGGGCCACAAATGGTCCAACGGCCATCCCTTCACGGCCGAGGATTTCCGCTATTATTGGGAGGATTTCGCCACCGACAAGGACGTGTCGCCGGGTGGTCCGCCGGTTCTGATGTTGGTCGACGGGGAGGCTCCGAAATTCGAGGTCATCGACGAGACCACGGTACGCTACACTTGGTCCAAGCCGAACGCCCACTTCCTGACCGCGCTGGCGGGGGCCGCGCCCCTCTACGTCTATCGCCCGGCCCACTACATGAAGCAGTTTCACGCCAAGTACGCGGACCCGGAAACGCTGGCCAAGCGCGTCAAGGAACACCGGCAGCGGAACTGGGTCGCACTCCAGTACCATCTCGGGCGGCAATACCGGAACAACAACCCGGACCTCCCAACCCTTCAGCCCTGGATCCTGACCAACAGGCCGCCCACCGACCGCTTCATCTTCGCCCGCAATCCCTTCTTCCATCGTGTGGACAAAAACGGCCGCCAGTTGCCCTATATCGACCGCTGGATCATGACCATCGCCAGTTCGAGCCTGATACCAGCGAAGGTCGGCACCGGTGAGTCGGACCTGCAGACGCAGGGCCTGCAGTTCGCCAACGTGACCTTCTTGAAAGAAGCGGAAGAGCGTAACGACTATACGGTGCGGCTGTGGCGGACGGCGCGGGGCGCGCGCATGGCGCTCTATCCCAATCTCACGACGTCCGATGAGGACTGGCGGTCCCTGATCCGCAACACCAATTTCCGGCGCGCCCTCTCGCTCGCCATCAATCGCACGGATATCAACGATTCGATCTTCTTTGGGCTCGCCCTCGAGGCCAACAACACGGTCCTTCCCGATAGCCCCCTCTATCGCGAGGAGTATGCAACGCGATGGGCCAATTACGACCCCAAAAAGGCGAACAAACTTCTGGACGGGCTGGGCCTCGAGAAACGCAACAGGGAGGGGCTGCGGCTTCTCCCCAGCGGCAGGCCGATGGAAATCGTTGTCGACTCGGCCGATGCCGGCACCGAGCAATCGGATGTCCTGCATCTCATCGGGGAGGCCTGGCGAGAGGTCGGGATCAAGCTGCACAACACCGTGCTGCAGCGGGACGTGTTCCGCAACCGCATCTTCGCGGGAACCACCGTAATGTCGAGCTGGTGGGGCATCGAGAACGGCATTCCCGGTCCCGACTCATCTCCGCGGGAACTGGCCCCGACAACGCAGGCCCAGAATCAGTGGCCAAAATGGGGCCAATACCTGGAAACCAAGGGCGAGGCGGGATCGCCGATCGACCTCGAACCCGCCCAGCGGCTCGCCGAGCTCAACGGACAATGGGCGACCGCAACCTCGCGCGAGGAAAAGGCGAAGATCTGGCATGAAATGCTGGATATCTATACCGATCAGGTTTACTCGATCGGCATCGTGTCGGGCGTCCTGCAGCCGGTGATCGTCAGCAACCGCTTGCGCAACGTCCCGGAGAAGGGCATCTATAACTGGGATCCGGGCGCCCATTTCGGCATCTACCGGCCGGATACGTTCTGGTTGGCCGACGCCAAATAGCCATCGGGTGGGGCGACCACCGTGTCCAACTATTTCGTGCGCCGCCTGCTGACGATGATCGTGACGCTGCTGATCATCAGCGTCCTCGTGTTCATTATCATCCAGCTGCCGCCGGGCAACTACCTCACCAATCAAATCGAGGAGATGAGGGCCCAGGGCGAAGCGGCAAATATGGCGAGAATCGAATACCTAATTCAGCAATACGGTTTCGACCGCCCGCTCCACGAACAGTACTTCCTATGGTTGATCGGTCTTCTCCGGGGCGATCTAGGCTACTCGTTCGAGTACAACCTGCCGGTTTCGGATGTCGTCGGGGACCGGCTGTTTCTTTCCGTTCTCCTCAATTTCGGAACAATTCTGTTCATCTACATCGTCGCCTTTCCGATCGGCGTCTACTCGGCCACGCATCAATATAGCTGGGGAGACCACGGGCTCACCTTCATAGGCTTCCTCGGCCTCGCCACCCCCAATTTCCTGCTCGCGCTCATTCTCATGTATCTGAGCAATCGATGGTTCGGCACCTCGGTTGGCTACATGATGGCGCCGCAATACATCGACCAGCCCTGGACCATGGACAAGACGTGGTCGGTTTTGCTGCACATGTGGGTACCGGTGTTCGTGATCGGAACCTCCGGCACAGCCGGCATGATCCGTCGTCTGCGCGCCAACCTGCTGGACGAGCTGCAGAAGCAGTATGTCGTCACCGGACGGGCAAAGGGGCTGGCACCCGGCCGTCTGTTGGTGAAATACCCGCTGCGCATGGCCCTCAACCCCTTCGTCGCCGACATCGGAAACATGCTGCCGCAGATCGTCTCCGGCTCGGTCATCGTCTCCTTCGTGATGAACCTGCCGACCACCGGGCCAATGCTGCTCTCGGCGTTGCTGAGCCAAGACTATTACCTCGCCGGGTCCTTCCTCATGTTCCTGGCGTTTCTGACCGTGATCGGAATGTTTCTGTCGGACGTTCTGCTGGCCGTGCTCGATCCCCGCATCCGCCTCGCGGGAGGCACGCGGCGATGAGCGGTAAGCTTCCCCACTTTGTCTCCACGGAGCCCTTCGATCCGATCGAGGCCGAGGCGCTGACGCCCGAACAGGAGCGCTACTACATGGCGTCACAATGGCGCATGATGTGGTGGCGCTTTCGCCAGCACAAACTGGCCATGGCAGCGGGCGTGGTGCTGCTGGCCAGCTATCTCTCCATCGTCTTCGTCGAGATCCTGGTCCCCTACGAGCTGCACAGCCGCCATCCGAAATACATCTACGCGCCGCCCCAGCAGGTCCATTTCTTCCACAAAGACGAGTTCATCGGACCGTTCGTTTACGGGCTCAAGGTCCAGCTCAACATGGTGACGCTGAAACGGGAGTTCTCGCCCGATCTCAACAAGCCACAGCCGATCCGTTTCTTCTGCATGGGCGATCCATACAAGTTCTGGGGGCTGATCGAGGGCAGTTTTCACTTTATTTGCCCGGCCAAAGGTGGAACGCTCTTCCTGCTCGGCACCGACCGGCTAGGCCGGGACGTCGCCTCCCGGCTGGTCTATGGCGGGCGGATCTCGCTCACCGTCGGGCTTGTCGGCGTCGCCCTGAGCTTCATTCTGGGCATTACGTTCGGCGGCATCGCCGGGTATTTCGGCGGCTGGGTCGACAACGTCATCCAGCGGATCATCGAGGTCCTGCGATCGCTGCCCGAGCTGCCGCTTTGGATGGCGCTTTCGGCCGCCCTGCCGGTAACCTGGAGCCCGATTCTGGTCTATCTGGGGATCACCATGATCCTTGCCCTGCTCGACTGGCCGGGCTTGGCGCGCGCGGTACGCTCCAAGCTGCTGGCCCTGCGCGAGGAGGATTTCTGCCAGGCGGCACGGCTGATGGGGGCGAAGCCGAGCCGCATCATCGGCCGCCACCTTCTGCCCAACTTCATGAGCCATCTGATCGCCTCGGCGACGCTATCGATCCCGTCCATGATCCTGGCAGAAACGGCGCTGAGCTTCCTCGGGCTGGGCCTGAGACCGCCGATCACGAGCTGGGGCGTGCTGCTGGTCGAGGCCCAGAACATCGAGGCGGTCGCGCTCTATCCCTGGCTGCTTCTGCCGATGCTGCCCGTGATCGTGACCGTGCTCGCGTTCAATTTCCTCGGCGACGGTCTGCGCGACGCGGCCGATCCCTACGACTGAGCCGAAGGCATCCGCGAGACCCCTCGTCACAATCCCTCAAAATGCCGTGAGATGGACTTTCTGGGGCATCCACCGCGCGCCATCTCGACATCATAGGCATCAAAAAAGGAGGGAGGAGCGTATGATAGGGCGCGGGCTCTTCCTGCTGTTCTTCATAGCCATCCTTGCCGGCCTGATCAGCCTCGCTATGTTCGAGACTGGCGCCGAGGCGCAGCCCTCAGGGGCGGATGACCCCCTGAGACCGCAACGTCACTTCAAGGTCGAACGTCCGGCGCAGCTTACGCCGGCCGAGGCACTGACCATCTATGAGAACATCGCCGCCGACATGGGCCGGGGTTATGCGGCCTCCGCCGATCCCGCGGCCGAGCGCTATCGGACTTGGCGGCGCTACAACACCGCCCCCTACAACTCCGCGACCCATGGCAACCGCTATGTCAACAACTATGCCAACGAGGTGGCGGCCGAACCCTATGCCCGGCTCGAAGACGGCGTGTCCATGCCCGAGGGCTCGATCCTGGCCAAGGACAGCTTTACCGTCACCGCCGACACCGCGGTCTATGCCGGCGCCCTGTTCATGATGGAGAAGCTGGCCAAGGGAACGAGCCCCGAGACCGCCGACTGGCGCTACTACATGATCATGCCGGACGGCAGCTTCTTCGGCGACAGCCGGGGCGACAATGCCCAGGCCGTGAACTTTTGCCATGACTGCCACGAGGCGGTCGAGGACACCGACTACCTGTTCCACGTGCCCGAGGGGCTGCGCGTCCAGTTCTTCCGGAACTGACTTTCGGTCGCTCTGGGGTTTCAGGCGGTTTTGCGGAGCCAGAGGCTGGCTTCGAAAGCGTCTTCGCGAAGGGGCAGCCGGGCCAGCACCGTTTCCGCGAGCGCCCCGGCCATGCGCGTCGCCACATAGCGGCTCGCCCACAGGATCTCGTATCCCCCACCCTGGATCAGCGCCGCCACCCCGAGCTGCTCGTTGTAGCCGCGCCAGTCCCAGTCGCCGGGGTAGTCGTCCGGCAGGAAGATGTCGTGGAGATGCACGATCACGCCCGCCGGCAGGCTTGGCAGGATCACATTCAACAGGAGATCGACATCGCTGCCGGGCATCAGGATATGGCTCGAATCGATGCTGAGCACATCGCCTGGGGCGAGGCCGCCGAAAGGCGCGAGGCCGGCGGCCTGAACGGTCATGGGAATCATCTCGGCCGCGACTCCCGCGATATCCGCGCGCGGCGTCGGATCGATGGCGGTGAGCCGCGTTGCCAAGCCGCCATCGGCGATGGCGCGGGCAAAGAAACGTGTCGAGTGCCCCGAGCCGACCTCCACGAGGCGGGCGGGAGCGAGCCGGCGCAGAAGCGTGTAGGCGGCGGCGGCGTCGAGCCGGGGGAACCAGCCCTGGGTCCAGCGCGGGGCCGGCGGCGGATCGCCGCCGATGGCTTCCAGCTCGGCCGCGAAACCGTCGATGGCGGCGAGGAGCTCGGCGAAAGCGGGCTTGCGGGCGTTGAACAGCTTCTCCAGCGCGGTGTAGGGCGGCCGATGGCCGGGGTCGGACAAACTCTCGGCATAACGATAGGGGATGAAGAAGCCGCGCCGGCGCAGCCCGAGCACGGTGGGAAGCCCGAGGGCGAGCCGCCGCCGCGTCCCGCGACCGGGAAGGAGACGGCTCAAGGGATGGCGAGGCGGAGGCATGGGGCGGAATATCTTTTCATCGGCCGTCATGCTAGCATGTGGCCGAGTCCGCCGGCCAGATGGGGACTTCCGTGACTCTCGACGAGGTATTGGATCGCCTGCGCGCGCTGTCCCGCCCCGACCAGCTCGAGGGCATGGCGCGCTACGGCATCAACACGGAGACCGCGCTGGCCGTGCGCATCCCCGAGCTGCGCAAGCTGGCCAAGACAATCGGCTGCGACCACGAGCTCGCCGGCGAGCTCTGGGCGACGGGCATCCATGAGGCGCGCATCCTCGCCGCCATGATCGACGACCCCGATCAGGTGGACGACGAGCAGCTCGAATCCTGGGTCGCCAAGTTCAACTCCTGGGACCTGTGCGACCAAGTCTGCAGCAATCTCTTCGACAAGACCGCCTTCGCCTGGGACAAGGCGCATGACTGGGCGGCGCGCGAGGAGACCTTTGTCAAGCGCGCCGGGTTCACGCTGATGGCCTGCCTCGCGGTCCACGACAAGCGGGCCAAGAACCCCGCCTTCGAAACCTTCTTCCCGGTGATCGAACGCGAGGCCACCGACCCGCGCAACTACGTTCGGAAAGCCGTGAACTGGGCACTGAGACAGGTCGGCAAGCGCAACCGGGCGCTCAACTGCGAGGCCATCGCGCTGGCCAAAAAACTGGCCGCAGCCGAGGACCGCACGGCCCGGTGGATCGGCCGCGACGCGCTCAACGAACTCACGAGCGAGAAGGCCCAGGCGCGGCTGCCGGACTAATCGCGTCAGGGCGCGGGTTCAAAGGGCGCGCGCCCGATGCAGTCAGCCCAGGATCGCGTCGAACCGCGTCTTGTTGTGTTCGAGCCACGCCTCGAAGCCCTGCATCGCCGGATAGAGACGCCGACTCTCATCGACATCGGCCTTCCGGGTCGGGATGTGCAGCCGATTGAACTCGAACATGTCGGCGAGATCCGCCGCGCCCGGAAAGCCGAAGCCGGCGAAGACCTCGCGCGGGATATAGTTGTAGACGATGCGCCGTCCGAGCACGCGGGACATGACGTCGGCGTATTGGGTCCCCGTCAGCTCGTCACCGACGGCGCCGACGATACGGTCCCGGAAGGCTGATCGATCCTTCAGGATGGCGGTCACGACCCCTCCCAGATCCTCCGCTGCGACGGAGGCGAGCGGCGTGTCGCCCTGAGGAAAGCCGAAGGCGTAGGAGCCGTCCTCCTGCCGCTGCGGCGGAAAGAAGGATAGGAAGTTCTCGTAGTAAAAGGCGACGTGGACGATGGTGGCACCGAGGCCGAGCTCACGCACACGGTCGGCGAGCCGCGCCTTGATCTCGAAATGCGGCACGTCGAACTTGCCCGGCGCGACCGCGTTGGGTGACGGCAGGGCGCTGAAGATGAAGTCTTCGACGCCCGCCGCGGCGACGGCGTCGATCAGATTGCGACCCTGCTGCTCCTCCTTGTCAAAATGCTCCCAGAAATTGGTCACGCCGAAGACGCCGCGGGCGCCCGACAGGGCGGCGCGCAGGCTGTCCGGCCGGTCAAGGTCGCCGGATACGACCTCGGCACCCGACGCGGCCAATGCTGTCGCCGCCTCGGACGCCGGGTTTCGGGTCAGGGCGCGCACGTGATGCTTGCCGGCGGCCAGCAGATGGCGGGCGACCGAGCCGCCCTGGGCACCAGTGGCACCGGTCACCAGGAATATGGGACGATCCGTCATGTGAATAAGGCCTCCCTCGCTAGGGCCTGTTGATATTCACCGCATCGATCTGGTTCGAGACCAAAATCGTCGCGGACAAGGAGAGAAGCGCAAGGAAGTGCGGGCCACTTTCGAGCAT